>CAYVPF010000369.1:0-2910 GCA_964453355.1 uncultured Acidimicrobiaceae bacterium | reverse complement strand
CCCCCCCCCCCCCCCCCCCCCCCCCCCCCCCCCCCCCCCCCCCCCCCCCCGGCCCGCCGCCGCCCCCACGGCGCGCCGGCGATCCTGGACGCCGCGGCGGCCGTCCTGGCCGAGCACGGCGATACGGCCAGCATGGCCGACGTGGCCGCCGCCGCCGGGGTGGGCCGGGCCACCCTCTACCGGTACTTCCCCAACCGGGAGCACCTCCTGCACTCCCTGGGCCAGGCCGCCCTGGACGACGCCGAACGTCGTCTGACCGAAGCCGACCTCGACTCCGTCCCGGTGCCCGAGGCCCTGGCCCGCCTCACCCGGGCGGTCGTGGCCACGGGGGCGAAGTTCGTGGTCTTGATGAGCGAGCACAGCTATCTGGACAAGGACGAGGTGGCCCATCGTCTGGCGGATCCCATCCAGGGGGTCTTCCGGCGGGGCTCGGAAGACGGAACGTTCAGGAGCGACCTCAGTCCGGAGAGCCTCGGCCACCTCTTCGGCGGCCTCCTGCATGCGGCCATCCGGTTGACCGTCGAGGAGGGCCTCGGCGTCGAACGGTCGAGCGCCATCGTCACGTCGTTCTTCCTCGACGGTGCTCGGGCCGACCATCACTGAGGCCGACGGGCACTGAGGTCGACGGGCACTGAGGTCGACGGGCACTGAGGCGGGCTGATTAGGGCAGTCCGGCCCCCGGGACGGTCACCCGTACCTGCTCGATCCGGCCGTGGCGGGCCGCCGACGCCTCCCGCTCGGTGCTGGACGGGGCGGTGATGCAGTACAGGGTCCGGCGGTCGGCGCCGCCGAGCATGCAGGCGAAGCAGGTCTGGCTGGTCGTGACCCGGTCCAGCTCCTCGCCGCCTTCGGCGAACCGGCGGCAGTCGTTGCCGAGCGCGTTGGCCACCCAGATGCCGCCGTCGGCGTCCAGGCAGATGCCGTCGGGGCCGCAGTCGCCGAGGTGGGCCCACAGCCGTCGGTTGGACAGGGTGCCGTCGGCGGCCACGTCGAAGGCGGTCAGCCGGAGGGCGAACGACTCGGCCACCACCAGGGTGCGGCCGTCCGAGAACAGCACGGTGCCGTTCGGGAACGACAGGTCGGCGGCGGCTTCGGTGGCGGTGCCGTCCGGGTCGATGCGGATCAGGGACGTCCGGGAGAACTCGGCGTCGCCGTCGTAGAAGGCGTACAGGTCGAACCCGAAGTTGCCGACGTACGTCCGGCCGTCGGCGGCCACCACCATGTCGTTGCCGTAGTGGGTGGCCCACGGCCGGAGGTCGCCGTGGGTCACCAGCGAACCGTCGGCCTCCCGGCGCAGCACCAGTCGGTCTTCCATGGACACCACCAGCAGCCGGCCGTCCGGCAGCCAGCCGAGACCGGACGGCCGCCCCGGTACCTCCACCTCCCGGCGGCGGCTGCCGTCCTCCGCCACCGAGAACACCGCCTGGTCGAAGAAGTCCGAGTACCACAGCCGGCCGTCGTGCCACCGGGGGCCCTCCCCGAAGAACAGGCCGTCCACGAAGCGTTCGGCGGTCCAGGTGCTCACGGCGTCAGTTGACCACACCCGGCCCCGCACTGGCGGCCCAACGCTGGCGGCCCGGTATTGGCGGCCGAGCGGGCGGAGCACGCCGGGGCTACCGTGACGAGGTGGCCTACTGGGTGATGAAGGCCATCTTGACCCCCATCTTCTTTTTCTTCTGGCGGGTGAAGGTGGAGGGCAAGGAGCACCTGCCCCGTCACGGCCCGGTGGTGCTGGCCGCCAACCACCAGTCCTTCTGCGACTCGTTCTTCATCCCCCTGGTCATCCGCCGCCGGGTCACCTTCTTGGCCAAGGCCGAGTACTTCGACTCGAAGAAGACCGCCTGGTTCTTCCGGGCGGCCGGCCAGATCCCCATCCGCCGGGGCGGCGGCCCGGTGTCCGAACGGGCGTTGATCACCGCCCGGGAGGTGCTGGCCAAGGGCCACGTGCTGGCCCTGTACCCGGAGGGCACCCGGTCCTGCGACGCGTTCGTGCACCGCGGCCGTACCGGGGTGGCCCGGCTGTCCCGGGAGGGCAAGGTGGCCATCGTCCCGGTCGGGGTGTGCGGCACCGTGGCGGTGCAGCCGGTCGGGTCCAACCGGCTGCGGCCGTTCAAGACGGTCACCGTCCGGTTCGGGCCGCCGATGCAGATGGACCCGACCGCCGATCCGGACGACCCGATGGTCGACCACGACCACTCGGTGTGCCGGACGTTCACCGACGACCTCATGGGGGAGATCGCCCGGCTGTCCGGGCGGCCGTACGTGGACGAGTACATCGCCAAGGGCGATCCGTAATCCGCTCGAAACCAGCCGTTCACGGCGGCGGTACTAACCTGAGGGGCGTGGACCGGTACGTAGTGCGCATCCGCCTGCTCGACCGCCCGGGGGCCCTTGGACAGGTGGCCAGCCGTATCGGCGCCGTCGGTGGGGACATCGTGGCCATCGACATCGTCCAGCGAGCCGAGGGGGAGGTCATCGATGAGTTCGTCATCGAGCTGGCCGGCGACCACCTGGTGAACCTGCTGCGCAGCGAGATCCACGAGGTCGACGGGGTGCGGGTGGAGGACGTCCGCCGGGTCGACCCCGAGCCGGCCGCCGCCGACGACTGAGTCGTTCAGGCCCAGGCCCGGGCCCGGTCCACCGCCGCCAACCAGGGGCCGTAGGCCAGGTCGGCCATCTCCCGGTCGACCGTCGGCTGTATCTCCGTCGCCGGCTGCCACAGGGCCGCCAGGTCGTCCAGGGACCCCCACACCCCCTCGGCCAGCCCCGCCAGGGTGGCCGCCCCGAGGGCCGTGGACTCCACCGACCGCGGCCGCACCACCGGCACCTGGGCCTGGTCGGCCTGCAGCTGCAGCAGCAGCGCCATCGCCGAGGCCCCGCCGTCGGCCCGCAGCTGCCGCAGCGGCTGCC
>CAYVPF010000368.1:0-2933 GCA_964453355.1 uncultured Acidimicrobiaceae bacterium | reverse complement strand
CCGGTCCCATCCCCTGGCCTCGGTGCGGGGGGCCTTCAACGCCGTGTTCGTCGATGGCGACGCCGCCGGGGAGCTGATGCTCTACGGCCGGGGGGCCGGCGGCGCACCGACGGCCAGCGCCGTGCTCGGTGACCTGATCGACGCCGCCCGCAACCTGACCCAGGGGGCCCCGGCCCCGGCCCCCCGGCGCGGGGCCACCCGGGTGCGGCCGATGGACGAGCTGTGGTCCGCCTTCTACCTCAACCTGGAGGTGGCCGACCGGCCGGGGGTGCTGGCCGCGGTGGCCACCGTGTTCGGGGACCACGGGGTGTCCATCCGGACCATGGAGCAGGAGGGGCTGGGCGACGAGGCCCGGCTGATCTTCCTGACCCACGCCGCCCGGGAGGGCGACGTCCGGGCCACCTTGGACGACCTGCGCCAGCTCGAGGCCGTGGACCGGGTCGGTGCCGTCCTGCGGGTCGTCGCCGGGGAGCCCGATCGGAAGGACCGGGCGTGATGGCCGCCGGTTGGCGGGGGGTGATGGAGGAGTACCGGGACCTGCTGCCGCTGTCGGCCGATTCCCCGGTGGTCACCCTGCTGGAGGGCGGTACCCCGCTGGTGCCGGCCCCGCGACTGTCCGAGCGGGTGGGCGCCCGGGTGTGGTTGAAGGTCGAGGGGGCCAACCCGACCGGGTCGTTCAAGGACCGCGGCATGACCATGGCCATCTCGAAGGCGGTGGAGGACGGGGCCAAGGCGGTGGTGTGCGCGTCCACCGGCAACACCTCGGCGTCGGCCGCCGCCTACGCCGCCCGCGCCGGCCTGGCCTGTGCCGTGCTGATCCCCGAAGGCCACATCGCGCTGGGCAAGCTGGCCCAGGCCCTGGTCCACGGGGCCCGGGTGCTGCAGGTCCGGGGCAACTTCGACGAGGCCCTCACCATCGTCCGCCAGCTGCCCGAGCGGGCCCCGGTGACGGTGGTCAACTCGGTCAACCCCTTCCGGATCGAGGGGCAGAAGACCGGGGCGTTCGAGATCGTGGACGTCTTGGGCGACGCCCCCGACATCCACTGCATCCCGGTCGGCAACGCCGGCAACATCACCGCCTATTGGAAGGGCTACCTGGAGTACAAAGCCGCCGACCGGTCCACCAAGCTGCCGCGGATGCTCGGGTTCCAGGCCGCCGGCGCCGCCCCCATCGTGCTGGGCCACGTGGTGGACCAGCCGGACACCATCGCCACGGCCATCCGCATCGGCAATCCGGCCAGCTGGTATTCGGCGACGGCGGCCGCCTCCGAGTCCGGCGGGGCCATCGCCGCCGTCACCGACGCCGAGATCCTGGCCGCCTACCGGTTCCTGGCCGAGCAGGAGTCGGTGTTCTGCGAGGCCGCCTCCGCTGCCTCGGTGGCCGGCCTGCTGAAGTCGGAGATCCCCGAAGGGTCCACCGTTGTCTGCGTGCTGACCGGCCACGGCCTGAAAGATCCCGACCTGGCCATCAGCCAGATCTCGGTGCCCAAGGTGGTGGCTCCGGAGATCGGGGCCATCCTGGCCGAGCTGTCGGTCTGAGCCTTCCCGGCCCGGCGGGAATGGGCCGGCCCGGGGGGTTGTTGCTACAGACACGGAGAGCCCGCTACTATGAGGGCATCCCACCAACGCCTCGGAGCGTTCTTCGCGGATCGTGCCCGATCCCGACACGGTGCCGTGGCCGGTGGTGGCGGGGGTAGGCCAGCAACTCGCTCGTCTCCTTCCACTTCCGTTTTCCGTACGTGTGTATGGCCTGTCCATACCACGACGACTTCTCACGAGATAGGAGACCGATGACTGCGGAACAGCAGCTCGAACGGTCGGTGCTCGAAAGCAAGGAGCGCGACGAGCTCCACGCCATCGCCCAGGCGATGTCCCTGAAGACCACGTCACGTACCAAAAAGGCCGACATCATCGACCGCATCCTGGAGGCCACCGGCGTCACCGCCGGCCCCGACCAGGCGCCGGCGGGCGCAGCCGTGGGTAACGGCAGCCCCCGGCCGACGGCCCGCCGGGGACGGAGCACGGCCGCCGCGGCCGCGGACGGCGCCAGTGGCGGACCGGACGGCGACGAAGAGCCCACCGACACCGCCCGGGACAGCCGGCCGGCCTCCGACGGTGACGTCGCCACCTCCGTGGCGGCCGCCCTGCCCGGGTTGGCCCCCGCCGCCGACGCCAACGGGGGCGAGACCAACGGTTCCGGTGGCAACGGTTCCCGGGCCAACGGTTCCCGGGCCGGCCGCCCGGAGGCCAACGGCTCGGTGACCGCGACGGCGGCCGACACCAACGGTGCGGCGGCCAACGGGGCCGGGTCCAACGGGGCCGCCACGGCCGGCACCGCCACCGAAGGCTCGGAGAGCACCGAGGGCGCGGGTGACGGCCGCCGTGACCAGCCGGCCACCGGCCGCCCGGACCGGGGCCCCCGCCCCCAAGGCCAGGGTCAGCAGAACCAGAACCGGCAGCACAACCAGGGCAATCAGGGGAACCAGGGCAACCAGGGCAATCAGCAGGGGAACCAGCAGGGCAACGACCTCGGCAACCGGCGGGGGCGCCGGCGCCGGGGTCGGGAACGGGTCCCGGGTGGCGGTGGCGGGACTGGTGACCGTGACCTGCAGGGCGCCGGCAACCAGGAGGCGGCCTACCAGGGCGAGATGGTGGAGGTCCGCGGCCTGCTGGATCTCCGCGACGAGGGCTACGGCTTCTTGCGGTGCGACGGCTACCTGCCGTCGGGCAAGGACGTGTACGTGTCCATCAGCCAGGCCCGGCGGTTCGCCATGCGCAAGGGCGACTACGTGGAAGGGGCCTGCCGGCCGGCGTCCAACAACGAGAAGTACCCGGCGCTGCTGCGGGTGGACTCGGTATCCGGCATGGACCCGGAGGTGGCCCGGCAGCGTCCGCGCTTCGAGGACCTGACCCCGCTGTTCCCCGACTCCCAG
>CAYVPF010000367.1:2000-2935 GCA_964453355.1 uncultured Acidimicrobiaceae bacterium | reverse complement strand
GACCACACCGTCGGCCGGTCCGTCGAGCGGTGGGCAGTGCTGTCCGAGCTGGGCGCCCCGGGCCTGCTGGTCGCCGAGGACCACGGCGGCCTGGGGCTGACCGACGTCGACCTGGTCGGCGTCCTGGAGGAGGCCGGGTGGGCGTCGGTGCCCGAACCCCTGGCCGAGACGGCCGGCCTCGCCGCGCCGTTGCTGGCGGCCGCCGCCGCCCGGGCGACCGACGGCGCCCCCGTGCAGGCCGTCGCCGACCGGGTCCTTCCGGCCCTGGCTTCCGGCGACCTGGTCGCCACCGTCGGCGGGGTCGACCCCACTGGCACGCTGGCGACCGAGACCAACGGGGCCGCCGGCCTGGTGACCACCACCCATCCGGCCCCCGCCGCCACAGGGGGGGCCAGCGCCCAGGGCACGGTCCACACCGACCGGGTGGCCGGGGCCGGCCGGGCCGGGCTGTTCCTGCTGGCCTGGGACGTCCCCGGCAACGGCTGGCAGGTCCACGCCGTCGAGCGGTCCGCCGTCGACGTCATCGACACCCCGTCCATCGACGGCACCCGGGACCTGGGCACCGTGGAATGGACGCCGTGGCCCCACACCCTGATCGCCTCCGGCGACCAGGCCGTGGTCCTGATCGACAGCCTGGCCGACCAGATCGCCATGGTGTACGCCGCCCAGCTCCTCGGGCTGGCCGACCGCATGATCACCCTGGCCGCCGACTACGCCAAGGACCGCCAGCAGTTCGGCAAGCCCATCGGCAGCTTCCAGGCCGTCAAGCACCACCTGGCCAACGCCCGGGTGGCCCTGGAGTTCGCCCGGCCGGCCACCTACCGGGCGGCCGACTCCCTGGCCCGGCGGCTGCCGGACCGGTCCGAGCACGCGTCCATGGCCAAAGCCCTGGCCTCCGACGCCGCCGACCTGGCCGGCCGGGTGGCCCTGCAGGT
>CAYVPF010000367.1:0-1990 GCA_964453355.1 uncultured Acidimicrobiaceae bacterium | reverse complement strand
GCGCCAGCGGGTACCCCTGGGAGTCCGACCTGCAGCTGTTCATGAAGCGGGCCTGGGCCCTGTCGGCGGCCGGCGGCGACGCCGCCACCCACCGAGCCCGGGTGCTGGCCGCCGCTCTGGCCCGCCTCACTAGCGAAGTTAAGAGCGAGCTGAGGTAAGTCGGGCACTCATCAATGAAACTCTGGGGTATCCTTTATAAGTTGACTCCAGCTAGTGACACGCAAGTCATTTCTAGGTAGAATTTTTAGAGATCCACCTCTAACTCACAAATTTGTAACTACAATCTTGTGAATGAAGATGGGTTTTACCTACAGTGAGTGATGGGGCCTTGTCGATATGGAGCGAGGTCCCGTCAGGCAGTTGTGTCGAGTTTTGGTTAAGGAAGGTTTTGGATCTCCACGGGTTCGTCGAACCGGTGGAGGACGACGACGGGCCGCGAGCGGGGTGGCTTCGCGTTCTCTGCCCCAGAAGAATCGAGTTTCATTACTTTCAGCCTTTCGAGGAAGCAATAGACAATTGTTCGGGTATAGAGGCGAGGCTTAGGAACATGACTGGCGTCAAGGAGCACATATGAGTGCACGCGGACAGTTTTCTTGCTTCCTGCAGTTCTCCGATGTCTGGCGTGCCAGCCTCGATGAGACTGATGCCTTGCTTCGCAAGATGATGACGTCGCTCTCCGGCGATGGGGTCAGCCGGCTGAGCTTCAGCGGAGATCTGGGCACGGGCTCACTTCAGGTGACGTTCATGCAGCCAGACGACGCGAGTCCCACCACAGACCTGTTCCGCTGTGTTGAACTGGTGGTCAAAGCGCTCAACAGCGGACGAGTATCCGCCCCGGGATGGCCAAACGACGAGGTCATCGACGGCGCGATCACCTCGGTGGCCATCAAGGGATGCTCCCTAGCCGCCGCCTAGCTGTCGGCGGCGACTTAACCGTCAACCAACCGGCGACCCAACTGCATACCTCTTGCCCGAGGGTTGGACGGTGATGTCCGATTTCCGCCAGACTTGGCGGCGGCGAACTGTCACGATGGTGGGGTGCTAGGGGACTTCGAGCGGTGCTACCGGGCGGTGTCGAGCCGGGACGCCCGGTTCGACGGCTGGTTCTTCATCGCCGTCACGTCCACCGGCATCTACTGCCGGCCCAGCTGCCCGGCGATGACCCCCAAGCGGGCCAACGTCCGGTTCTACCGGAGCGCCGCCGCCGCCCAGCAGGCCGGTTTCCGGGCCTGTATGCGCTGCCGGCCGGACGCCGCCCCGGGGTCGCCGGAGTGGAACGTCCGGGCCGACGTGGTCGCCCGGGCCATGCGGTTGATCGCCGACGGCGCCGTCGACCGGGACGGGGTGGCCGGCCTGGCCGGTCGGCTGGGGTACAGCGAGCGGCAACTGCACCGGCTGCTGGTAGCCGAAGTGGGTACCGGGGCCATTGCCCTGGCCCGGGCCCAGCGGGCCCAGACCGCCCGGGTGCTGATCGAGACCACCGACCTGCCGGCGGCCCGCATCGCCTTCGCCGCCGGCTTCGCCAGCGTCCGGCAGTTCAACGACACCGTCCGGGCCGTCTTCGCCAGCACCCCCACCGAACTGCGGCGGAAGCACCGGCAACGGCCCCGCAGCGCCGGGGGGGCCGGGCCGGCAGGTGCCGGGTCCGGGGCGGGGGGTAGGGCCGGCGGGATCGGCGGGATCGGCGCGGTATCGCTGCGATTGGCCTACCGGCAACCGTTCGACGCCGCCACCACGTTCGCCTTCCTGGGCACCCGGGCGGTCCCCGGTGTCGAGGCCATGGTGGACGGCGTGTTCCACCGCAGCCTCCGGCTGCCCCACGGCACCGGCACCGTGGCCCTGGCGCCGGCCGACGGCTACGTGGCCGCCACCCTGCGACTGGACGACCTCCGGGACCTGACCGCCGTCGTCAGTCGCTGCCGTCGACTGCTGGACCTGGACGCCGACCCGGTGGCCGTTGACGACCAGCTGGGCCGGGACCCGCTGCTGG
>CAYVPF010000366.1:0-2937 GCA_964453355.1 uncultured Acidimicrobiaceae bacterium | reverse complement strand
GTCCGGGGCCCGGTCCGGGTGGGCGGTCAGGGTACGGACGTCGCCGCCGGCGGCCAGCAGCCGCTCGGTGATGGCCGAGCCCGAGTACCCGAACGCCCCGGTGACCACGTCCACCGTCATCGGCCGCCCACCGCCCCCAGCACGGCGGCCAGTTGGCCGGCCCGGTCGAACAGGGCCAGGGCAGGCGCCGGGTCCCCGTCCAGGTGGGCCAGCATCTCCAGCCCCAGGTACAGGGCCACGATGCCGTGGGCCACCTCTTCGGGGGGGGCCACCTGGGCCAGCGGGGTGCCGGCCAGGGCGGACCGGACGGCGTCGGCGGCGAAGGTCCGCCACGGGGCGATCCGGGCGGCCACCTCCGCTCCGAGGCCCGGGGTGGACGACGCCCCGGCCATCATCTCGGCCAGCACGGCGATGTGCCCGGCGGCCAGGTCCTCCTCGAACACCGCCCGGGCCGCCCCCACCAGGCCGGCCAGTCCCGGCGGGGCCGCCACCGCCTCGGCGTACCGGGCCTGCCGGTCCTCGCTCACCTGGTCCAGGGCGGCCAGCAGCAGGTTGGCCACCGATCCGAAGTGGTAGAAGACCAGCCCCTGGTTGCAGCCGGCCCGCTGGGCGATCTCCCGGGCGCTGGCCCCGGCGAACCCGTTGTCCCGCAGCGCCTGGGTCGCCGCCCGCACCAGCGCCTGGCGGGTGTCGTCGGCGCCGCCCGGCCGTCCCACCGTCCGCTTCGTCCCCGAACTGGCCATCGCCACTCCCTAATCAATCGTTTTGAGCATCTGCTCAATTAATAGGCCCCCCGCCGATCGATGTCAAGCATCCAGGGGATCAGTGGCCGGGGGAGCGCTGGTGGTGTGGGGCGCCGGTGGCCGGCCGGATCAGGAGGTGATCGACTTCAGGTCGACCACGAACACCAGGTTCTCCTTCGGGCCGATCGGCCCGGACCCGCTGGCACCGTAACCGAGCTTCCACGGGATCACGATCTCCCGGCGACCGCCGACCTTCATGCCCTCGATGCCCTGGGCGAACCCCGGGATGACCTCGCTCAGGGAGAACGAGGTGGCCTTGCCGGCCGTCCAGGTCCCCTTTGTGAAGTCCTTGCCGTTGGCGTAGTTGGCCCCGATGTACTTGACCACCACCGTGTCCCCGGTGGCGGCGGTCGCCCCGGTCCCCACCACCAGGTCCTTGGTCACCAGCTTGGTGGGGGCCGGCTTCTTGCCCGGCTTCACCACCGGGGCCTTGTTCAGGTTGGTGCCGTTCACCACCTTCGGTGCCGATGTGGCGGCCCCGGCCACCCCGGCGGCCAGCACCGCTGGTGACGCCACGGCGGCCATGGCGGCCAGGCCGAGAACGGACGAACGGAGCACGGGGCGGCGACGCATGGCGGGCACGTTACAGCAGCCCTTCCTTTCCGAGACGTCGGCTCCGAGTTGGTAGCCGACCAATGCGGGAATGGGCTTCGGCAGCTACCCTGCGGAGGCCGACGCCTGTCGGCCAAGATCCCCGAGGGGAGTCCCTTGTACGGACGCCGTATGCAGCGTGGCCTGGCCGGTGGTGCCGGCCTCCTTCTCGTGCTGGGCCTGGCGGCCGCCACGCCGTCGCTGGCCGGGGCGACAACCCCGGCGCCGACCACGGTCTACGTGACAGGCACCAACGGCTCCGGCACGACATGTACGGCGACCCAACCGTGTGCCACCGTGCCCCAAGCGGTCACGGAGGCCGGGACAAAGACCACAGCGGTGGTGACCATCGACATTGGAGCAGGGACGTACACAGGCACCGTCGACATCAGAACCGGGGCCGAAAGCTCGATCATCTTCGAGCCCTGGTCGGCCGGTGCGGCCGTGACCCTCACCAGCACGACAATCGTCGTGACAGTCTTCGAGGGTCCACCGGTCATCCTGGACGGGATCACCCTGGCCGGCGGCACAGTCGGGCTCAGTGACGAGCTGGGTACCGTCAACCTGGACGATGTCACGGTGTCCGGCTCCACCAACGGCGCGGTGGACAACGCCGAGGGAACGCTCACCATGACCGACTCTTCGGTCACCGGGACCGGGACAGGTGTCGGCACCGTCGACGGGACCACGACCATCACTGGCTCCACGTTCTCGGGGAACCGGGTGGCCGCCGGCGCCATCTCCTTCTCCCCGACGGGATCGACCTCCGTCACCGTCAGCGGATCGACCCTGGCGGGCAACCAGACGGCGCTGGGGAGCAAGCGCTTCGTGGGTGCCTCGCCGGTTTCGCTGGTGGTGATCGGCTCGACCATCTCCGGGAGCACTCACGCGGGGGTGGAGACCGACACGACAGCGAGCTACATCGACGCCACAGTGGCCTTCGGGGGTGACGTCCTGGCCGGCGTGGCCGGCGCTCCGCTGTGCACAAGCAACATCACGGCCACCGACCTCGGGTACAACGTGGCCACCGACGGCACCTGCAGCCTCGGGGCCACGAGCCACCAGACAGTCCCAACCGCCTCCGTTGGCCTGCGCCCACTCGGCGACAACGGTGGACCGACCGAGACCCAGGGCCTCCCGGCGACGTCGGCGGCGAACGACCTGGTGCCGTCAGCCGCCGCCGGCTCGCTGGCCGGCTACTGCGCCGGGAACGACCAGCGGGGCGCTCGGTACCCCCGGTCGGTGGGCGGAGCCGCCAGCTGTGCGGCGGGGGCGTACCAGCCGCAGGCGCCGACACTGGTGGTCAGCACCTCGTCGCTCCCCACCGCCGTCGTCGGCGACACCTACTCGGCCAGCCTGGCCAGCACCGGTGGGACAGGCAGCAACACCTGGTCCTGGACGGCCGCCGCCGGCTCGTCGCTGCCAGCCGGCCTCACCCTGACGGCCACCGGCGCCATCTCGGGGACGCCGACGATGGCCGGTACCTACAGCGTCGTGGTCTCCACCACCGACGTCGAGGCCACGCCACAGACGGCCACCAAGG
>CAYVPF010000365.1:0-2942 GCA_964453355.1 uncultured Acidimicrobiaceae bacterium | reverse complement strand
GGGTCCCCGCGGCCCCCACGTGCCAGGGCACGCCGGCGAACTTGTCACCGCCGGACACGGCGAAGTCCCGGCCGAGGGCCTCCTGGCGGTCCGACAGGATGTTGACGGCGAAGGCCCCAGCCTGGGCGATCCGCGGCCAGCTGGTCGACGACTTGGCCGGGGCCAGGGCCACGAGCGGGGGGTCCAGGGAGAGGGAGGTGAACGACTGGCAGGTGAACCCCACCGGGGCGCCGTCCTCCATGGCGGTGACCACGGTGATCCCGCTGGCGAAGTGGCCGAGGACCTCCCGGAAGCGGGCCTGATCGAACGAGGAGGCTCCGATCTCCTCCAGGTTGTCGTCCCCCGGCACTGGCTCGGACGTGGTCACGCGCTGCTCCTCCCCTTCAAGGCGACGGCGATGGTCGCGCCGGACATGCTGGCAGAGTCGGAGGCCGACCCGGAACCTCAGGACCGACCGAGGTCGACGGTCAGGCCCTCGGTGGCCACCGCCACGTCGTCCAACCGCCGGGCGTCCGCCAACCGGCGGCCACGGCTGCACAACCGCTCGACGTCCTTGTCGGTGTGGGCCGGATCGTGGTGGAACAGCAGCAGCCGCTTGGCCCCGGCCTCGGCGGCCACCCGGACGGCGTAGGCCACCGTGGAATGCCCCCAGTCGGACTTCTCCACGAATTCCTCGTCGGTGTACTGGGCGTCGTGCACCAGCAGGTCCACCCCGTCGCACAGCTCCAGGACGGCCTCGGCCACCTGCTGGCGGTCCAGCGGGGCCTGGTGGTCGGGCACGTAGGCCATCGAGTGACCGTCGACGTCGATGCGGAACCCGAGGGTGTTGCCCCGGTGGGGCACCGACCGGGCCCGGATCTTGGCCGATCCCAGGGCGAAGTCCTCGTCGCCGGTGTCCGTGAACCGGACCTCTCCCCGGAAGTCGGTCATGTGCACCGGGAAGAACGGTGGCTGGACGGCGCCGGGCAGGGTGTCTTGCAGGGTGCCGACGTCCTGGTGGGGCCCGTACACGGTGAGCAGCGCCCCGGGGTCGTGGAGGGGGGCGAAGAACGGCAGCCCCAGGATGTGGTCGAAGTGCAGGTGGGTGAGCAGGGCGTTGGCCCGCAGCGGCCGGCCCTCGGCCCGCAGTTGCGGTCCCATGGCGTCGCCGAGGGCCCGGATGCCGGTGCCCAGGTCCAAGATCAGCGGCTCGTCGCCGTCGACGGCGACGAGCACGCAGGACGTGTTGCCGCCGACCCGGCGGTACCGGTCACCGGCGCACGGGCACGAGCCCCGGACACCGTAGAAGGTGACCTGCACCCCCTCACCGTATCCCCGGTAACGGCACTTCCTGCCCCGGCCCCGTCACCGAAGGAACCGAAGTACCGTTTTCCCATGGACGCCCTCCCCCAGGATCACCAGTCGGTGGAAGCCAACGGCCTGCAGTTCGCCTACCTGGAGGCCGGCCCACCGGACGGGCCGCTGGCCCTTTGCCTGCACGGGTTCCCGGACACCGCCCACACCTGGCGGCACCTACTGCCGGCGCTGGCCGACGCCGGCTACCACGCCGTGGCCCCGTTCCTCCGCGGCTACGCCCCGACGGCCCTGCCGGCCGACGGCCAGTACCAGACCGGGGCCCTTTCGCGGGACGTCAACACCCTGCACGACGTCCTCGGCGGCGACGCCGACGCCGTGGTCATCGGCCACGACTGGGGCGCCCTGGCCACCTACGGGGCGGTGGCCCACCAGCCGGATCGCTGGCGCCGGGTAGTCACCGCCGCAGTGCCGCCCACCCAGGCGGTGATGTCGTCGTTCTTCGCCTACGACCAGCTCCGGCGGAGCTGGTACACCTTCTTCTTCCAGTCCCCATTGGCCGACATGGCGGTGCCGCTGGACGACTACCGGTTCATCGACCGGCTGTGGGCCGACTGGTCCCCGGGGTACGACGGCCGCTCCGACCTGGCCCGGGTGAAGGAGGCCATCGGTACCCCGGAGCGGACGGCGGCGGCCATCGGCTACTACCGGGCCCTGTACGACGGCAGCGGCCACGATCCGGCCCTGGCCGACGAGCAGGCCGCCGCCCTGGCCCCGACCCCCCGGCCGACCCTGTACCTGCACGGCGCCGACGACGGCTGCTTCGCCTTCGACGTCATCGACGACCCCCTCCAGTTCCTGGCGGACGGGTCCGAGGTGGTCCTGGTGCCCGACGCCGGCCACTTCTTGCAGCTGGAGCAGCCCGACCTGGTGAACGGCCACATCCTCCGGTTCCTGGCCGGCTGACGAAGGCCGGTTACGCCAGCTCCAGCCGGTCGCCGGCCCAGCGGGCCAGGCCGTCGGCCACCAGCGCGTCGGCGGCCAGCCGGGCCCGTACCTCCTCGTCCGGCCAGCCGGCCGTCGCGGCCAGGTCGGCGGGAGCCAACGGCCCCCGGCGCAGGGCGGCCACCAGCCGGCCGCGACCCTGGCGGTCGGACCCCTGGAACCGGGACTGCGGCCGGGAGGTCGCCGCCGAGCCCACCGCCGGATCCGGCGCCGGCCAGCCGGCCACCGCCCAAGAACACCGGCGGCGGAGGGGGCAGGCCTCGCAGTCGGGACGCCGGGACCGGCAGTGCCGGGCGCCGAGGTCGAACAGCGACTGGTTGAGGTCCCAGGACCGGCCGGCCGGGACCAGCCGATCGGCCAGCTGCTGGGCCTCCGCCGGCCGGAGGGCCCGCCCGGCCACCGCCCGGGCCAGCAACCGGGCCACGTTGGTGTCCACCACGCCGACGTCGGCCTCGAAGGCGAACACCAGCACCGCCCGGGCCGTGTAGGCGCCGATCCCGGGCAGGGCCAACAGGGAGTCCAGGTCGGCAGGCACTTGGCCATCGTGCCGGTCGACGACCGCCGTGGCGGCCCGGTGCAGGAACACCGCCCGCCGGTTGTACCCGAGGCCTTCCCAGGACCGGACCACCTCGGCCGGCCCGGCG
>CAYVPF010000364.1:0-2944 GCA_964453355.1 uncultured Acidimicrobiaceae bacterium | reverse complement strand
GCGGCCATGGTGGGCGCCAAGCAGGTGTTCTTCGCCGGGGCCCTGGAGCCGGCCGACTTCGTGGACCTGCTGGTCGGCGAGCGGGTGACCGTCACCGCCGGGGTCCCGACGATCTGGTTGAGCATCGCCGACGAGCTGGTCCGCCGCGGGGAGCGGCTACCGGACCTGCGCCACATCGTCTGCGGTGGGGCCCAGCCGCCGCGGTCGCTGATCGAGCGGTATGCCGCCGACTTCGGCTTGCGGGTGGTCCAGGCCTGGGGCATGACCGAGACGTCGCCGCTGGCCTCGGTGGCGTGGCCGCAGGAGCGGATGCGGGACTGGTCCGAGGACGACGTCACGACGGCCGCCCGGACCAAGGCCGGCCTGCCGCTGCCCGGCGTGGAGGTCACCGTCCGGGACGACGCCGGCGCCGACCTGCCGGCGGACGGCACGTCGATGGGCGACCTGTACGTGCGGGGGCCCTGGGTGTTGGACGGCTACCTGCACGGTCACGGCGCCGAGTCGTTCACCGCCGACGGGTGGTTCAAGACCGGTGACGTCGCCATCGCCTCGGCCAGCGGCTACTTTGTCATCGCCGACCGCACCAAGGACCTCATCAAGTCGGGCGGCGAGTGGATCTCGTCCGTCGCCATGGAGGCGAAGGTGATGGAGCTGCCGGCCGTGGCCGAAGCCGCCGTCATCGCCGTCCCCGATCCGCGGTGGCTGGAGCGCCCGCTGGTCTGCGTGGTGCTGCAGCCGGGCCGCACGGTGACCATCGACCAGCTCCGTGATCACCTGCTGGCCGGCGGGTTCGCCCGGTGGCAGCTGCCCGAGCGCATGGAGGTCATCGAGGTGGTCCCGCGGACCAGTGTCGGCAAGTTCGACAAACGGTCCCTCCGGGCCCGGTTCGGCTGATCGTCACCCCCGGCTGTCCAGGGAAAACGGCCGCCCCGTCGGGTGGCGCTTGATATAGTACGCAGCGGGTAACCATCCCAAGAAAATCCCGAGGGAGGTCCAGATGATGACGGCCATCGAAATGACGGAGAAGGTCCAAGGCGGCGTGCTGAAGGCGGTCGAGACCAGCCAGAACTGGACCCTCGGCGCGCTGCGCAGCACGTCGTCGGCGTTCGACACGATGAAGCCGGATGCGGCCAAGCTGCCGTTCGCCGACAAGCTGCCGTCGCCGGGCGAGGCGGTGGACGTGACCTTCGGGTTCTGGAGCAAGTTGCTGGACGCTCAGCACGCCTTCGTGTCCGGGGTGGCCGAGATCTACACCCCGCCGACCACGACGGTGACGGCGGCCAAGAAGGCCTGAACCGCCTCGGCCGGCCATCGGCCCGGGCCGGCCGGAAAGATCGGTCATCGGCACTGGTGCGGCGGTCGGCCGTGCCGTAGGTTGGAGGCGGACGCACCGGGCGCCGTCCGGTCCTGCGGTGCGAAGGAGCAGCCCGTGTCGGTGGCCACCCTCACCATCAACAGCCGCAACTACGGGGCCTGGGCCCTCCGGGGTTGGCTGCTGTGCAAGTTCGCCGGCCTCGACTTCGACGTCGAGGTGGTCGACCACCGGGACCCGGGCGTCCGCGACGAGTTGCTGCTGCTGTCGCCGTCGTTCCTGGTGCCCCGGCTGCAGCACGACGAGCTGGTGGTGTGGGACACGCTGGCCATCGGGGAGTACCTGCACGAGGTGCTGCCGGACGGTTCGCTGCTGCCCGAGGAGGCCAAGGCCCGGGCCCGCTGCCGGTCGGTGTCCGGGGAGGTGCACTCGGGGTTCGCCAACCTGCGTTCGGCGCTGCCCATGAACATCAAGGCCCACCACCCGAGCTTCCCGATCTGGGCCGGGGTGCAGGCGGACGTGGACCGCATCGAGACGGTCTGGAACGAGTGCCTGGCCGCTTCGGGTGGGCCGTTCCTGTTCGGGTCAGGCCGGACGCTGGCCGACGCCATGTACGCCCCGGTGTGCACCCGCTTGCGGACCTACGACGTCAAGGTGGGGGCGGCGGCCGCCGACTACACCGAGGCCGTCCTGGCGATGCCGGAGATGGTCGAGTGGATCGACGCCGCCCGGCAGGAGCCCGACGACGTCGAGGAACTGGAAATGGAGTTCTGACCGGCCTCAGTCGTTGGCCAGGACGAAGTTTCGGACGATCGGGTAGATCTGGGTCTGCCACCGGCTGCCGCTGAACACGCCGTAGTGGCCGACGCCGGCTTGCAGGTGGTGGCGCTTCTTGGCCGGCTTGATGCCGGTGCACAGCTGTTGGGCGGCCATGGTCTGGCCGACCCCGCAGACGTCGTCCTTCTCGCCCTCGACGGTCAGGAGGGCGGTACGGCGAATGGCGGCCGGGTCGACCGGCTGCCCGCGCCAGGTCATCTGGCCCTGGGCCAGCAGCTCGCGCTGGAACACCCGGTCGATGGTGTCCAGGTAGAACTCGGCCGGCATGTCGAGGACGGCGAAGTACTCGTCGTAGAAGTCCTTGATGCCGGCCGCCTCGTCGTAGTCGCCGCGGACCAGGTGGTTGTACAGGTCGATGTGCTGGCGGACGTGCCGGGAAAGGTTCATGCTGACGAACCCGGACACCTGCAGGAACCCCGGGTAGACCCGGCGGAGGGCGCCGCGGTAGCGGAGGGGCACGGTGGTGATGACGTTGCGCTCGAACCAGTCCAACGGCTTGGAGTGGGCCAGGTCGTTGACCTTGGTGGGGTTGACCCTGGTGTCCACCGGGCCGGCCATCAGGGTGAGGCTGCGGGGCTGGGCCGGATGGTCGCCGGCGGCCATCACGGCGGTGGCCACGAGGGCGGCCGGACAGGGCTGGCAGACGGCCATCAGGTGGGTGCCGGGCCCGATGTGGTCCAGGTAGGCGATCAGCTGGCCGACGTAGTCGTCCAGGCCGAAACCGCCGTGCTCCAGGCCGACGTCGCGCACGTTGAGCCAGTCGGTGACGTAGACGTCGTGGTCGGCCAACAGGGT
>CAYVPF010000363.1:0-2954 GCA_964453355.1 uncultured Acidimicrobiaceae bacterium | reverse complement strand
CGAAGCTGACGGTGGCGGCCGAGTGGATGACCACGTCGCTGGCCGCCAGCCGCCGTCGGCCGTCGTCGTCCAGGCCCAGGCCGTCACGGCCGACGTCGCCGGGCACCGCCACCACCCGGCGGGCCACCTCGTCGTCGAACCGGTCGCCGAGCTCGTCACGGAGCCGGTCGAAGCAGTCGTTCTTCAGGATCTCCCGGGTGACCCGTTGGGCCGCCGTGGCCCGGCGGCCGGGACGGACCAGCACCACCACCTCGGACCCCGGTACCGTCCGGATCAGGCGTTCCACCAGGGCGGTGCCCAGGAACCCGGTGCCGCCGGTCACGAAGAACCGCTTCCCGGCCAGCTGTTCGCCGATGGCCATCCGTGTTGTCTACCATCCGGTAAACCCGGTTGTCTACCATTTGGTAGGCAACGGGGTACGATGCCGACGGTGGCCCCCTGCGAACCGGAAGCCAGTGACCCGTAAGCCGACGAGCGGGACGCCGGACCGCATTTTGGACGTCGCCCTGCTGTCGTTCGGCACCCGCGGCTACGAGGCCACCTCCCTGGACGCCCTGGCCGGCACCCTGGAGGTGGCCAAGCAGACCATCCTGTACTGGTTCCCCAGCAAGGACGCCCTGCTGGAGGCCCTCATCGACCGCAGCGCCGGTGAGCTGGCCGAGGCGCTGCAGTCCGCCCTGGACCGGGCCGGGGACGGCTGGGACCGGGTGGAGGCGGTGGTCCGGTCGGTGTTCCGGCTGGCCGCCCGCCGGCCGGCGCTGCTGGGGTTGGTCCGCGAGGTGTCCCGGCTCGGGCCGCCGCCGGCCACCCGCATGACCGTGGCCCTGCAGCCGCTGGTGCAGCGGGCGTCGCAGTTCTTGGAGGACGAGATGGACGCCGGCCGGATGCGCCGGCACGACCCCCACCTGTTGCTGCTGGCCATCTACTCCACCGTGGTCGGCATGGTCACCGAGGTGGAGGTGCTGCGGGCGCTGGGGGAGGAGCCGTCGGCCCGGTCCCTGGTACGCCGCCGGACCGATGTGTTGACCCTGCTGCACTCCGCCCTGATGACCTGACGACCCCCTGAGCGGGCCTACGGCTTGGTCGGCTTGGTCGGCTTGGGCGGGGTCTTGGGGGTGTACCGCTTGTTGGCCCCCGGGGCCGCCCGACCGGTGACCGTGGTCGGCGGCGGGGCGCCCTTGCGGGACCGGCGGCTGGCGTTGGTGGCGCTGCCGGCCTTGGCCCTGGGGGCCGGGCCGCGGGCGGCCGGGGTGTACCCGGGCAGCGGCGCCTTGGCGCCCGGGGCCCCGTACTTCTGGCTGCGGTAGGCCCGCAGCAGCAGCCAGCCGCCGGCGATGATGAACGGCAGGACGGCGATGGTCTGGCTGAGCAGCGACCCCAGGGCCAGGCCGGTGAGCACGATGGTGAACGCCAGCGGGGCCCGCCGGCCGATGCGGACGGTGACCAGGATGGCGGCGGCGAACACCAGCAGGACCACCATGTAGAAGGCGTAGTGGCCGACCGAGTAGATGGTGTTGCAGGTGGCCGAGCTGCCGGAGCCGGTGTAGGTGTAGTGGTGCGGGCAGCTGTGGTCACTGGGCTTTGTCAGGGTGGCCACCGAGACCTTCCTGACCATGTACGGCACGCTGCCGACCAGGGTCAGGACGACGGCCAGCGCCGAGGCGGCGTAGCCGATCTTCTTTTCCATGCCGTCCACCTGGTTGACCAGCTGCCGCTTCTGGGCGTCGGTCAGCCCGGCGAAGTCCGGTACCGGCGCGGTGGCCTGGGAGGTGGATCGTGGGCCGCCTCTGGGGGCCGACCGGGGCACGGGCGGTCCGACGAACGTCCGGGACAGCCGTTGCCACCCGGTGGTCCAGGCGGGCTTGGCCGGGCCGGCGCCGTTGCCGCTGCCGTTCGGCTCCGGGCTGTCCGACGGCGATGTCTGGTCCGTCGAACCGGGCCCGGGAGGTTGCTCCGCCATGCGCCACCAAGGCTACCGGCCTTGGCTGGGGCCGGGGAAACGGGCCGGCCGGCGGGGCCTGGGGAGCGGGGGAGGCATGTCGCGTGGACCGCGCCGGCGCGAGTTTTAGAGCGTATGCGCTCAATTTTTCGCGCCGGCGCGGCGGGAGAACTGTCAAAGCCGGGCCGGCAGAAGCTGCACTACCTCAACCCCGTCCCCATCAACGACGTCGCCGACCGATGGATCAGCCACTACGACCGCCGCCGGGCCCAGCTGCTGGCGGACCTGAAGCGAGCCCTGGAGGAACCCCCGATGGACCAGCCCCGACCGACCGCCGACCGACCGTCGTTCGTCTACGTCACCTACATCCGGACCACCCCGGAGCGGCTGTGGCAGATGCTGACCGATCCGGCGTTCACCGAACAGTGGTGGCAGACCACCTTCGAGACCGACTGGGCCGTCGGTTCCCTCATGACCTGGCACACCCAGGGGTTCACCATTGCCGATCCCGACCAGGTCGTCCTCGAGTACGACCCGCCCCGCCGGCTCGCCTATACCTGGAACACCATGACCCCCGAGCTAGCCCACCACTTCGGTTTCACCGACCAGTTCATCGACGAGCTGGTCGCCGAGCCCCGTTCGCGGGTCGCCTTCGACATCCAGGACCTCGGCGACGACCTCGGCGACGACGACCTTGGCCACAGGGTCAAGCTCACCGTCGTCCACGACGGCTTCCTGCCCGGCGGCCGCGCCGTCGAGCTCGTCTCGGACGGTTGGCCGCAGCTGCTGTCCAGCGTCAAGAGCCTGCTGGAGACCGGCCAGCTGCTGTTCTCCTGACCTCACTCCTGCCGTCGGCCGCCGCTTCCGGCGGCGGTCAGGCCGCCGTCGGGACCAGGGAGGTGCTGCCGGTCCGCTATCGTCTGCTCCCTGGGGTCCGACCTTCACCGGTCGGCCCCGCCGGTCGGTACGGCCGATCGGGCGCTTAGCTCAGTTGGTTAGAGCGCAGCCTTCACAC
>CAYVPF010000362.1:0-2956 GCA_964453355.1 uncultured Acidimicrobiaceae bacterium | reverse complement strand
CTGCTGGCCGTCCGCCGGGTGATGGCCGCCAACGCCGCCGGAGCCCCGTTGGAGCGGACGGCCATCGCCTACTCCGGGGCGTCGCCGTACCCGCAGCTGGTCCGCGACACCTTGGAGGGGGCCGGCATCCCGTTCAACGGCGTCGGGATCCGGCCGCTGGCGTCCACGGTGGCCGGCCGGACCGTGCTCGGCCTGCTGGAGCTGGCCGATCACGATTGGCGGCGGGACCAGGTGGCCGGTTGGCTGAGCTCCGTCCCCCTCCGTCACCGGGGCCGGCTGGTGCCGGGTCCGACCTGGGACGTCCTGTCGGTCGAGGCCGGGGTGGTGGCCGGCCTGGCCGGGTGGCGGGAACGCCCGCTGGCCCACGCGGCCTCCCTCCGGGCCCGGTCGAGGTCCCGGTCCGAGCCGGCGGTGGTGGCGGCGATGGAGCGCGACGCCAGGCTCTGTGAGGAGCTGTCGGGATTCGTCGGGTCCGTGGCCGGCCGGCTGACCGACAGCCCGGACACCTGGGAAGGCTGGGCGGCCTGGGGCCGGGACCTGTTGATGGGCTTGCTGGGGGGACCAACCGCCCAGGCGGAGTGGCCGACGGCCGCCGGCGGGGAGCTGGCCGCCCTGGAGGCCGTGCACGAGGCCCTCGACGGCTTGGCTGTCCTGGATGGTTTGGCCGGCCTGGCCGGGGGGCGCCCGGGGCCGGCCGATTTCCGGGCCGCCCTGTCGGTGGCCCTGGACGCACCGGCTCCGCAGACCTCCCGGTTCGGGAACGGCGTCCTGATCGGCCGGGTCGCCGACATGGTCGGCCTCGACCTGGAGGTGCTGTGCGTCGTCGGCATGGCCGACGGGGCCTTCCCGGAGCGGTCGGCCGACGACGTCCTGGTGCCCGACCGCGAGCGGGAAGCCAGCGGCGCGGAGGTGCCGTTGCGGGCCGCCGGTGCCGCCGAGGGACGTCGCGACTACCTGGCCGCCTTGGCCGCGGCGCGCACCAGGGTGCTGTCGTTCGCCGCCGGCGACCAGCGGCGCGGCCGCGACCAGCGGCCCTGCCGGCTGCTGCTGGACACCCTGGGCGCCGTGGTCGGGGCCGACCGACGGCTCTACGCCGGCGACCTGGCCAAGCTGGCGACCGGTCCCGGCTACCTGTCGTTCCCGTCCTATGCCGCCGCCGTGAGCGCCGGCAGCGGCCCGGGCGAACCCGTTTCCGCGGCCGACTGGGACCTGGTCCAGCTCGTGCGCTGGGTCCAGTCCGGTCGGCGGGTCGACCGGCATTTCCTGAGCCGGGCCGACCCTGTCCTGGCGGCCGGCCTGGACCTCCTCTCGGAGCGGCGCCGGCCGACCTTCAGCCGGTTCGACGGCCGGCTGGACGGGGTGGTGGTGCCGTCACCGGCCGACCCGTCGGCCGCGGCGGCGTCGGCCACCGGACTGGAATCGTTCGCCGCCTGCCCCCGCCGGTACCTGTTCGACTCCGTGCTGGGCGTCACCGTCCGGGAGCGGCCGGAGGCGGTGCTGCGGCTGGGCGGCCGGCAGCGGGGGATCCTGGTCCACGGCATCCTGGAACGGTTCGTCGGCGAGGAGCTGTCCCGTCCGGCCGGCGAGCGGATCCGGCCCACCCAGCCCTGGGGGCCGGAGGCCTACGAACGGATGGACCGGATCGCCGCGGAGGCCTTCGCCGGGGTGGAGCGCCAGGGGCTCACCGGCCGACCGCCGCTGTGGCAGATGGACCGGGCGGCCGTGCTGGCCGACCTGCGGCAGTTCCTGCGTGACGACGACCGGTACCGCCTGGCTACCGGCGCCGTGCCCGAAGCGGTGGAGCAGCGGTTCGGTTGGGACGACGCCACCGCGCTGTCCGTGGCCCTGGGTGACGGCCGATCGGTCCGCTTCCGGGGCACGGTCGACCGGGTCGACCGGACCGCCGACGGCGGGCTGTCGGTGCTGGACTACAAGACCGGCCGCCGGCACACCGCCGTTGGCCTGGACGACGATCCGGTGGCCCGGGGCACCCGGCTGCAGCTGGCCCTGTACGCCATGGCGGCCGCCCACCGCTACCGACCGGCCGGGCCGCTGGCCACCGGCTACTGGTTCGTCGCCGACCACCAGGCCCAGGACCGGTCCCCGCAGGAGGGCTTCACCATGACCCCGGCCACCGAGCAGCGGTTCCGTGAGGTCGTGGTCACCCTGGTGGACGCCATCGAGGCCGGCCGGTTCCCGGCCAACCCCGGCGACGGCGGCGACGGTCGCAGCTCGAAGGGCGCCAACTGCCGTACCTGCCCGTTCGACCGGGTGTGCCCCACCGAACGGTGGCGGGCCTGGCAGCGCAAGCGGTCGGACCCGTGGGCCGCCGCCTACGTGGCCCTGGCCGAAGCCGGATGATCCCCAAGCCGGATGACCCCAGCCGGCCGATCCCCAGCCGGACGGTCACCGACCAGGAAGCCCGCGACGCCATCGCCGGTGACCTGTCGTCCACCATCTTCGTGGAGGCCGGGGCCGGCAGCGGCAAGACGACCCAGCTGGTGGCCCGCATCCTGCAGCTGCTGCTCTCCCGGCGGGCCACCGTCGACCAGCTGGCCGCCATCACCTTCACCGAGGCCGCCGCCGCCGAGCTCCGGGACCGGGTGGCCGGGCAGCTGGAGCGGGCCGCCGCCGACGACCCGGACGGCGGCCGCCGGGCAGCGGCGACCGAGGCGCTGGCCGGCCTCGACGGGGCCGCCCTGACCACCCTCCACGGCTTCTCCCGGCGGATCCTGGCCGAGTACCCGCTGGCGGCCGGCCTGCCGCCAGGGTTCGAGGTCCTCGACGAGGTCCGCTCCGTCGTGGCCTTCGACGATCGGTGGGCCGGGACCGTGGACGCCCTCCTGGCCGATCCGGCCACCGCCCGGGCCGTGCAGTGGCTGCTGGCCTGCGGCGCCCGGCTGGACGACCTCCGGTCGTTGGCCCGGTCCCTGGACGGCAACTGGGACCGCGTGCC
>CAYVPF010000361.1:0-2974 GCA_964453355.1 uncultured Acidimicrobiaceae bacterium | reverse complement strand
TCCCGGCCGCCGACCTCAGCCGGTCCGATGGCCACGAACCCGGCCTTCACCAGCACCCGCTGCGAGGCCACGTTGTCGTGGCTGACCTCCGCCCTGAGGGTCTGTAGCCCGTAGTCGTCACCAGCCAGCCGGCACAGGTCCCGCAAGGCGGACGTGGCCACGCCCCGGCCTGCCACCCGTTCAGCCACGCGATAGCCCACCCTCGCGGTGCCGTCGACGACGTCGTAGAGGTTGAAGCGGCCGACCACCGTCCCGTCATCGACGAGGACGTGAAAGATGCAGATGCCGGCTTCCTGTTCGGCCAACAGCGCGGCATACCGATCGGCGAACTCCTCGAAGAACTGGTCGCCACGATCGCTGATCGACTCGGCGAAGTACGCCCGGTTGGCCAGCTCGAAATCGAGGACCGCTGCTTCGTGGTCACGGCGAAGGCGTTGCAGCTCGAACACCGGTCAGCCTTCGGCGCTGGCGGACGCGGCTCCGATGACGGCCACCGGATCGCGGGATCGGTCGACCACTCGCCACGATGCCCACCCGAACCCCACTGCGGCCAGCAGCAGGCCGATCGCCGCCACGATGAGGCTGTCCGATCGCACTGTGCGCCCCAACTTGGCGAAGTCGACGAGGCTGGCCGCGGCGGCCAACACGGCACCGGCGGCGAAGAGCCAAAGGGCCCGCCGTACCGGCCCAGCGGTGGCGGCCGCCGACGACAGCACGGGGAGGCAGCTCCACCAGGCCCACCCGAACAGTCCGGCGGCGATGACCATGGCGAACTGGGCCGCGGTGAGGCTCCTCGGCGTGCCGCTGTGGTGCAGCGCGGGCCACCATTCGACCACCGTCGATGCGGCGTAGACCAGGTAGCCTCCGAGCACCAAGAAGCGTGGATAGCGAAGCACCGCCTCCCCCTTTCGGGCGCCCTGTCGCCCCTTCCCGACATCATTGTCCACTCGGACAGCGATCACCCAGTGGCGCCGGCGGGGCGTACCGATCAGTGGTAGAGGTTGACGCATGCGGACTGTGACGACGCGCCGGACGGTCTTGACCGCGGTGATCCTGACGGGATCGGCCCTGATCGGCGGGGCCGGTGACGCCGGGGGCCAGCGCAGCGGCCGTCCCAACTGGCGCAGCGGCCGTTCCAAGCCCCGTGGTCTACGGCACACCCGGCTCCGTCACGGCCAGCATCCCGGCCGGGGTCTGCTCCGTCACGATCGATGCCATCGGGGGCCAGGGAGGCCTGGGCGGGACGGTCACCAATGGCGGCCGCGGCGGCACAGGGGGTGCGGCGGGCGAGGTCGCGGCAACGCTGGCCGTGGCCCCCGGAACGCCCTACCAGGTGGATGTCGGGGGCGCCGGACAGCCGGGTGGGACAGGAAGCCCGGGTGGGGCAGGCGGGTCGGCTGATGGGGGAGTCGGGGGCACCCAGGCGAATGGGGGTTCCGGTGGCGGTGGTGGCGGCGGCTCGGACCTTCGCCTCGGTGGCTCCGGCTTAGCGAACCGGGTGGTCGTTGCCGGCGGTGGTGGCGGTGGTGGGGGTGGTGGCGTCAACGGATCAGCCGGCTCGGGCGGCGCGGCAGGGGCTTCGGCCGGGTCGGGGGAGAAGGACGTGGGGGGAGGAACCGCACAGGGCGGTGGTGGGGCCACGCAGGCCGCAGCGGGAACAGGAGGCATCAACACCAACAGCACCTATACAAACGTTGTCGGGGGGCGGGGTGGTCAGCCGGCCGCTGACGATGGCGGGCCGGGCGGATTCGGCGGGAACGGCGGCGGAGGCGGAGGCGGGGGCGTCTTCGGTGGCGGTGGTGGGGCGGGCGCGGCCCAAGCCGGTGGGGGCGGTGGTGGGGCGGGTTCGAGCACCGGCCCGACCGGCGCCACGATCACTACGACCACCCACACCGGCAGCGGCCAGGTGACCCTCACGTTCATCGGCTGCCCCCCGGTGACACCGGCTGCCCCGCCCTCGGCCGCCGGCACCGGCTACTGGGAGGTCGGCCAGGACGGCGGCGTCTTCGCCTTCGGGGACGCCCCGTTCCTGGGGTCGCTGCCGAGCGTGGGCGTCAAGCCGGCGGCACCGATCTCGGGCATCGCCTCGACGGCGGACGGCACCGGCTACTGGATGGTCGGCCAGGACGGCGGCGTCTTCGCCTTCGGGGACGCCCCGTTCCTGGGGTCGCTGCCGAGCGTGGGCGTCAAGCCGGCGGCACCGATCTCGGGCATCGCCCCGACGGCGGACGGCGGCGGGTACTGGGAGGTCGGGCAGGACGGCGGCGTCTTCGCCTTCGGGGACGCCCCGTTCCTGGGGTCACGACCAACCAGCGCCGCCGGGACCGGTCAGACGTTCGTGGCCCTGGTGCCCACCGCCACCGACAAGGGGTACTGGCTCGTCGACTCCGCCGGCGACGTGTTCCCCTTCGGCGACGCCACGGCCTACGGCGCCCCGACCTCCGGCACGCTGCCCCGACCGATCACCGCCGCCGCCGAGACCCCCTCGGCCAACGGCCTCTGGCTCACGGGTCCCGACGGTTCGCTCGTCACCCTCGGTGCCGCCGCCAGCGACGGGTCGCAAGCCGGCAAACCTCTTCAAGCTCCCATTGCCGGGATCAGCGACCCCGACGCCGGCGGCTACTGGATGGTCGGGCAGGACGGCGGCGTCTTCGCCTTCGGCGACGCCCCGTTCCTCGGCTCGCTGCCGGCCTTGGGTGTCGCCCCGACGAAGCCGATCTCGGGCATCGCCGCCGACTGAACCGCCGCCCGCGGGCGGGCCGAGGGCACCAGTGGCTAGCCAGCAAAACTCGTCCGGCCTCCGGCAACCCCGCCTGTACGGGCAGGCCGCCACCGGGGAGCTACCCGGTGGCCCCCGGGGCCACCGGCCCGCCTGCCGCCCGTCGGGCGTGCAGTCCCGGCAGCACCCAGGTGACCACGGCGGCCACCGCGCTGAGGCCGGCCCCGATCCACACGACCAGGGTGAACCCGGGCT
>CAYVPF010000360.1:0-2991 GCA_964453355.1 uncultured Acidimicrobiaceae bacterium | reverse complement strand
CCCGACAGGCGGCGGGTACTGGTTCACCGCCGCCGACGGCGGCATCTTCGCCTTCGGCGACGCCCCGTTCCTGGGCAGCACCGGCGGCACTGCGGTTCACGGCGTCGTGGCCATGGCCTCCACCGGCTCCGCCGCCCTCGGGGCCCTTGCTGACTTCCCGGGCCTCCGGCCCGGGGCGCGGCTGGCCGTCACCCACTGACGGCCGGCCGGGTCGCTGCCGGCAGCAGGTCCTACCGGGCCGGCCACAGCTGCAGAACCTGACTCGGGCCCCCCGCCGCACCCCCGTCCGGCGAGTAGAGCCCGGCGGCTGAGCCGCTACGTCGTGGTCGTGGTCGTGGTCGTCGACGCCGGCGGTACGGTCGTGGTCGGCGGGGGGACCATCGACGTGGTGGTGGTGGTGGACCCCAGCGGCTCCGTGGTGGTGGACGCCGGCGGTACGGTCGTGGTCGGGATCGGCGTCGTCGTGGTGGTGGTCGTTGTCGAGGCCGACGGGACCGTGGTGGTGGTCGGCGTCCAGGTGTCCGGGCTGGTGCAGTTGACCGGGGGTGTGGCCGAGCCCTGCTGGCCCGGCATCAGCACCGTGCCGGCGCAGCCGAAGTCGGAGAACGTCGTGGCCAAGGCCACGGTGCCACCGTCGGCGAAGGTGGCCACCGATGTGGTCGACCGGATGTACCCGCTGCCGTCGATCCCGATCTTGTCCTGGAGGGTCTGCAGGCCCTGGGCGTGCAGCAGCTTCAGGGCGTTGCCGATGGCTGTGGCCTCCTGAGCGGTGATCCCCGGTGCCTCGGCCAGCGCTGTCGGGTCCAGGGTCACCTGGTAGTAGGTCACCGGCATCCCGTCCACCGTCCCGGTGCCCACCTGGTCCGCGGCATCGACGGCCTGCTGGCTCAGGTCCAGATAGCCGGTGGGGCTGGCCATGCCGATCATGGCCGCCGCCCCGGCCCGTGTGCCCAGGGTCCCCTGGACCAGGCTGGCGAACTGGGCCAGCGGCGTCCCGCCCCCCGCTTGCCCTGTGCCGGGGGCCAGGCTGTCGCTGCTGCCCTCCCAGACGGTTGTCCCGTCGATGCGCACGGTGATCCCCAGGCTGGTGGACGCCAGCATTCCCGTCGGGTTGGTGTTGATCACCCCGCTCCCCGACACCACGTTCCGGTTCCGGTCGTTCTCTGTCTCCTGTCCGGTCCCCGAGCACACCTGGATGACAGCGCCTGTGGACGGCGCCAGGTACACCGCCGCCGACGGCGATGACGATCCCGACCGGTTCACCCCCGGCGCCGGCTCTGTGCGGCAGGTCGTCGTGGTGGTGGTCGTGCTGGCCGGGGTCGTGGCCGCCGTCTGGGACATGGCGTAGGTGAAGTCGAAGCTGCCGGCGTCGGTGGTGGCGCTCAGCGCCGACAGCACCTGCTGCTTGGCTGGCCCGGTGCTCAGGTGGTGGTGGGTGGCCGGCGCCGCCGCCGGGATCCCGCCGTCGGCCGTCAAGACCAGGCCCAACGGCACGCCGACGGCGGCCATGCAGGTCACCACGGCCACCGTGGCAGTGACGGCCCGTCGGGAATGCCGCGGCCGGGACCGGGGCGGCCGGGCGTCATCCCGGAGAGCGCCGGGGTCGCCGGCAGCACCCTCGCCGAGCCATAGACCGCCGTCGCCGTCGCCGTCGCCGTCGCCGTCGTCCAGCCAGCCTGTCTGCGCCACCGGGGCACCCCCCTCGTCTACGGCCTGCCGCCCCAAGCGTCCGTACCGCAGCGATCTTACCGGAGGTACGAACAAATTACTAGCTTCGATGACGGAGCCGTAAAGTTCCGGAGACCCCCCGCTGACCTGGTTGTTTGTGCCGTCCACCACCCCGGCCTGGACGGCACTGGCCACCAGACGGCGAGCCACCCCCGGCGCCTTGGCCGGCAGCTCCCCGTAGTCGGCCACCAGGCGGTCGGCCAACACTGACGGCTCTGGCAGGGCCGACCCGGACAGGCCGTCCAGGACGGCCCGGTACAGGGGGACGGCCCGAAAGGCGCCGACCCGGGCCCTGGCCATCTGGGCCGGTTCGGTCCCCAGCAGCGCCTGCCCCCGCTCGGTCAAGAGGACCCGGTCCGCCCGCCCGGCCACCAACCCGAACAGGCGGGCGCTGGCCAGCCGGGCCAGGAAGGCGCCGTTGTTGGTCCCCCCGTAGCCCAACGCGTTCGCGACGGCAGCCGGCGACGTGTCTCCTCCGGCCTCGGCCACCGCCCGGGCGACGGCCACGGACGCGTCGAGATCGTAGGCAACGGACCGGAACCTGGAACGGGCCATCCCCCACCAGTGTCCCACGCCCGGTTCCGGCGCCCTTTACGCCCTAGGCTCCCGCCCCGTGACTGCCGCACCGGAACCCCGATTGCCGACCGACCTGTTCGGCGACGTGGTCGCCTCGGTCCGCCGGGTCTTCCTGGCCGGACCGCAGACGGTGGAACTGGCGGTCGGCTGCCTGCTGGCCGACGGGCACCTGTTGATCGAGGACCTGCCGGGGCTCGGCAAGACCACCCTGGCCAAGACCTTGGCCCGGTCCCTCGGGCTGGAATTCCACCGGGTCCAGTTCACCGCCGACCTGCTGCCCGCCGACGTCACCGGCGCCATGGTCCTCGACCCGGACACCCGTCGGCCGGCCTTCCGGCCGGGACCGGTGTTCACGAACCTGCTGATGGCCGACGAGCTGAACCGGGCCTCCCCCCGGGCGCAGTCCGCCCTACTGGAGGCCATGGAGGAGCGGCAGGTGTCGGTGGACGGGAAGAGCCTCCCGCTGCCGTCGCCGTTCCTGGTGCTGGCCACCCAGAACCCCTTTGACGCCGCCGGCACCTCGCCGCTGCCCCACGGCCAACGGGACCGGTTCCTCCTCCGGCTGTCCCTCGGCTACCCCGACCGGTCCGACGAGGACCGGCTGCTGGCCGGCGAGGACCCGGCCCAGCAGGTCAGGGACCTACCACCGGCTCTGGCGGCCGACGATCTCCAGCGGCTGACCGCGGC
>CAYVPF010000359.1:0-2994 GCA_964453355.1 uncultured Acidimicrobiaceae bacterium | reverse complement strand
CTGGGCGGCGCGGCAGCCGGCCACGGCCAGGCCGGTCCCGAGGACCACCAGGGCCATGGCCGTGCCGCCGAGCGCCACCACGGCGACGACGGCCACGACGGCCCCGACCAGACCGACCCCCAGGCGGGGCCGGCTGGGGGTCGACGGGGTCCCGGCCGGCATCTCGGGTAGTGGGGCCTCCGGCGGCGTTACCGGTGCCGGGGTCCCTGCCGGTCGGCTCCGGCGGAGCCGCCCCCAGAAGGCCACGGCGAGCACCACCGAGACCGTCACCGATGCGGCCAGCCAGGCCGGGAACATGGTGGCGGCGAAGGCGATGCCGGACAGGTGCCGGTGGCCGAGGACGATCAGGTTGGTGAGGTTGGACCCGGGGAGCAACAGCGACGCCCCGTTGGCCAGGAACACCGCCAGGTACAAGAACGGCAGCTCGTCCACCTGGCGGCGACGGGCGGCCACCACCAGCACCGGGGTGAGGAAGGTGACGGCGGTGTCCAGGTTGAGGACCGCCGTGACCACCGCCACGAGGACGGCCGAGGCGGCGAACAGGGACCACCCGCCGGGAGCCAGCCGGGCCATCAACCGGCCGCCGGCGTCGAACAGGCCGTCGTCGCCGACGACCAGGCCCAGGAGCAGCAGGCCGGTCACCAGTACGAACGGCGTCCAGTCCTGGCCGGCGGCGGCCCCGGCGGCACCCGGGTCGGCCACGACGGCCACGGCGAGGGCCGGCAGCCCGACGGCCAGCACCGCCCACCCCACCCGGCCGGGCGGCCGGTCACCGCCGGTCACCGGCCGAGAATGGCGGCCAGGGCGGTGTCGACGTCGGGATGGGCGAACCGGTGGCCGATGGCGGCCAGCCGGTCGGGCACGGCCCGCTGGCTGGCCAGCAGCATCTCCCGCACCAGGTCGCCGCCGAGGGCCAGCGACAGCGCCGGAGCGGGCACGGCCAGGACGGCGGGGCGGTGCAGCGCCCGGCCGAGGGCCCGGGTCAGCTCGGCGTTGGTGACCGGCTGAGGGGCGGTGGCGTTGACCGGCCCGGCCAGCCGGTCGTCGTCGATGGCGGCCCGGACCACCGACAGGTGGTCGGCCAGGCTGATCCAGCTGACGTACTGGTGGCCGCCGCCCAGGCGACCGCCGAGACCCAGCCGGAACAGCGGCAGCTGCCGGCGGAGGGCTCCGCCCTGGTCGGAGAGCACCACGCCGCTGCGCAGCCGCACCACCCGCAGCGACGGCTCCGCCGCCTCGGCTTCGTGCTCCCAGGCGCCGCAGAGCTCGGCCAAGAAGCCGCCGCCGGCCCCGGCGTCCTCGGTCAGCACCTCCGGGCCACGGTCCCCGTACCAACCGACCGCCGAGGCGCTGACCAGCACCCGCGGCGGCGGGTCCAGCCGCGGCAACGTCCGGGCCAGGAGCCGGGTCGACAGCACCCGGCTGTCCCAGATCTCCCGCCGTCGCTCCGCCGTCCACCGCCGGTCGCCGATCCCGGCCCCGGCCAGGTGCACCACCGCCTCGACGGGGCCCTGCCGGTCCAGGGCGGCCCGGTCGACGGTGCCGCGGGCCGCGTCCCACGACACCGTGCCGACCGGGTCCTCCGATCCCGTGCCGGTGGTCACCTGGCTGCCCGGCCGGACCAGCGCCACCACCCGGTGGCCGTCCCGGCGGAGCTGGGCCACCAGGGACCGCCCGATCAGGCCGTTGGCCCCGCTGACCAGGACGATCATGTGCGGGACCCGAGGGCGACGACGGCCCGGACGAAGGCGGCGAAGGCATCGGGATGGGACAGGTGGGCCCCGTGGCCGGCGGCGTCAACGGTGAGCTCCTCGGCCCCCGGCACGTGGGCGGCCAGCCAGTCGACGGTCTGGCGGTGATGGGGCTGGCTGCCGGCACCGCCGCGGCCGAAGACGGCGGGAACGGCCAGCGTCGTGACGTCGAACGGCTCCGGTCCCCGGATGGCGGCCAGGTCGGCCACCAGGGCCGGTCCCTCTGCCCGCCGGCCCCGCCGGGTCCGCTCGGGCAGCCGGTCCCAGGCCGCCTGGCCGACCATACGGACGAAGAACCCCTCCGCCTCCGCCGCCGGGTCGGCCTCCGGGGGCCGCCGCACCGCGGCCGGCGGTCGGTTGGGGTTGGTGAACCCCAGCCACGGCATCGGCGGCTCGAAGGCTCCGACGGAGGCGAACCCCTCCGGCCGGGCGATGGCCGCGGCCACCACCACGTCACCACCCAGGCTGTGGCCCACCGCGGTGACCCGGCCCCCGAACCGGTCCAGCTCGCCGACCACCCCGAGAAGGTCGTCGACGTGATCGGCCAGGGTGGCCGGGGGACCGTCGAGCCGGGAGCCGCCGTAGCCGCGGCGGTCGTAGGTGACCACGGCCAGGTCGACCAGCCGGCGGACCGTCCGGGCGAAGCTGCTGGCCCGGTCCAGGGCCCCGTGCACCAGCACCACCATCGGGGGTCGGTGGCCGGGTGGCAGGTGCTCGTGGACGCGCAGTCCGGTGGGGTAGGGCATCGGGCACCCGACGCTACCGGCCCGGTGGCTATGACATTGGGCCGGTGGCCGTGGCACCGGGCCGTGGGCGGCGGCGGCCGCCGATACGTGGATCACCCATACCGCTCATTTGCTACCCGGCCAGGGCCGACGCGCCGGTAGGGTGGGTGCATGACTGACGCTGGTGGTGAGCAGCGCGCTGTCGACGGGGTGGGCGGCACGGCGCCGGGGACGACGGGTTCGTTTGGCCCCAATGCATGGTTGGTAGACGACATGTACGACCAGTACCTGGTCGACCCGTCGTCGGTGAGCGAGAGCTGGCGGGACTTCTTCTCTGACTACCGCCCGGCCCCGGTCCCGGCGGCCCCGGCCCGGCCGGCCGCGGCTGCCCAGGCGGTGGCTCAGACGGCGGTGACCACCCCGGCGGCCCCGGCCACCCCGGCCGTCAATGGGGCCAACGGGTCGGCCGCGGCCCCGGCCCCGGCCCCGGCGGCGTCGCCCGCCGCACCCGCCGCACC
>CAYVPF010000358.1:0-3001 GCA_964453355.1 uncultured Acidimicrobiaceae bacterium | reverse complement strand
TGGTGGCCCTGGCCGCCCAGCGGTCGGTGGCCCTACTGGTGGACCAGGCCCGGCGGTTGCGGCCGGAACTGGTGGTCGTCGGCGACCCGGCGCTCGCCGCCGACGTGGCGGCCCAGCTGCCGGCCGGCATCGAGGTGATGGCCGGGCCCGAGGGGCTGGCCGCCGCCGGCGCGGCCGCCGACGTGGTGGTGAACGGTGTCGTCGGGTTCGCCGGCCTGCCGGTGACCCTGGCCGCCCTGCAGGCTGGTCGCCGACTGGCCCTGGCCAACAAGGAATCCCTGATCGCCGGGGCGCCGGTCGTCCAGCGGGCCCGGAAGACCCCCGGGGCCCACATCGTCCCGGTGGACTCCGAGCACTGCGCCATCCACCAGTGCCTGTCCGCTACCCGGTCCGTCGACCGCCCCCTGGGGCCGGAGCCCGACGGGGACGGCGTCCGACGGTTGCTGGTCACGGCGTCGGGCGGGCCGTTCCGGGGCCGCAGCCGCGACGACCTGGGCCTGGTCGGGGTCGACGACGCCCTGGCCCACCCCACCTGGCGGATGGGCCGCAAGATCACCATCGACTCCTCCACCCTCATGAACAAGGGCCTGGAGGTCATCGAGGCCCACGAGCTGTTCGGGGTCCCTTACGACCGGATCGACGTCGTGGTGCATCCCCAATCGGTGGTCCACTCCATGGTGGAGCTGTTCGACGGCGCCACCATCGCCCAGCTGTCGTTGCCGGACATGCGGCTGCCCATCGGCTACGCCATGGGCTGGCCGGACCGGTTGGACACGGCGTTCGGGGCCATCGACTGGGGGAGCACCCTGGCCCTGACGTTCGAGCCGCCGGACCGGTCGGTGTTCGCCTGCCTGGACCTGGCCTACCGGGCCGGCCGGCACGGTGGGGCCGCCCCGGCCTGGCTGAACGCGGCCAACGAGGTGGCGGTGGCCGCCTTCTTGGAGGGCCGCCTCTCCTGGCTGGGCATCGCCGAGGTCGTCGAGGACACCCTGGACAGCTGTGACGACGGCCCCATGGCGTCGATCGGCGACGTCCTGGAGGCCGACCGCCTGGCCCGGTTGCGGGCCCAGGCGGCGGTGGAACGCCGGTTGGCAGCGGCGTGAGGAGCCGCCAAATGGAGATGTGGCCGTGAGCACCTGGGTCGACCACCGATCGGGGCCGGCCCACGGGGCCGACGACGGGGCAGCGCCCCCGCCGTCCGAACCCGGGCCGCCCCCGACCCCGCTGCCGCCCGCCGGAGGCCAGGCGGGCCAGTCGTCAGGGTGGTGGGCGCTGCTGCGGCTGGCCGTGGGGGTGGCCGTGGTGGTCGCCCTGTTCGTGCTCACCGGGCTCAGTGCCCTGCTGATCGTCATCGTGGCCATCGTCATCATGGTCATGGTTCATGAACTGGGCCACTTCGCCACGGCCAAGTGGAGCCGGATGAAGGTGACCGAGTACTTCGTGGGCTTCGGACCCCGGCTGTGGTCGGTGCGCCGGGGAGAGACCGAGTACGGGGTCAAGGCCCTCCCGCTCGGCGGCTACGTGAAGATCCCCGGCATGTCCAACCTGGAGGAGGTCGACCCGGCCGACGAGGCCGACACCTACCGCCAGAAGCCGTTCCGCAATCGCATCCTGGTGGCCAGCGCCGGATCGATCATGCACTTCATCATGGCCCTCTTGCTGGCTTACGGGGCCCTCCTGTTCTTCGGCAACCCCACCTCGGCCGAACAGGTCAAGATCAGCAGCTTCGCTCATTGGACCGGGCACGCTGAGACGGCCGCCCAGGCGGGGGGATTGCAGAAGGGCGACACGGTAGTGGCGGTAAACGGCCACCGGTTGACCAAAGCCGACCAGTTCGACACGGTCATCCAGCACTCAGCCGGCAAACCGGTGAGCTTGACGGTGGACCGGGGCGGCCGGACCGTCCAGCTGGTGGTGACCCCGGTGGCCGGTCACCTTGTCGGCACAACAGAGGTCCTGGGCCCGGCCACCGGCAAGGGCAAGACGGTGGGCTTGATCGGCATCACGGAGGCGGTCAAGCCGGTGTACACCTCCGAAGGGCCGATCAGAAGCGTCGGGACGGCCGTCAACCAGGTCGGTCGGTACACCGCCCTGACCGTCGAATCGGTCCCCAGGGCCATTGGTTCCCTGTTCGACAGCATCACCAGCACCAAGGCGGCCGATCAAAGCGCCAAGACGGGCACACGACCCCAGTCGATCGTGGGCGTCGTCAACACGGCCACCCAGGCCGAACGGGACGGGATCCTCTACCTCATCGAGATTCTCATCGTTATCAACATCGGCTTCGGATTGCTCAACATGCTGCCCATGCTCCCCCTGGACGGCGGTCACGTGGCCATCGCCATCTACGAGCGCATCCGGACCCGCCGGGGCCAGCCGTACTACCAGGCCGACGTGGCCAAGCTGCTCCCGGTGGTCTACGCCTTCTTGGCCGTGCTGTCCGTGGTGGTGATCGCCGCGCTGTACCTGGACATCACCCATCCGATCAATCTCGGGGGGTAGCGACCCGGCCGGGAAGCCGCCCCTGGCAGAATGGCAGCGATGGAACACACAGCCGAGCTCCTGTCCCCGAGGCGTCCCACCCGGCAGATCCGGGTGGGTGACGTCGCCATCGGCGGGGGGGCGCCGGTATCGGTGCAGTCGATGACCACCACCAAGACCGCCGACGTCGACGGCACCCTGGCCCAGATCTACGCCCTGGCCAACGCCGGGGCCGACATCGTCCGGTGCACCTGCAACGAGGAGGCCGCCGCCGAGGGGCTGGCCCAGATCGTCCCCCGGTCGCCGGTGCCCATCGTGGCCGACATCCATTTCCACGTCGAGATGGCCCTGGCCGCCCTGGAGGCCGGGGTGCAGGGGTTGCGCCTCAACCCCGGCAACCTGCGCAAGGAGTCCGAGATCAAGCTGGTGGCCCAGGAGGCCAAGGACCGCAACGTGCCCATCCGCATCGGGGTCAACGCCGGTTCCCTGCACCCGGACCTGTACAAGAAGTACGGCGGGG
>CAYVPF010000357.1:0-3017 GCA_964453355.1 uncultured Acidimicrobiaceae bacterium | reverse complement strand
CGTCACCGACGCTGTGGCCACCGGCTGGCCGTCGGTCTTGACCACGCCAGACAAGGTGCTCGACCCGGCGGCCCCCGCCACCGCCGTCGGCACCGTGGCCGCCAGGCCGGCCACGCCGAGGGTGGCCACCACCAGGCCCCCCAAACCCCCCAGGGCGCTCGCCCGCCGCGTCCGTCGTCCAGTCATCGGCCGTCACTCCGTTCTGGCCCCGGCCTCTGCAATGGCCGTTCGAGCGCGGGACAGTAACACGGGCCTGCGGACTCCCGGCCCCGGGCCCCCGCCCCGGTCCCGGCTCCGACCCGGCCCCGACCCCGGCCGGCCGGGGAGGGCCGGCCGGAAGGGGGACGGGTCTATCGTGAAGCCATGGGCCGACCGATGGCTGCCGCCGACGAACGCCTGCCGCCACCGGCCACCGTGGACGACGTCCTGGCGCTGGTCAGGGCCAACGGCGGCCGGGCGACCCACTCCCGCCGGGTGCTGCTGGAGGTGCTGTTCGACGTCCACCGGCAGGCCGCCACCGGCGACGTGGCCGGCCACCACCGCACCGCCGAGGAGCTGGCCGAGCAGGTACAGCGGCGGGCTCCCGATGTGCACCTGTCCACCATCTACCGCAACCTCGACGACCTCCAGGCCCTCGGGGTGGTGGTCCACGCCCACCTGGGCCACGGCCCGGCCACCTACCAGCTGGCCTCCGCCGCCCACTCCCACTTCGTCTGCGGCAGCTGCGGCGCCATGATCGAAGCCCCCGACAAGCTGTTCGAGGGGCTGGCCCGCACCGCCAAGGCCCAGCTGGGGTTCACCATCGACCCCCACCACTTCGCCATCCTCGGCCGCTGCGCGGACTGCCAATAGGGCCGACGGCCCGTAGACCGTGAAGCTGACCCTGGACCTGCACGACATCTACAACCGGGGGCACGACATCGACCGGGCGCTGGACCAGGTGATGGACGAGGCGGAACAGAAGAAGGCGACGCTGGTAGAGATCATCCCGGGCAAGGGCTCGGGGCAGTTGAAGAAGCGGGTGCTGCGGTACCTCGACCGTAAGGACGTGAAGGCCCGCTACCACCGCGTGGAGAAGGACTCACGGAACTACGGGCGGATCTTCGTCCACTTCCGGTGGAAGTAGGCGGTCAGCTCGCCTACGGCCATCAGCTCGCCTGCGACGGCGCCTCGACTGCCTCCAAGGTGACCGAGGGCCGGAAGCTGGGCCAGAACCCGATGGCACGCTGCCGGGCGATCCGGGTGGCCGTCGCCGGCCCCAGGTCGGTCTCGATCTCGAAGGTCAGGGCGACCCCGGCGCCGTGCCGACCGAAGCTGGCCAGCCCCGACGATCGGCCACCGGCAACGGCGGCCAGGAACCGTCGGTGCTCGTCGTAGGACCGGTCCGGGTACAACAGGGTGACCTCGTAGATGGCCATGACGGCCATGTTGCCGTATCGAACAGGTGTTCGCAAGCGGCTCGACCCACCGACCAGTGGGGGAGTAAACGGGCGGTGGGCCGCGGCGCGTGCTATTTATTGGAAGCCGGACGAGATCGAAGGCTGGTGGGCAACGGTTATGGGCAAGTTGTACAGCGCGTTGGCGGTGCTGGTCCTGGTGTTCTCGGCCGCCATGAGCTTCGTCACCCTCGGGGTGCACTCGTTGACCTGGTGGTGGTCGGTCATCGGCGTCGGCATCCTGGTGGTGTTCGCCGGGCTGGGCGGCCTGCTGGTGCCGTCGGCCCGCAAGGGGATCGAAGAGGCCGACAAGAAGACGGCCAACGCCATCATGCAGCTGTTCGGGGCGTTCTTGACCACCGAGTTCCTGGTGATGGCCCTGATCTGCTGGTGCCTCGGCAACCGGACCCTGAACGGCAACAACGCCTACCAGACCCTGGGCCTGCTCATCTTCTTGGCCCTCCTCGGCGCCGGCGCCCAGGGGGTCGTGGTCACCTTCGCCCGGTGGCTGTACTTCCGGAACGAGACCGTGGTGGCCCGCCGGCAGGTCCGGCTGGCCCAGGAGCCGGCACCGGCCCACTAATCCGGTGGCGGCAGGCTGGTCGGCTGGTCGGCTGGTCGGCCGGTAGCCGGCGGCGGCCCGTAGACTCGCCGGCATGATCGGATCGGCCACGCCGGTGATCGTCGGGGCACTCCTGTTCCTCTGCCTAGCCACCGCCGTGGTGCTGGCGGCCGGACTCTACGGCTGGCGTTGGGCCCGCCGCCGCCTGCTGGTGGCCCGGACCGCCTGGCGCAACGTCGAGCGGGCTTTGACGGCTACCCGGACCGGCCGCACCGTGATGGGCCGCCTGCACCACCACCTGATCGACACCGATGCCCGGGCGGCGGACCTGCAGAAGGCGCCGTTGCCGGACCTCCGCCGGCAGCTGTGGCGGGGAGTCGGCGACGCCGAGGGGGCGGTACGCGACGCCGTCCTGGCCGGGGCTCCGGTCGGCGACCTGCCGTCCCTCAGCCGGCGGCTGCGGTCCACGGCCGAAGCATTGGACCGGTTGCTGGCCGGCGACGACGACCGGCACCTGGCCGGGGTCCGCCGGCAGGTGGCCGACGTGGTGTCCACCGCCGCGGCCATCCGGTCGGCCGCCACTGCGGCCACCGTGGCGGTGGTGAGCGACGCCACCGAGGTGCGGCTGCGGGACCTGGTGGCCGACACCGACCGGGAGGTCCACAGCCTGGCCGCCGGTATCGACCGGTACCCCCGGCACCGGGGCTGAGGCCCACTACATGGACGAGCAGGTCGACGTGGTGGTGCTGGGGCTGGGGCCGGGCGGGGAAGACGCCGCCGGGACCCTGGCCGACGCCGGCCTGAGCGTGGTCGGCATCGACGGCGGCCTGGTCGGCGGGGAGTGCCCCTACTGGGGGTGCGTGCCGTCCAAGATGATGATCCGGGCGGCCAACCTGCTGGCCGAGGGCCGCCGCATCCCGGGCATGGCCGGCTCGTCGACGGTGGTCCCGGACTGGTCGGTGGTGGCCCGCCGCATCCGGGACGAGGCCACCGACGACTGGAACGACCAGGTCGCGGTG
>CAYVPF010000356.1:0-3034 GCA_964453355.1 uncultured Acidimicrobiaceae bacterium | reverse complement strand
TCGGCACGAACTTCTTCGTGTTCCGGCCACTGGTGGCCTGGTCCGACAAGTTCCGGCTGGAGAGCTCCGAGTCCGGGGACAAGCCCAGGAGCATCGTGCTCAGCATCCTGCGGCGGTCCTCGATCCCCCGCCTGCTCGGACGGGTCACCCACCCGGTCGGCCGGCTCCTGGACCGGGTCACCCGGCAGTTCGGGCTGGCCGAGTACCCGCTGCGCACCGAAGCCCGGAAGCGGCAGATCGGTGACGTGGTGTTCTGGGTGGTGATCGTCGGCGTGTCGGCCGCGGTGGCCGTCATCGGGCTCATCTATCTCAACGCCCACCTGGGCTTCGCCCGGTTCCCCAGCCTCATCGGGTACGGCTTCGCCACGTTCGCCCGGGTGGTCGTCCTGTTGGCCGTCTCCACGGTCATCTGGGTGCCGGTCGGGGTGAAGATCGGGATGAGCCCGAAGCTGTCCCGGTACGCCCAGCCGGTGGTCCAGGTCCTGGCCAGCTTCCCGGCCATCCTGCTGTTCCCGTTCGCCACCTTGATCTTCATCGACCTCGGGATCTCGCTCGACTACGGGGCCATCGTCCTCATGATGCTGGGGGCCCAGTGGTACATCCTGTTCAACGTCATCGCCGGGGCCAGCTCCATCCCCAACGACCTGCGCGAGATGATGGTCACCATGCGGCAGACCCGCCGGCAGCGGTGGCGGCAGGTGATCCTGCCGGCCATCTTCCCGGCGTACGTGACCGGGGGCATCACCGCCGCCGGCGGGGCCTGGAACGCCTCGATCGTGGCCGAGCTGGTCACCTGGCACCACCGCACCCTCAACGCCTGGGGCCTCGGCAACTACATCGCCGAAGCGTCCAACCAGGGAAAGTTCGCCTATCTGATCGCCGGAGGCATCGTCATGAGCGCGTTCGTGATCGTCGTCAACCGGCTGTTCTGGCGCCGGCTCTACCGCCTGGCCGAAAGCCGGTACACCCTGTGACCACCATCATCGAGGTGTCGCACGTCACCAAGACGTTCGTGTCCCCCGACGGCAGCCCGCTGCCGGTGCTCGACGACATCTCGCTGGACCTCCGAGAGGGCGAGATCGTGGCCCTGCTGGGTCGGTCGGGTTCCGGCAAGAGCACCCTGCTCCGGTGCATCGCCGGGCTGATCGCCCCGACGTCCGGCGCGGTCAGCTACCGGGGCCAGGTGCTGAACGGCGCCAATCCGGGGGTGGCGATGGTGTTCCAGAGCTTCGCCCTGCTGCCGTGGCTGAGCGTCCGGGCCAACGTGGAGCTCGGGCTCGAGGCCCTGGGCGTGGAGCCCAAGGAGCGCCGGGAGCGGGCCGAGCGGGCCATCGACGCCATCGGCCTCGACGGCTTCGAGTCGGCCTATCCGAAGGAGCTGTCCGGCGGCATGCGCCAACGCGTCGGGTTCGCCCGGGCCCTGGTGGTCGAGCCGGACGCCCTGTTGATGGACGAGCCGTTCTCGGCCCTCGACGTGCTGACGGCCCAGAACCTCCGGGCCGAGCTGCTGCGGTTGTGGCAGCAGAAGGACTTCCCGACCAAGGCCATGCTGATCGTCACCCACAACATCGAAGAGGCGGTCATCCTTTCCGATCGGATCTTCGTGCTCGGGGCCAACCCCGGTCGGATCCGGACCGAGATCGACTGCACGTTCCCGCAGCCCCGGAACCGCCACGACGAGAGCTTCCAGGCCCTGGTCGACCAGATCTACGGCCTGATGACCGGTCGGGACACCCGACCGCCGGCGCACATCTGGACGGTGGCCGGGTCAGGCGAGGGGTCGCCGATCGACACCCCACTGCCCGAGGCCAGCGTCGGCGGCATGTCCGGGCTGCTGGAGATCCTGGTCGCCCGCGGCGGGCGGGACGACCTGCCCAAGCTGGCCCACGAGCTGACCTTCGAAGTCGACGACCTGCTGCCCCTGGTCGACGCCGCCCAGGTGCTGGGGCTGGCCGAGGTGGACGACGCCGACCTGCAGATCACCGACGAGGGCCGGATCTTCGTGGCCGCCGACATCCTGGAGTCCAAGCGGATCTTCGCCCAGGAAGCCCGCGACCATGCCCCACTGGTCCGGGCCATCTGCAAGGCGCTGGAGAGCACCCAGGACGGCAGCTTGGGCGAGGGGTTCTTCCTGGACCTGCTGCGCCGGGGGTTCTCGGAGGACGAGGCGCGCCAACAATTGAAGATCGCCGTCGACTGGGGCCGGTACGGGGAGCTGTTCGACTTCGACACCAACACCGGCCAGCTCACGCTGGACCACGCCGACCCGTCACGAGGTTGACGGCGCGGCCCCAGATGCCGGCGCCGTGCCAGGGCTACGGGGTGCCGAGGGCTACGGGGTGCGCAGCGAACCGATGCCCAGGCTGCCGGCGGCCGGGTCGGCAACCATGATCCCGACCCCGGTCCCGCTCCCGGCCGGCCCCCCAGCCAGGGCCACAGCCTGAGCCTGAGCGGCCAACGGGTTCAGCTGCGGTGGGGCCACCCGGGTGAGGGTGTTGCGGTCGATGTGGCTGAACGGCTGGTCGCGGTCGGGGATCTGCAGCACCCCCTCCTCCTCGTACGACCAGGTGCCGTCGCCGTTGACGGTGACGTGGATGCGGTAGCTGAGGGTCCGGAAGGCCTGGTCCAGGAACGGGTTGGACAGGATGCCGTACACCTCGGAGCCGACGGCGGCGGTGAGCTCGAAGTCGGTGGCGTCGGCGGCGGCCGGCCCGGAGGCCAGCAGCACCTGGGCCCGCGGGATGCCGAGGGTGAGGGTGACGGTGCCGGCGGCCGGTTCCCACAACCAGTAGCCGACCTGGTCGTGGAAGGTCTCGGCCTCCCCGGGCTTGGTGATGTGGGTGTGGTAGCGCAGGCCGTAGAACAGCTGCGGCCCGTTGGTCTGCCGGTCGATGGGCGCCAGGTCGTAGTGCTCGACGAAGGCGTCGGCCTCCAGGCCGTCGGCCACCGGGTGCTCGTCGGTGCCCTTGATCCCCTCCCACACCCCGGCCATCGGGGCCAGCGGGCCCAGGTGGCCCAGGGTGTCCGGGCTGCC
>CAYVPF010000355.1:0-3073 GCA_964453355.1 uncultured Acidimicrobiaceae bacterium | reverse complement strand
CCGGTGTCGTCCAGGATCTGGTCCTTCACCTGGTCGTCGGTGAACGTCTCCATGCCACAGTCCGTGTGGTGGACCAGGACGATCTCCTCCGTCCCGAGTAGCCGCTGGGAGATGACCAGGCTGCGCAGGGCGTCCTCCGAAGCCACCCCGCCGGCGTTGCGGATGACGTGGGCGTCGCCCTCTTGCAGGCCCAGGGCCTTCGCCGGATCGAGCCGGGCGTCCATGCAGGCCAGCACCGCCACCTTCTTGGCCGGCGGCAGCGGCAGATCGCCCTTGTCGAAGCCGGCCACGTAGTCGGCGTTGTTGGCCAGCAGATCGGCGGTCGCGGTCATGGGGCCTCCTCGGTATTATCAATAAATCCTACCGTATTGCTCGGATTATGGCACCGCAACCGGCTGCCCCGGGGCTGGTCAGACCCCGAGGATCCAGCCTTCCTCGGCGACGACCCGGCGGCGCACCGCCGCCGGCAGCTGTCGGGCCGACGGCGGGTCGAACCAGTCGCCCAGCCCGGCGTCGGCCTGCTGGGCCAGGCACCGGTGCACGACCGCCCGGACCTGCTCGTCGTCGCGGACCCCGTCGCCGTAGGCCGGGTCGAAGGCGGTCGGCCAGATCTCGGCCAGCACCACCCGGGCCTCCGGGAAGGCGGCCAGCGGGTCGGCGGCGAACCCGGTCTGTTGCGGCCACACCACCACCCGGCGGCCGTGCCGGCGGCGCAGCGCCTGCAGGTACGGCAGGCCCAGCAGCACCTGCGAACCGACGGTCACCCCGCCGAACAGCTGCCAGCCGCTCTTGATGGGCTTGCCGACCTGCCGGCGGGCCACGTCCTCGGCCACCCGGAACACCGGCAGCGGGTTGGCCGCCAGCCCGGCCGGCGGCTGCCGCTTGGTGGCCGACAGGGCCGGCAGTGGCCGCGGGCAGCCCCAGAAGAACGCCGTGCCAGTGGCCGCGTTGACGTCGCCGGCCACCGCGAACCGGTTGTTGCCGTTGTCGGGGTCGTCCCGGATGGCCGCGGCCAGGTGGTCCCAGACCACCTCCCACGGCGCCCGGTTGCCGGCTGGCTTGGCGGTGAGGTAGCCGGCGAACCCGGCGGGGTAGCCGAAGGAGAAGTCGAACCCGACCAGCACCCGACGGTCGCCGTCGACGGCGGCGCCCACCATCCGGTCGATGGCCTCGTACGCCGCCGCCCGGGTCCGGGGGTTGTCCGACCGCACCCCGCCGGCCGTGGTGCCGTGGGCCACCCAGATGCTGTCCTTGCCCACCTTCGGCCGGCTGCTGCCGCTCCAGTCGGCCATCACCACCTCGTCGAACGGCACCGTCCGCCAACCTATTGGGTGAGGACATGACGTCCAGTAGCCATAGATACAAGATAAGTGTGGATATACTGTCTCCAACCCACAGTTCAGAAAGCAGCCAGATGGCCGACACCGACACCCCGCGATGGCCGGCCGGCACTGACCGATCCGAGTTGTGGACGGGGGAGGGAGGCATAACCGGGGGCCGGCCCTTCCGCTACTCCGCGCACGGTCCCCCAGCCATCGCGGCGCTCTCGCTGTACCTGTCGGGCCCCTCGGTCGACGTGATCGCCGAGGGGCAGCGGGCCATCGATCGACTCGAGCACGCCGACGCGGAGCGGATCGTCGGGGCCCTGGCCACCCCCCTGCTGCGGATCGAGAGCCTCTCGTCCAGCCGGATCGAGGGCCTCATGATCTCCCACAGGGCCCTGGCCGTGGCCCTGGAGGACCCTCGGGCGGCCCGTGGCGTGGCCAAGGAGGTGGCCAACTCGGTGAGAGCGACCGCCGAGGCCATTCGCCTCTTCAGTGAGGAGGACCGGGTGACCGCTGGCCTGCTCCTCCGGTTGCATTCGATCCTGGCGGAAGGAACCCAGCTTGACGACATCGCCGGGCGGGTCCGGACGGCACAGAACTGGATCGGACGATCTCATCGAAACCCCAGAGGTGCGGACTATGTCCCCCCTCCGCCCGAAGAGGTCCCAGGCCTTCTCGACGACCTTGCGGTTTTCTGCGACCGAAGAGACCTTCCACCCCAGGCCGTGGCGGCGATAGCTCACGCGCAGTTCGAGCTGATCCACCCGTTTGCTGACGGGAATGGAAGAGTCGGCCGGGCCCTTATCCACGGGGTGATGCGGCGCCATGGAGCGACCGAGCGGTACGCCCCGCCCGTATCCGCCGCGCTCCTTGCCAACTCCGACGCGTACATCAGAGGTCTCGTCGCCTACCGCCAAGGCGACGTGGATTCGTGGGTGCGCCACTTCGGGACCGAGATGCTCCGAGCGTCGTCGGCCTCCGAGCGTCTCATCGCCGCGCTCGACGAGACGGAACGGGGGTGGATGTCAAGAGCCGGAAATCCCCGGGCGGGGTCCGTCGTCAACCGGGCGATCCGCCGGCTGGTCGAGTTTCCGGTGACTGACGTCTCCAGCTTGGCCTCAAACCTCGCGGTGGACGAAGAGACCGCACGTCGAGGAATGAACGCCCTGGAGGCTGCGGGCATCATGAAGCGGGTGTCGGCGGGGAAACGCAACCGGGTTTGGGCAGCCGACGAGGTCTTTGACCTTCTCGACTCGTTTGACGAAGTCCTCGCCGACGGGTCGACGCCGCGCCGACGCCCGACCCGCCATCGGCGGCATCCGTAGCCGTCGCCAACCTATTGGTCGGCACTGAGCCGGGGTCTTTTGACCGACGGCGCCGGCGGCCCTTCCATCGGCGGCCGCCCACTTTCAGTGGTCGCCTTCCGGCCCCTTCCGGGGCGGTCGGTGTCACACCCTCCTGGCACCATGGTCTCGTGGACGTCATCGACGACATCGACGAGATCGACCGAGCCATCGAGCGGTACCTGACCGGGCTGCGGGCGGCCCTGGCCGCCGTCCCGGCCGACCGGCTCTCGGGTCGTGCCGCCACCCGGATGGTGCAGCGGACCGTCGAGATCGAACGGCTGGGCGCCGGTGCCCGCCCTCACTACGCCAAGCGCGTGGCCGACACCAAGGCCTACGAGAAGACCGGGCATCGTGACGCCGCCAGCTGGCTGGCCGGGGTGGCCGGCGAATCGCCTTCAGCGG
>CAYVPF010000354.1:0-3107 GCA_964453355.1 uncultured Acidimicrobiaceae bacterium | reverse complement strand
GCTGGTCGACGTTCCAGCCGGAGCAGTCGGCTGCGGCCTGGCAGTGGACCGTTGTGGCCTTGCCCGCTGTCCCGGTCAGGGCGGCTTGGTGGGCGACCTGGGTCTCGATGACGTGGGGACCGGCGGACAGGGTGATCCCGGAGGCGTCGGCGCCGCAGGCGACGACGGACAGCTCGCCGTTGGCCAGGGCGGCGGCGGAGGAGCCGACGATCTTCACTGTGACGGGGTGGCCGTCGATGGCGATGAGGTTGGACTGGCAGGTGCCGGGGACTGTGGCGGGGAAGCCGGGGACGCCGAGGCCCGGGATGCCGAGTGTGGCGATGCCGAGGGGGAGGGCCAGGGGGGACTGGGCGTAGTAGTTGGTGGTGTCCTCCAGCCGGGCCTTGGTGACGGTGACGGTGAGGCGCTGGCCGGTGACGGCCGGAAATGACAGCGGGACGGTGGTGACGGCGCCGGGGGTGGGGCTGTCGGCGATGGGGGGCAGTGTGACGGTCCGGCTGGTGCTGGCCTTCTGGGCGGCTGTGGCGGCGGTGATCTTGATCTGGGTGGGAACGGAGTGGCGGCCGTCGGCGATGACCTGCAGGTCCAGGTGTGTGACGGTGAGGGGGTTGGCCAGGTTGTACTGCAGCCAGTCGCCGGCCTGGTGGGCGTCCCCGAAGCCGGGCTGCCAGGCGGTTGTGGGGTTGCCGTCGACGGCGGCGGCGGCCCCGGACTGCAACGAGCCGGGGAGGCGGGCGCTGGAATAGGCGATGGTGCCGGACCCTGTGGACCCGGCCAGGCCGACGAGGCGGTCGATCTGGTCGTCAGGGAGGAGGGCGGAGAGGCTGGCGGTGCCGGACAGGGTGAAGGTGCGGGCGGTCGGCAGTGTGATCTCGCGGGAGATGTTGGTCTCGGGGTCGGACCGGGGCGGGAACGGGGTGATGCGCTGCCGGGTCATCGACAGGACGAGACGGTCGTTGATGTAGGCGGCCCCGGCGGCGGCCAGCAGGTCGTCGGGCATCTTGACCACCTCGACGACGTGCTGGCCGGGGACCTGGACCTCGGCGAAGCCGACGGCGGAGGCGGCGGCCGGTGTGGCCGTGTCGTGGTTGGTGGCGTCGATGGTGACCCGCAGGGTGTGGAAGGTGCGGGTGGGGAAGTCGATGACCTGCCCGGTGGGGTTCCTGGAGGACGCCCCGAGCGACACGGTGACGGGCTTGCCGCCGTCGAAGGTCAGCGTGGCCTTGGTGATCCAGCGGCTCCGTGTGCCGGTCTGGGGCTGCACCAGGGTGACGTGGTCGGTGGTGGTGGGCTGAGAGAATTTGGCCTGCCACCACTGGCCGGACGGGTTGGCCACGAAGGTGCCGGTCTCCCAGGCGGTGTCCAGGTTGCCGTCGATGGCGCTGTAGGCCCGGTTCTCGGGGGTGTACGACACGGTGTTGCCGTAGGAGGAGGCGGTGACGTTGACGGCGCCGACGTAGGAGGCCACGGTGTGGGCGTCCGTCGGCGCTGTCGGGAACAGGTCGATGGGGCTGTCGCTCAGTGTGGTCTTGGCCGGGTCGTCGGACGGGGTCTCGGTGTACCCATAGTTGGCCGTGAGGGTGTCCCAGCGGAATGCCTGCTTGCGGTTGGTGTCGGTAACGGCCAGGACGGCGCCGCCCTTCATCAGCTGCTGCAACTGGGTGGAGGCCGCCGCGCCACTGCCGCCGCCACTGCCCGCGGCCGTCTTGCTTCCACCACTTCCGGCACCGCTGGTCAGGGTGCCGGCGTAGTAGATGGCGCTGTGGCCGTTGAGCAGGCCGGTGCCGGCCAGGTTCTGGATGCCTGTGGCGTCACCGGCGACGACGACGGCGCCCTGGTTGGACTCGGCCCGGGTGATGGGCCGGGGTGTGGTGACGGTGTAGGTGACCAGCGGGGACGGCGATTTGCTGTTGGCCGGGGCGGCCAGGTCCTGCTCGTCGAGGGTGGAGATGGACGAGACGTTGGGGGTGGGGGGGCCGAAGGAGACGGGGTCGGACAGGCCGGCGGGGGTCTTGGCGAGTCCCAAGGCCAGGAGCTGGGGCTGGGGGACGCCGTAGTGCTCGTAGGCCTGGTCGTACTCGACCAGGACGTCACCGGCGCTCATGAGCCGGGCCATGGGAGCGAGGGCGTTCCAGTTCTCGACGCTTGTCTGGATGGGCTCGTCCATGGCGTAGAGGGTGTCGGCGGTCGGCATGGAGCCCATGATCTGCTGCTCGCGGGTGACGAACGGCCGGGTGAGGTAGGCGGGCTGGGGGGTGTCGACGGTGTTGCCCCAGCGGTCGGTGGCGAAGTCGTCGCCGGGGATGGCCAGGACCCGGGTGCCGGGGTGGGTGGCGTTCAGGTGGTCGATGGCGGCCATCTGGTAGGCGGGGAGGGAGGCGGGCTGGTGGAAGGTGCTGGCGACCTCGGCGTCGCCGTTGAAGACGGCCGGGTTGTTGGCGACGACCAGGCCGGCGACGACGACGCCGGTGACCAGGCCGATCCGGGGCAGGTGGACCCAGACGGCGGTGACGCCGGCGCCGAGCAGCATGGCCAGGCCGAGGACGACGAGGGGGGTGGCGCGGTCGGTGGACCGCATGGCCAGGCCGGCGGTGCTGTCGGTCATGAACGCCTTCAGGACCCCGCCGACGGGGGTGGGGCTGGCGATGGGGTGGGCGCCGACGGACAGGACGACGCCGACGACGACCAGGAGGACGAAGAAGGCGCGGTGGCGCCAGCGGGTGAACACGGCGGCCAGGAAGGCCAGGACGGGCACCAGGTAGGACAGGGCCAGCAGCCAGAGCTGCTGGGTGTAGATGACGGCCGAGGCGGTCCAGGCGCCGAGGCGGTCGCCGCCGTAGAAGTACCAGTAGCCGAGGCCGCGGATGACCTCGGTGGCACTGGACGTCTCGCTGGTGGACGGGACGGTCTCGGTGTACTTCAACACGTCGACGCCGTAGGCGGCCTCGATCTCCAGGCCGACGATCCACCAGAGGCAGCACAGGAAGGTGAGGACGGCGATCTTGACGGTGGCGGCGCCGGCCTGCCGCCAGGTGCCGTCCCGCTCGATGGCGACGGCGTAGATCAGCCACAGCACCGGGGCGACGCCGACGTAGATGATGGAGCTG
>CAYVPF010000353.1:0-3116 GCA_964453355.1 uncultured Acidimicrobiaceae bacterium | reverse complement strand
GCCCGGCCTACCAGATGAGCCCGCTGCACGTCGGGGTCGGCCTGTGGAACATGCGGGCCACGGCCCGCCGGCCGGCCGCGGCCCCGGCCCTGTACCGGGGCGCCGTCGACGACGCCGTGGCCGCCGAGCGACACGGCTTCGACTCCCTGTGGTTCGGCGAGCACCGGTTCTGGTACGACGGCTGGTGCCCGCAGCCGCTGCACGTGGCGGCCGCCGCCGCCGCGGCCACCACCCGGCTGCACCTGGGCACCGCCATGTACCTGCTGCCCCAGCACGACCCCGCCGGCACCGTCGAGGCCCTGCGCACCGCCACCGCCATGGTGGGGGACCGCATCGAGCTCGGGGTGTCCCTCGGGTACCGGCCCGAGGAGTACGCCGGCCTGGGCCTCGGCCTGGACCACCGGGTGGGCCTCATGAACCGGGCCGTCGACCAGCTGGCCGACGCCGGCCTGACCGGCCGGGTCTGGGTCGGCGGCATGGCCGAGGCGGCGGTCCGCCGGGCCGGCCGCCGGGGGCTGTCGCTCATGCTGCCCCCCACCATCGACGTGAAGAAGGTCCGGGCCCTGGTGGCCGCCGCCCGCGACGAGGCGGCGGCCCACGGCACCACGGTGCCCCGGGTCGGCATATTGAAGGACGTGTGGGTCGACACCGCCGCCGCGGCCGCCCGCGAGTACTTCCTGCCCCGCCTCACCCAGCACTACGCCGAGTACGTCACCGCCTGGTGGGCCCGCGCCGCCGACGGCACCATCGACCTCGGCCGGGTCGGCCCGCAGGTCCGCCGCAACGTGGCCGCCGCCCTGGTCGGCCGGCCGGACGAGGTGGCCGAGCGGCTGGCCGAGCTGGTGGACGCCGGGGTGGACACCCTGGTGCTGCAGTACGCCACCGAGGAGACCCGCAGCCGGGGGGCCGAGCAGATGGCCGCCCTGGCCGACGGCCTGCTGCCGGTCCTGCGGCCCGGCTCGCCCGTGAAGGCAGGCGCCTGACATGCGCCTCGGCGTCGTCCTCGACGGACCCTGCGGGCCGGCCCTCGTGGCCGAGGCCGCCGCCGCCGACCGGGTCGGCCTGGACCTGGTCTGGATCACCGCCGTCGACCGCGACGGGGCCCGTCGCGACGCCACCGTCGTGGCCGCCACCCTGGCCCGGGTGGTCCGCGACGCGGCGGTCGTGGTGGAGGCCGACCCCCACCACCATCCGCTGGAGCTGGCCGAGAAGCTGGCCGTCACCGACCTGCTGCTGGGTGGCCGGGTCACCGTGGCCTTTACCGGCTCTGGCCCCGGCGCAGGCGGTGACGTACCGGCCGACCAGGTGGCGGAGGGCATCGAGGTCACCCTGGCCGGCCTGTCGCCCGTGCCGTTCCGGCACGCCGGTCGCTACTGGACCTTCCCGGCTCCCGGCTCCGAGGATCGGCTGCGGGTCACCCCGGCCCCGGCCCAGCTGGCCATGAACACCTGGGCCGTCGGGTCCGGGCTAGCGGCCGTGGCGGCCCGGCACGGCTTGGCGTTGGTGGCCGCCGACGACGAAGTCTTGCCGGCCGGGTCGGCTGGCCACCCCCGGATCGCCCTGCGCCGGTTCGACGTGCCGGCGGACCCCGGACCGGACGGCGCGGCGGCCGTGGGCGGGGTGGTCGCCGCCCTGTCGGCCGAACGGGACCGGGCGGGGCTGGGCGTCTGCGCCGTCCGCCTGCCCGCCGCCCCGCCGGCCCACCGCCTGGGCGCCATCGAGGTGCTCGGCGCCCGGGTTCGCCCGCAGTTGTTGCTGCCCCGTCCGGACGGGGATCTGGTTGACTCCTGGTCCCTGCCGGCATCCACCCACTTGGAGGACCGACTATGACCGACCTCGACCTGATCGACCGCTACTTCGCCCACATCAACGCCGAAGACTGGAGCGCCTTCGCCCAACTGTGGGACGACCGGTCCGAGCTGCAGGCCGTCGGCAGCCGGCCCCGGCAGGGGGCGACGGAGATCGAGGCGTTCTACCGCAGCCTGTTCACGCCGTGGCGGGCGCACCAGGACCTGCCGGTCCGGGTGCTGCCGAGCGGCGACGCCGTCACCGTGGAGGTCCACTTCGACGGGGTCACCCACGACGGCCGCGAGGTCGCCTTCGACGCCGTCGACGTCTTCGACCTGGAGGACGGCCGGATCCGGAAGCTGTCGACCTGGTACGACCTGGTGCTGGTCCGCCGCCTCCTCGAGGTCGGCGCCGGCAGCTGAAGGTCTGTCGTCAGCCACCTCCGGTGAGGGGTTGTGGGTCCTGCTCCTCGACGGCGAAGCTGCCGTACGTGGGCACGCCGGCCGTCTCGTAGGTGAGCTGGAGGGTGCCGCTCGCGTAGGTGACCGATTCGGTGAGGCGCAGAGCCGTGGGCACGGTCCCGTCGGCGAACACCTGCTTGCCGTGGCCGAGCACCAGCGGGTACACCCAGAGGTTCAACCGGTCGACGAGACCGAAGCGCAGCAGCGACTGCAAGAGGTCGAGACTGCCGATGACGTGGACTTCGTCGTGGCGCTCCTTCAGGGCGGCGATGCTCTCGGCGAGGTCGTCGGCGACGAGCGTCGACCCCTGCCAGGCGAGCGGGCCAGCGAGCGTGCGGCTGGCCACGTACTTGGGGACGCCGTTGAGCAGGCCGGTGTACGGGATCTCCGGCGGCGCGCCCGGCCAGTAGCCGGCAAAGATCTCGTAAGTCCTTCGCCCGAGGAGCAGGGCATCCATGCTCCTGGCTTGCTCGAATTTGACCTCGCCCGACTCCTGGTCCGCCACCGGCGCCATCCACCCGCCGTGGGTGAAGCCGCCGTCGCGGTCCTCGTCGGGCCCTCCCGGCGCCTGGGCCACCCCGTCGAGCGTCACGAATTCGGTCACGATGAGCTGGCCCATGGTGTGCTCCTTGCCTGGTGGCGATGCTCGCCCGGTGGCGATGCGTTCGTGAGTACGACGTTGCCATCGTGTCGAACTCATCGCCGGTGCGGCGATCAACGGCCGCGGTCCGCTGTTGTCCTGCCTTACAGGAGCTTCTCCGGCTCCTTGGCAGCCTCGCGGCCGGCGATGTAGCCGTAGACCATGGCGCAGCCGATCGTGGCGCCGGGGCCCCAGTAGGCCTGTCCGGTGGGCGAGGCCACGCAGTT
>CAYVPF010000352.1:0-3117 GCA_964453355.1 uncultured Acidimicrobiaceae bacterium | reverse complement strand
CCTCCGGGGAGCTGTCGGCCCCCATCGTGATTGGCCGCGACCACCTCGACGCCGGCTCGGTGGCCTCGCCCTACCGGGAGACCGAGGGCATGGCCGACGGCTCCGACGCCATTGCCGACTGGCCGCTGCTGAACGCCATGCTGAACACGGCCTCGGGCGCCTCGTGGGTGTCGATCCACCACGGCGGCGGGGTCGGCATCGGGCGGTCGATCCACGCCGGCCAGGTCACCGTGGCCGACGGCACCGAGCTGGCCGCCCGCAAGATTGAGTCGGTGCTCCGCAACGACCCGGGGAGTGGGGTCATCCGCCACGTCGACGCCGGCTACGACGAAGCGGTGGCGGTGGCCCGCCGGCACGACATCACCATCCCCATGGGCACCGATCCCCTGGGCACTGGCCGTCCCATAGGCACCGACCGGCGGGGTGACGGCGGGTGAGCGCCTTCGATCACTGGGACGCCCTGTGGCGGATCGGCCGGGACACCACCACGGGGGGGTACCGGCGGTTCGCCTGGACCCCGGCCGAGCTGGAGTGCCGGCAGTGGTTCGAGGAGGAGGCCCGCCGGCGCGGGCTGGAGGTGGAGCGGGACCGGAACGGCAACATCTGGGCCTGGTGGGGCCGGCCCGGGCCGTCCGCCGTGGGCCTGGGCAGCCACCTGGACTCGGTGCCCGACGGCGGCGGCTACGACGGGGCCCTGGGTGTGGCGTCGGCCTTGGCCGCCATCGACCTGCTGAAGGCCCGCGGGGCGGAGCCCAGCCGGCCGGTGGCGCTGGTGTCGTTCTCCGACGAGGAGGGCGCCCGGTTCGGGGTGCCGTGCCTCGGGTCGCAGCTGATGACCGGGGCGCGGGATCCGGCGCGGGCGGTCGCCCTGGTCGACCAGGCGGGCATGACCCTCGGCGAGGCGATGGCTGCCGCCGGCTGGGACCCCGGCGGCCTCGGCCGGGACGACACCGGGCTGGGCCGGCTGTCGATGTTCGTCGAGCTGCACATCGAGCAGGGGCGTGGCCTGGCCGAGGACGGCGCGCCGGTCGGGTTGGCGTCGGCCATCTGGCCGCACGGGCGCTGGCGGTTCCGGCTCCGCGGGGAGGCCAACCACGCCGGGACCACGGCGATGGACGAGCGGCACGATCCCATGCTCAGCCTGGCCCGGCTGGTCCAGGGGGCGAACCACGAAGCGCACCGGTGTTGTGGCGTGGCGACCGTCGGGAAGGTCCACGTGGAGCCCAACGGGACCAACGCCATCCCGTCCAGCATCGACGCCTGGCTCGACGCCCGCGCTCCGGACGAGGGGGGCCTGGACGACATGGTGGAAGGCGTACGCTCGGCGATGGCCCAGCCATTGGCGGGGGGCGCCCGATCGGTCGAGGTGGTGCAGGAGTCGTACACCCGGGCCGTCCACTTCGACGACGCCCTCCGGGACCGCCTGCGGGCCACCCTCGGCGACGTCCCGGTGCTGCCGACGGCAGCCGGCCACGATGCCGGCATCCTGGCCTCCCGGGTGCCGACGGCCATGCTCTTCGTCCGCAACCCCGACGGGGTCAGCCACAGTCCGGACGAGCGCATCACCGACGACGACTGCCACGCTGGCGTGGAGGCGCTCGCCCGGGTGGTGGAGGACCTGGCCTGCCGATGACCGCCCTGTCTCGATGACCTACCAGGGGGCCGCCGGGTTCTGGTGCCGGTGGGCGGTGGTCGGGGACCCGGCCGACGGGGTGGTGGCTCCGGGCGTCCTGGTGGAGGTGGACGTGGACGGCGCCGTCTCCGCTGTCCGGACCGGCGTTCCGGAGGCCCCGCCAGGGGCGGTGCGGCTGGACGGGCTCACGGTTCCGGGCCTGGCCAATAGCCACTCCCACGTGTTCCACCGGGCACTCCGTGGCCGAACCCAGGGCGGCCGAACGCAGGGCGGCCGAACGCAGGGCGGCGCCGGTGACTTCTGGCAGTGGCGGTCCCTCATGTACGCCGTCGCCGACCGGCTGGACCCATCGAGCCTCTACGAGCTGGCCCTGGCCACCTACGCCGAGATGCTCCTGGCGGGGATCACCGTGGTGGGGGAGTTCCACTACCTCCACCACGGTCCCGGCGGCCGTCCCTACGACCGGCCTTCGGCGATGGGCGAGGCGGTGGTCGCCGCCGCCTCGGACGCCGGCGTCCGGCTCACCCTCCTCGACACCTGCTATCTGCACGGCGGCATCGGCTCCCCGCTCGCCGGGGCCCAACTGCGGTTCGGCGACGGCGACGTCACACGGTGGGCCTCCCGGGTCGACGAGACGGCGGCCGTCGTGGCCGGCGCCGGCCCCGCGGCCCGCCTGGGGGTCGCGGTCCACAGCGTCCGGGCGGTCGAGCCGGACGAGGTGGCGGGCGTCGCCGCCCTGGCGGCCGAGCACGGGTGGGTCCTGCACGTGCACCTGTCCGAGCAGCCGGCCGAGAACGAGGCCTGCCGGGCCGCCTACGGGCGGACCCCGACCGAGGTGCTGGCCGCCGCCGGGGCCCTCGGCCCCCGCACCACCGCGGTCCACGCCACCCACCTGGAGCCCGCCGACCTGGGGTTGTTGGGGGCGGCCGGGGCGGCGGCGTGCCTTTGCCCGACCACCGAGCGCGACCTGGCCGACGGCGTCGGGGCGGCCGCGGCCATGGCGGCCGCCGGCTGCCGGCTGTGCCTCGGGTCCGACAGCCACGCCGTGATCGACCTCTTCGAAGAGGCCCGGGCCACCGAGCTCGACGAACGGCTGACCACCGGCCGGCGCGGCGTGCTGCCGCCGGCGAGCCTGTTGGCGGCGGCCACGGCCGAGGGGTACCGGGCCCTCGGCTGGGAAGGCGGCGGCCGGATCGCCCCCGGTGGGCCGGCCGACCTGACGACGGTCTCCCTGGCCACCCCCAGGATGGCCGGGGCTCCGCTGGACCGGTTGGTGGACGCGGTCGTCTACGCGGCCACCGGCGCCGACGTCACCGACGTGGTGGTGGCCGGTCGCCACGTGGTCCGCGGGGCCCGGCACGCCGGCGTCGACGACGTCCCGGCGGCACTGGACCGGGCCGTCCGGGCGGCCGTGGGAGGGTGACCGTGAACCTGACGGATGGGGACCGGACGGATGGGTCGCAGGCGGACGGGTCGCTGCTGGT
>CAYVPF010000351.1:0-3130 GCA_964453355.1 uncultured Acidimicrobiaceae bacterium | reverse complement strand
ACCCCATGACGTTCCGCGCCTTCGTGGTTTCCGCCGACGCCGACCCCACGGTGACCGAGCTGGACGACGCCGACCTGCCCCCCGGGGAGGTGCTGGTCGACGTGGCCTGGTCGGCGGTCAACTACAAGGACGCCATGGCTTCGGTCCCCGGCAACCGGGTGGCCCGCATCTCCCCGCTGGTCCCCGGGGTGGACCTGGCCGGGACGGTGGCGGCCAGCGACGACCCGTCCCTTCCCCCCGGCACCGCCGTGCTGGTCCACGGCTACGACCTGGGGGTGGCCCGGCACGGCGGGTTCGCCGAACGGGCCCGGGTGCCGGCGGACTGGGTGGTGGCCCTGCCCGACGGCCTGGACCCCCGGCACGCCATGGTGGTGGGCACCGCCGGGTTCACCGCCCTCATGTCCCTGCACCGGCTCCAACAGGTGGGGGTGACCCCCGACGCCGGGCCGGTGCTGGTCACCGGGGCCTCCGGAGGGGTCGGCAGCACCGCCGTGGCCCTGCTGGCCCGGCACGGCTACGAGGTGGTGGCCAGCACCGGCAAGGCCGACGAGCACGACTACCTGCGCCGTCTCGGCGCCGCCCAGGTCGTCGGCCGGGACGTGGTGGACGTGGCCCCGGGCCGGGTGCTGGGCCCCGAGCAGTGGGCCGGCGCCGTCGACTGCGTCGGCGGCGCCACCCTGGCCGGGGTGCTGCGGACCGTCCGGTACGGCGGCGCCGTGGCCGCCAGCGGGCTGACCGCCGGGACCGACCTGCCGACGACCGTGTACCCGTTCATCATCCGCGGCGTGGCCCTGCTCGGCGTGGACTCGGTGGCCACCCCCATCGACGTCCGCCGGTCCCTGTGGGCGACGGTCGCCGACGAGCTCCCCGCCGACCTGCTCGAGCTGATGGTCGACCGGGAGGTCGGCCTGGACGGCCTGGCGGCCGTGCTCCCCCAGGTGCTGGCGGCCGGCATCCGCGGCCGGGTGCTGGTGCGACCGGCCGGCTAGGCGGCGTACACCGGCGACACGTGGACCGTGCCGTTGTTGCACGGCGTGATCGACAGTGTGATCGTCAGCGATGTGCGGTCTGTGGGCGCCGTCACCTGCGCCTTGGCCGACGTGGCGCAGCTGGTCTCGCTGCCCACCGGCACGTCCTCGTAGGACAGGCTGAAGGTCGCCACCTGCTGCGGGGCCAGGGTCACCAGGCTCGGCGGCTGGCTGGCCGCGGCGGCCGCCCACTGCCCGACGCCCCGCACCACGTTGGTGGGCAGCGACACCCCGGTGGACGACAGCAGCTGCATCCCCGGGTAGCCCTTCAGGGTGCAGGTGGACGACGAGGTGTTGGTGAAGCCGATCGTCATCGAGATGGTCCCGGCCGCCCCTGTGCCCTGACCGGGGGTGGCCTGCAGCTGGCTGGGTTGGCAGTTGGCCGTGGTGGCCGCCGTCGACGTGGTGGTACCCCCACCGGCGGTCGTGGTGGTGGTTCCGCCGCCGGCGGTCGTCGACGTGGTGGTGGACGACGCCGTCGTCGACGTGGTGGTGGTCGTCGTCGTGCCCGTCCCCCCCGACGAGCAGGCGGCGAGGAGGGCGGCACAGGACAGCGCGCCCACGGCCAACAGTCCGGACCGGCGCCAGCTCACGAACCGAAGTCCTCAGGCTTGATCGAGTCCAGGAACTCCCGGAACTGTCCCACCAGCTCCTCGGGACTGGCGTCGTCCTCGTCGGCTCCCTCGATGGCCAGCAGGATGCCCTCGGCGTCCATCAGGTCGTCGGACACGTACAGCGGGCTGGCCGTCCGCACGGCGACGGCCACGGCGTCGGACGGCCGGCTGGACACCACCGACCGGGCATCGCCCCGTCGCAGGTGCAGCTCGGCAAAGTACGTCGAGCTCTGCAGCTCGGTGATGACCACCCGCTCCACCTCCACCTCCAGCGACTCCAACACGTCTTTGATCAGGTCGTGGGTCATCGGCCGGGGCATGGCCACCCCCTGCAGCGCATAGGCGATGGCCGCCGCTTCGGGGGTGCCGATGAAGATCGGCAACGTCCGCCCCTCCCCCTCGGTCTCCTGCAACAACAGCACCGGCGTGTTCGACTGAAGGTCGACGCGGACCGCTCTCAGTCGGACTTCGACCATGGTTGCAATGTAGCGCCGTGCGGTCCGGCAGTGTGCCGAGCCCAGCCGGTCAACCACCCACCTGCCGCCGTACTTCCCGGCGCAACAGCGACGCCCGCAGCCCCTGTCCGAGGCGCGACAGGTCGGCCGCCGCCTCCACCGCCCGTTGGCGGGCTTCGGGGTTCCGCTGCCGCAGCAGCGGGGTCACGATCTGCTCGATCAGCCCCATTTCGCGGTCCACTGCGTTGCGGTACAACCGCAGGTGCCGTGGCTCGATGCCGTACCGACCGAAGTCGGCCACCAGCTTGGCCACCGTCAGCGCCTCTTCGTCGTAGTACAGCACCCCGGCCACGGCCATCGGCTCGATCAGCCCGAAGCCCTCCAGGGCGGCGATGTCGGTCTCCGACAGTCCCGTGGCCGCCCCCAGCTCCTCCGCCGTCAGGCTGGCTCCGGACATGGCCGCCAATCCCGTGGCCGCCGGTGCGGCCGGGACCGCCACCGGGGCTCTGGGGGTCGGGGGGGGCGGCGGCGCAGCGGTCGGGGCTGGCGTACGGACCGGAGCCGACGGAGCCGACGGAGCCGGCGGGGCGGTGGGCGGGGCCGGAGCCGGCGTGGCCGCCGGGGCTGGTGCTGGCGTAGGCGCCGACGGCCTGGCCGGCGAGCCGGCCGCTTCCGGGGCGGCGTGCCGTGGCCCGGACGGTGGCAGCGGGTCGGGCGGCGGCGGGTCGGGCGGGGCGGCGATCATGGAGGGTTGGACGACCGGGCCCGTGGCGGCCGGGTGGGCCGGTCGGTCGGTCGGCGCCGAGGACGTCAGCGGGGCGCCGGCGCCGGCGCCGGACCCGGCGGCCGGGGTGGCGGCCACCGCGGCCGGTGCCGCCGGCGGGACCGGGCTGACTGCCGGGGCGGCCTGGTCGGCGACCACGGAAAGGTGGCCCCGCCCGGAGTAGGCCATGGCCGGTTCTTCGGCCCGGGCCTCGTGGCCGTTGGCCGAGCCGGCGTGATCGCCGTCGGCGTCCTCGGCCAGGACGGTGTC
>CAYVPF010000350.1:0-3135 GCA_964453355.1 uncultured Acidimicrobiaceae bacterium | reverse complement strand
TGGTGCAGGGAGGAACGTGGGCAGGCCTGGCGGAGCGACTTCCGGTCACGAACGGCCCCCACCAAAGACGCGGGCTCGCACCCGCAATGGCTCTCACAGCGGATCCTCTGGCTAACAGCCCGAGTTCTCCGGCACTAGCCGGGGACCAACGTCAATCGGCGGCCTGCGTGTCGGGACTCGCCTAGCACCGCTGAAGTAGGGGCGCTGAAGATGTCGCCGGCCCGGCTGGTGGGGAGGGCCGGTAATGCGTCGCCGGGGGAGTCGGCGACGCAAGCTCCCTCAGAAGAGGTGTTTCACCGTCATGAACCACGTGAAACATCGAATTCGGGTCGGAAAGGGAAGGATGGAGCGGGTATGAGGCTTGACCAAAGGGAGACAGCCAGGAAGGATGGGGGAGTGCCGAACTTCTTCCCGAGGCCCAGGTAATGCGGCTTCGGCGGCGTGAGCGGGATGACGCGCCAGACCAAGCTCAGACAGACCCCTCAGCCTCGACACCGGCCCTCACCTCGGTAGTGATAGAGGACGCCTCTGCGCCTGTGGCCGGGCCCGAGGACGACCCGGTGGTTGCCAGTGAACCGGCCGTAGTGGACGGTCAGGATCCGCCGGCCGATCTGCTAGCTGACCGGGAGCCGGCGGATGACGAGGAAGCGGCGACTGACCAGGGGGACCGTCCGCCAAAAGGGGACGCCGAGCCCGTCGTGCCGGATTTGGCGGACAGCGCCAAGGAGGCCAGTGAACCGGCGGCGGCGGATGATCGAGATCCCTCGGCCGACAGCCCACAGGAGGCCGGTCAGGCGACGGTGAGCGCCGGGGTGAAGGAAGAGGTGTCTGACGAGGCAGATGGCGACGTGGAGGAGGCGGCACCGGCCCCGGCACCTGCGCCTGTGAGCCCGGCACCGGCGCCCGCCAAGCGTGGCATCCCCACTCAGGAGGTCCTGGCCGCCGAGCCGGGCACAGAGGCGCTGGGCCCCAGGAAGATCCGCACACTGCCGAGGGTCATCGCGATCGCCAACCAGAAGGGTGGGGTCGGGAAGACGACCACGACGGTGAACCTGGGAGCGGCGCTGGCCGAGATGGGCTACCGGGTGCTGGTGGTGGATCTGGACCCGCAGGGAAACGCCACCACGGGGCTGGGCATCGACGCCCGGAACTTCGAACAGTCGATGTACGACGTGATCATGCGGGATGCCCCGATCGAGGACTGCATCGAGCCGACGAGCGTCAAGAACCTGTTCGTCGCTCCGGCCACGATCGACCTGGCCGGGGTGGAGATCGAGCTGGTGCCGGCGTTCAGCCGGGAACTGAAGCTAAAGCGGGCGATCGACGCCGTGGTGGACGACTTCGACTTCGTCTTGATCGACTGCCCGCCGTCGCTGGGCCTGATCACCGTAAACGGGTTGGCGGCGGCCGGCGAAGTATTAGTGCCGATACAGTGCGAATATTATGCCCTTGAGGGGCTGAGCCAGCTGTTGCGGAACGTGCACCTGGTGGCGTCGAACCTGAACAGTCAACTGGAGGTCAGTACGATCGTGCTGACGATGTACGACGCCCGGACCAGGCTGGCCGAAGATGTGGCGGGGGAGGTGCGGAAGCACTTTGCCGACCGGGTGTGCCGGAGCATCATCCCGCGGACGGTCCGGTTGTCGGAGGCCCCGTCGTTCGGGCAGCCGATCACGGTGTTCGACCCGACCTCGCGGGGAGCGGTGGCCTATCGCGAGCTGGCCAAGGAGGTGAGCCATGGCGCGCCGAAGCGGGCTGGGTAAGGGTCTGGGAGCGCTCATCCCGACCGAAGTGGTGGGGGACCGGGCGTCGGCGTTGCGGGAGGTGCCGATCTCGAGTGTGCGTCCCAACGCCCTGCAGCCGCGGACGTACTTCGAGGAGGAAGCCATGGCGTCACTGGCTGCCTCGATCCAAGAGCTGGGCGTGCTCCAGCCGGTGCTGGTCCGGGCGGTGGACGGTGAGGAGAGCTACGAGCTGATCGCCGGGGAGCGGCGGTGGCGGGCGGCCCGCCGGGCCGGGCTGCAGACGATCCCGGTGTTGGTCAAGTCGGATACGGCCGACGTGCACAGCCTGGAACAGGCGCTGGTGGAGAACCTGCACCGGGAAGACCTGAACCCCCTGGAGGAGGCCGCGGCCTACCAACAGCTGATCGACGAGTTCGGGTTCACCCATGAACAGGTGGCCACGAGGGTCGGTAAGAGCCGGGCGGCCGTCACCAACACCCTCCGGCTGCTCCAACTGCCGAGCGGCGTGCAGCGATCGTTGGCCGACGGGACCATTTCGGCTGGCCACGCCCGGGCGCTGTTGGGCACCCCGGACCGGACGTTGCAAGAGGCGCTGGTCCACCGGATCGTCGCCGAGGGCCTGACGGTCCGGGCAGTGGAGGAGGCGGTCCGGGCAGAGCAGGAGCTTGAAGCCGGAACGGCGGCCGCCGAGCCGGATCCCGGGCCGGCCAGTGGTACTACTTCAGGTACGACCAGCCGGACCGTCCCCGTGCGGCGGCTTCCGGAGCCGGGCGTCCTGGAGCTGGAGGAGCTGCTGTCGAGCCACCTCAACACGAGGGTAAAGGTCGAGCTCCGCAACCGGCGCGGGCGGTTGGTGGTGGACTTCGCCACCCTCGAAGACCTGGAGCGGATCTATCGAGCCATGGTGGAGGGTGAGCGACAAGACCTGCTTGACCAGGGAGTTTCGACAGCGGATGGCTGACCGCCGTTCCCGGTGGAACGGTCCCGCTCGACCCGGAGTCGAACCGGGATCACCCAACCGTCAAGAGTCCCTTCAGGTTCGTCCACAACCTGTGCATGACACTGTGGATTGTTGATTTCTCCTTGAAGTACAGGGATTGGACGCGGGGTCGTCACGAACGAACCCTGAAGTTCGCGTCTCGTTCACCACCGAACGGCGGTCGAGGGTGTTGAGGCCCCGGACCGGTCCGGTCGGGGCTCAGTCCCAGGCGGATCCGGCCCAGGCCACCAAGGCCGCGGTGAGGGCATCGGCCAGGGCCGGGCCGCGTTCCACCACGAGATGGGCTGGACCCACCTAGACGATCACGGCCGGCATCCGGGTCTCTCGGAGAAACGGCACGGACATGCCGTGGACAGCCCGGTCCGGTACGTCGAAGGCCCGGCGGACCTC
>CAYVPF010000349.1:0-3141 GCA_964453355.1 uncultured Acidimicrobiaceae bacterium | reverse complement strand
ATGCTCCGTGGCGGGGTCATCATGGACGTGGTCGATGCCGACCAGGCCAAGGTGGCCGAGGACGCCGGGGCCGTGTCGGTGATGGCCCTGGAGCGGGTCCCGGCGGACATCCGTCGGGATGGTGGGGTGGCCCGGATGAGCGACCCGGCCCTGATCGAGGGCATCCAGGAGGCGGTGACCATCCCGGTGATGGCCAAGGCCCGGATCGGCCACTTCGCCGAGGCCCAGATCCTGCAAGCCCTGGGGGTCGACTACATCGACGAGAGCGAGGTCCTCACCCCGGCCGACGAGGCCCACCACATCGACAAGTGGGTCTTCACCATCCCGTTCGTCTGCGGGGCCACGAACCTGGGGGAGGCGCTGCGGCGCATCTCGGAGGGGGCGGCCATGATCCGGTCCAAGGGGGAGGCGGGCACCGGCGACATCGTCGAAGCCGTCCGGCACCTGCGGTCGATCACCGGCGACATCCGCCGGATCACCCAGGCCGACAGCGCCGAGCTGTACGGCTGGGCCAAGGAGCTGCGGGCGCCCATCGGGCTGGTGCAGGAGATCGCCGAGACCGGCCGCCTGCCGGTGCCGCTGTTCTGTGCCGGCGGCATCGCCACCCCGGCCGACGCCTCCCTGGTGATGCAGCTGGGCGCCGAGGCCGTGTTCGTGGGCTCGGGCATCTTCAAGAGCGACGACCCGGCCCGGATGGCCCGGGCCATCGTGGAGGCCACCACCCACTACACCGACCCCGAGCACGTGGCCAAGGTGTCCACGGGCCTGGGCGAGGCCATGCGGGGCCAGCAGGTCGGCGGCCTGGCCGAGCAGGACCGGCTGGCCGGCCGCGGCTGGTAGCCGCACGACGTTCCCGGCGTGATCCCCGCGCCCCCGGCGTGACCATCGGCATCCTGGCCCTGCAGGGCGACGTCCGCGAGCACGCGGCGGCCTTCGCCGAGCTGGGCCAGCCGACCCGTGAGGTGCGCTGGCCGGCCGACCTGGCGGGGGTCGACGGCGTGGTGCTGCCCGGCGGCGAGTCCACGACGCTGTCCATGCTGCTCGAGTCCGCCGGCCTCTTCGGCCCGCTGGCCGAGGCCCTGGCCGGGGGGCTGCCGGCCTTCGGCACCTGTGCCGGGCTGGTGCTGCTGTCCCGGCGGGTCCTGGACGGCCGCCCGGACCAGCGGTCCTTCGGGGTGCTGGACTGCGCCGTCCGGCGCAACGGGTACGGCCGGCAGCGGTTCTCGTTCGAAGCCACCGTGGACACCGGGGGGGTCGGTGACGCCGACGGGCCGGCCGCCATGCCGGCGGTGTTCATCCGGGCCCCGGTGGTCGTGGAGACGGGCCCCGGCGTGGAGGTCCTGGCCACGTTGTCCCCAGGAACCGACGGCCGCCCGGACCCGGTGGCCGTCCGGCAGGGGCCGGTGCTGGCCACCGCCTTCCACCCGGAGCTGACGCCGGACCGTCGACTGCATCGGCTGTTCGCCGAGATCGCCGGCAACCCCTCTGTGGACCGCAACGGCGGGTAGCCTGCGGGCAGCATCGGCCTGCGGGGTCGGGTGGGGCAATCGGATCTGAGATGAGCGCGTTGGCGACCAGGGTGGAGGAGGGGACGACGGCGACGGCGGGCGCGCCGCCGGGGGCGGCCGGGGGCACCCCGGCGGCCCAGGCCGCGCCGCGGTCGGGGCGGGGGATCGGACGGCTGACGATCGTCGTGCTGGTGGTCGGACTGCTGGTCACCGGGCTGCTGACCTGGTTGACCTGGTGGGCCAACGACCGCAACGAGAGCCGGCTGTTGAAACTGCAGGTCCAAGAAGGGGTCACGGCACTGGGCGCGGCGGTGGAGCCGAGCATCCAGACCCCGCTGGCCTCGGCCGGGGAGCTGGCCAAGGCCACGGGGAACCCGGCGGCGTTCGAGCAGTACATGGACCCGTACGTCGGGAAGGGCCGGCCGTTCGTCTACGCCTCGCTGTGGCGGGTGACAGGAGCCGGTCCGCCGGTGCGGGTGGTGACGGTCGGGCAGGTCCCGGGTAAGGCCGCCGGTGCGCCGACCACCGCGTCGGCCGACCAGTTCATCGAGCAGGCCGCCGGGTCCCCGGGGCTGGCGGTGTCGGGCCACCTGGCGGGCCCGTACCCGCGGGTGGGGTACGCCTACCCGACGACCGGCGGCACACCGAAGTACGTGGCCTTCGCCGAGGGGTTGGAGTCGGCGACAAAGCGGATCGAACTGTCCGGCCAGACCGGCTTCAGCGATCTCAACTTCGCCCTGTACCTCGGGAAGAAGGTGGACACCGGGAACCTGATCGCCGCGACGGTCAGCCACCTGCCGATCACCGGCCGGACGGCCACGGCCACGGTGCCGTTCGGCAACACCGTCCTGACGGTGGTGGCTGCCCCGACCGGCCATCTGGGCGGCACGCTGCTTGAGTCCTTGCCGTGGATCGCCGTCGGCGGCGGGGTGCTGTTGTCGGTGTTGGCGGCGGTCATCACGGAATGGCTGGTGCGGCGCCGGAAGGTGGCGGAGTCGTTGGCCGAGGAGAACGAGCGGCTGTACGGCCAGCAGCACTCCATCGCCGAGACCCTGCAGCGGGCGCTGTTGCCGGAGGAGATGCCGGACATCGCCGGCTTCGACGTCGAGGCCCGGTACCTGGCCGGGGTCGAGGCCATGGACATCGGCGGGGACTGGTACGACGTCATCCCCGACGCCGACGGCGGGTTCCTGTTCGTGGTCGGCGACGTGTCCGGCCGGGGCCTGCGGGCGGCCACCGTGATGGCGTCGCTGCGGTACGCCATCCGGGCGTACGCCGCCGAGGGCGACCGGCCGGAGGCGATCCTGTCCAAGCTGAGCGGGCTGCTGCGGGTGGAGGTGGACGGGCACTTCGCCACGGTGCTGTGCGGCCGGGTGACCCCGGACGGGTCGATGACGTTGGCCAACGCCGGGCACTTCCCCCCGGTGCTCGCCGACGGGGGTCGGGTGGGATTCGTCCCGGTGGACGTCGGGGTGCCGGTGGGGGTGTCGGGGTCGGCGGAGTACGTGCCCTCGTCGACGGTGTTGCCCGCGGCGGGCACCCTGGTGGCGTTCACCGACGGCCTGGTGGAGCGGCGGGGGGAGCACATCGGCATCGGCCTGGAGCGGCTGCGGCAAGCGGTCGCCGGGCAGGA
>CAYVPF010000348.1:0-3155 GCA_964453355.1 uncultured Acidimicrobiaceae bacterium | reverse complement strand
ATCGGCCACCGGCAGCACCGCCACGGCGGCCAATCCGGCTCCCAACACGGCCGACAGGGTGCCGGTCACCGACCGGGACCCCCCGGCCCCGGCCGGGGCGGCGGCCACCGGCGTCGGCCCCGGCCCAAAGGCCACGCAGCCGGGCGCGGACCCGTCCAGCAGTCCCGGCAGCACCGACGTGCGGACATCCGTCGACCCCCGCGCCACCAGCCCGGCGGCCAGGGCGGTCGGCAGGAACGGCCCCGGCACCAGCGCCCGGCCCAGCTCCTCGGCCACCACCGCCAGCTCCAGCACCCCGAACCCCTGGCCGCCCAGGTCGTCGGGCAGGTGGATGCCCAACCACCCCTGCTCGGCCAGGTCGGCCCACACCGGCGGCAGCACGTCGTCGTCCACGTCCAGCAGGGCCCGCGGCACCTCCGACGGGCAGTACTTGTCGGTCCACCGCCGCAGCCCCCGCCGAAGCTCCTCGTGCTCCTCGCTCACCCCGATGGCCACGCCGTCATCCCTTTCCGTCGACCCCTTCCGCCAACCATGGGCCAGACTAGAACATGTTCTAGAACGTTTCCGCGGCAACGTCCGGCCGGCGCGGTGCCGGTTCGACAGAGGGAGGTCAGGCGCGATGGATGACGGTGAGGGTGCTGCTGACCACCGGGTCGCCGGTGTGCCGGTCGGTCCAGTCGGTGCGGGTGACCACGAACGTCATGGTGTGCCCCTTGGACTCCTTCTGGTAGGCGTCCACCACCGTGCCCACCCCGTCCAGCACGTCGCCGACGACCACCGGGCGGTGGTAGGCGAACTCCTGCTCGCCGTGCAGGATGAGGCCGCCACCGGCGAACAGCGGTCCCAGCGCCTTCGCCAGGGGGTTGGCCGATGGGGCGTTAGCCGGTGGGGCGTCGGCCGGCTGCAGGTCGTCGAACTTGCCCCAGGTCTCCATCACCAGCGGGAACGTCGGCGGGGCCGGGATGTCGGCCAGGCCGGCCGCCGCCGCGGCCTCCGGGGTGCGGTAAGCCGGGTCGTCGTCCAAGACGGCGGCGGCGAACCCGGTCACCGGGCCACGCTCCACCACCACCGTCGACCGGCCGGTCGTCTGGCCGACCACGTCCGAGAGCAGCTGTTGCACTGTCGGCACGGCCGCCAAAGGTAACACCCCATGCAACCATCCCCCGGTTAACGTGGCCGCCGTGACCGATTTCGAGACCATCACCTACGCCGTCGACGACGGGGTGGCCTGGGTGACCCTGAACCGACCGGACGTGTACAACGCCTTCAACACCACCATGCAGCACGAGCTGCGAACGGTGTGGCGGTGGCTGCGGTACGACGACTCGGTCAAGGCGGTGGTGCTGACCGGGGCCGGCGAGAAGGCGTTCTCCACCGGCCTGGACCGGGCCGAGGGCATGGCCGAGGGCACCGAGCCCGGCCACGTCGGCCACCGACCGTCCGGCCCCGGGCCGGACCCCGACGCCGTCGAGGCGGCCCACATCGGCGTGGCCGGGGACACCCCGTTCATGTTCGACGACCCCGGCGACTGGCTCGGGCCCAAGTCCAACGACCTGTGGAAGCCGGTGGTGGCCGCCATCAACGGCATGGCCTGCGGCGGCGCCTTCTACATGCTCGGCGAGGTCGACATCGTCATCGCCGCCGACCACGCCACCTTCTTCGACCCGCACGTCACCTTCGGCATGACCGCCTCCTACGAGCCGCTCCAGCTGCTGCCCAAGCTGCCGTTCGGCGAGATCCTCCGGATGACCCTGCTGGGCAACGCCGAGCGCATGTCCGCCGCCCGGGCGTTGGAGATCGGGTTCGTCACCGAGGTGTGCCCGATCGCCGACCTGGCCGACCGGGCCGGGTGGGTGGCCCGGCAGATCGCCAGCTACCCGGCCCTGGCCGTCCAGGGGTCGCTGCGGGCCCTGTGGGCCGGCCGGGAGCTGTCCCGCAGCCAGTCCCTCGGGCTCGGCTGGGCGTTCGTCGGCCTCGGCACCAACCTGGACAGCCTCGCCGAGGGGCAGGCCGCCTTCTCGTCCGGTACCCGCGTCACCCCCCGCATCCGATAACCCGACCCGACCGCACCCACCGCACCCACCCCACCGGAAGGCCGCCCTCCATGTCCCCCATCGACCACCTGCTGACCACCGGCACCCTGACGCAGTCGTCGGTCAACCTGGCCCTGCTGATCCTGCGGCTGACGGTCGGCGCCGTGTTCCTGGCCCACGGCATCAACCACATCTTCGGCGGCGGCAAGATCGCCGGCACCGGCCGGTGGTTCGACAGCCTGGGCATGAAGCCGGGGATCCTGCACGCCTGGACGGCCAGCCTGACCGAGATCGGGGCCGGCGCCCTGTTGGTACTGGGCCTGTTGACCCCGTTCGGCGGGGCCGGGGTCGTGGGCGTGATGCTGGTGGCCTGGATCACCAACCACCGGAAGAACGGGTTCTTCATCTTCCGGCCCGGGGAGGGCTGGGAGTACGTGATGACCCTCACGCTGGTCGGCCTGGCCATCGGCACCGTGGGCCCCGGCGACTGGAGCATCGACGGCCACGTCGGCGCCCTGCAGAACCTGTGGGGATGGCCGGGGTTCGCCATCGCCCTCGGCGCCGGTGCCGGCGGGGCCGCCCTGCTGCTGCTGACCAGCTGGCGGCCGAGCAAGCCGGAACCGCAGTCCCCCGTCAGCTGACCCCAGTCGGCTGACGGCCCCAGTCAGCCGATGGCCCCGGTCAGCCGACGGCCCCGTCAGCCGACGGCCCCGGCGAGGGCCGACCCCATTGTTGTGAGTACGTCACTGGCAACACTTTTGGAGCGGATACGCTCTAAAACTTGCGCCAGTGACGTACACGCACATACGGCCGAGCCACCCACCCGGCGAGGCAATTCGCCTGGCCGACCGGAAGTTCAGGACCGGCTGGCCAGCTCCTTCGCCAGCGCCCGGAAGGCCCGGCCACGGTGGGAGATGGCGTTCTTGTCGTCGGCGGACATCTCGGCGAAGGTGCGGCCGTCGCCCTCGTCGGGGATGAAGATGGCGTCGTACCCGAAGCCGCCGGAACCGCGGGGGATGACGGCGATGCGACCGTCCACCACCCCCTCGGTCCAGATCTCGCCGCCGACCGGGAAGGTGACCAGGGCGACCGTCTTGAACCGGGCCCGGCGGTCACCGCCGC
>CAYVPF010000347.1:0-3210 GCA_964453355.1 uncultured Acidimicrobiaceae bacterium | reverse complement strand
GCGTACCTGGGCCACCAGGTCATCCCAGGCCCGCCGGCTGAGGCGCACCGCGGTCGCTCCGTGGTACCGACCCTCCTCGACCAGTACCGACGCCCCGGCGACCGAGTAGGTGACCGCGGCGTCTTCCACGCAGAACGTGAGGCCACCGGTCGACGACAGGTCGGCGGCCACCTCCCGCAGCCGGCCCGGATCCACGCTGGCCGGGATCGTCGGAGCAAGCGTCACCGCCCCAGTATGCAGGGACGGTCGCCCGCCTGCTCGACACTCCGCCAACCTGTCCGCGGCACTCGGGCCCCTGGCCCGAGGCCACCGGCGGGGCAGCTCGCCCGGTCAGTTACGAGATGCCGTTCAACTCCGCCAGGGGCAGGCCGACGGCGGTGCGGGAGGCGGCCGCATAGCCGTACATGGCGGCGGCATCCTGCGCCCACATCTCCGCGTACTGCGCCTCGGTCGCCGCAATGGCGGGGGTGTTCTGCCCGAGGACGTTCGTCGCCACCAACGACGCCAGCTGTGCTCGGTTGGCGGCCACCACCGGTGGAGGCACGGTGGTGGCAAACGCCGCCTCGAACGCGGCCGTTGCCGCTTGGGCCTGCTGGGCCGCCTGTTGGGCCTGCGTCGCCGTTGCCGACATCCACGAAACGTACGGCGTGACGGCCGCCGCCGTCTGCGCTGACCGCGGTCCGCCGTAGGGCGTCTGGCTGAGCTGTTGCACTATCGACTCGTACTGGGCCGCCGATCGGGCAAGTTCCGCCGCCAGTCCGTTCCAGGCCGGCGACGCTGACGACAACACACCAGACCCAGCCCCGGCCGACGGCCGAACGGCCCCGATCTCCGCATAGGCCAGGCCGGAACCGGCCTTCGACGCCGCCGCACCGCTGGCCCAGTCCGCCACCTCCGGACCGCTCTGGCCGGAAGTCCCCGTCACGTCCGGTCGCTCGACCGCGGCCGCCGGCTGGCCGTAGACGACCAGGTTGTCGTCGTCCTGCAGGCTGCAGAACGCGCCCTGATCGCCGTTCGTCCCGCTGGCCCACAGGGCACCGGTCACCCCGGCGCCGTAAACGACCAGATTGCCGTCCGCCTGCATGACCAGCTCGAGGGCGCCGTCGGGGCTGAGGACGAACTGGCCGGCCTGGAGGGTCACCCCCTCACCGAGCACCGTCCCCCGGAAGGCGTCGGTGCCGGTCTGCCAGACCGCCGTCGCCGGCCCAACCGGGCTTGGCGCGGCGTACAGGACGAGGTTGCCGTCGTCCTGCAGCTGCAGGCTCACTCCGCCGCTGCCGGCCGTGCCGGCGGACCACTCGGCGGGTCCTCCGCCGGGCGGGTAGAGGACCAGGTTGCCGTCGCCCTGGAGGGTCAGGAACGAGCCCGCAAGGACAGACGCCGACCCGGTGCAGAGGGCGCAGGAGATGAAGGTCGGGATGCCGGGTACCGACACCAGGCTGTCGCTGCCCTCCATCAGCCACCACAGTCCGTCGGTGCCCTGCTGGTAGAGCGCCGGGGGACCCTCGGGGGTCTCGTAGAGGCGGTACTGCCCGTTGGCCGACTGCAGGAACTCCCCCGGCCGGAGGCTCTGGCCGGCGGCCAGTGTCGGGCCGTCGTCCGGCCCGACGAAGTCGAGCGCCGACCCGGTCGACCACAGCGGGTTCCCACCCGAGCCGTAGACGACGACGTTGCCGTCGTCTTGGACCGTGGTCACCGCCCCGGGGTTGCCGGCCGTGCCGGCGGACCACAGCGCCGAGCCGGTCGAGGAGTAGACGACCAGGTTGCCGTCGTCCTGCATGACGGACTGCGCCCCCGGGTTCCCCTGGGTCCCCGACGCCCAGAGCACCCGGGCCGTACCGTCGACGGTGGCGTACGCCACCAGGTTGCCGTCGAACTGCATCGTCAGCACGATCTGCCCGTCCGGCGACGTGCCCGCCTGCCCTGGGGCGAGCACCTGGCCGGGGCCGAGTTGGGAACCAGCCAACGAGCCTGTGCCGACGCCGGCCGGCCGACTGCTCGCCGCGGCGCCGGCAGCGGCGCCGGCAACGGTCGGCCACCCGCCGGAGCAGGCGGCGCTCGTCACCACGAGCAACACGGCCGCAAGGGATCCCGCGATGTGCCTGCTCACCGTCCCGTGCCCTCCCTGGTCGTCCCCCATGGCCACCGTTCAGCCAGCGTAACCACCGGCGGAACCCATGCGCGGCCGACGTCAGCCCAAACGGATGCCGGCCAGCTGGGTGCCCTGGGCCACCAGCCGACCGGTGGCGTCCCAGACGAAGCAGACCTCGTCGACCCGGCCGCCGTCGATCAGCTGGGCCCGCTGCAGCACCCGGACGGGGCCGGGAGCGGGGACGGCCCGGACGTAGACGGTCAGCTCCAGGGTGGGCACCCACCCGCTGACCTTGATGTCGAAGGTGGCCGGCGGGAAGGAGTCGACGGCGTACAGCAGGGAGAGTGGGTCGAACGGCTCGCCGTCGGGGAGGGCCAGCCACCCCCACAGCTCTCCCCGGCCGGTCGGATGGCCGTCGGCGAACCCGCGGCTGTCCGGGTCCAGGCGGAAGTCGACCTGGTCCAAGATGGCCACGGGCTGGCCGCCGGGCAGGTGGGGCACCACCCGGGGACCGTCGTCGATGGACCCCGGCGGCCGGGGCGGCACCCCGCCGTCCCAGTACGGGACGGTGGCCGGGTCGAGGTGGGCGGTGGTGAGCAGGGCCTCGACGCAGGGGCGGCCGTCCTGGGTCAGCCGGGCCCGGACCTGGCTGGCCGAGCGGCCGGCCCGGAGCACCTCGGTCTCGACGGCGACCGGGCCGGGATCCGGGGACCACAGGTAGTGGGCACTGGCGGCGACGACGTGGTCGTGGGCCGCCTCCCAGGTGGCCGCCCGGGCCATCATGGTCAGCAGCACGCCGCCGTTGGGCTTGCCACCAACGGTCCACTGCGGGTCGACGTCGGCCTTGAACCGGCCGGGGCCGTCCTAGACGACGTGACTGACGGCGCCGAACGGCCGGCGGTCAGGCCCGCCGGTAACCGGATCGGCCGGTTCAGCCATCGCTCTCGACAACGTGGCCGCCGACGACCCCCACGGGGCAGGACACGCCGGTGCCGCCGAGGCCGCAGTAGCCGTTGGGGTTGGCCGCCAGGTACTGCTGGTGGTAGCCCTCGGCGTAATAGAACGGCCCGGCCGGGGCCACCTCGGTGCTGATGGCGCCGTAGCCGGCGGCGGTGACG
>CAYVPF010000346.1:0-3225 GCA_964453355.1 uncultured Acidimicrobiaceae bacterium | reverse complement strand
TCCGCCGGCCGTTGCCACGGCTGAGCACCGCCACCTCCAGGTCCCCGGGCCCGAGCCGCCGCTCCGGGCCGGCCAGCGCCCCGGCGGCGGCCTGCAGGGCTTCAGCCAGGGTGCGGTCGCCGCGCCAGTCCGCCCGGACCCGCTCGGTGATGGTCTCGGCGTCGCCGCCGAGGACGGCGAAGCTGTCCTGGTCGGTGATGGTGCCCTCGTAGGCCACGTGGTACAGCTGGTTCGGCCGCCCGTCGTCCCCCAGCTCGGCCACCAGGATCTCCACCTCCAGCGGCTTCAGCTCGTGGGTGAACACGTTGCCGAGGAACTGGGCGTACAGGTTGGCCAGCGACCGGGCGTCCACGTCCTCGCGGCTGAACGCGAACCCCTTGGTGTCGGCGTGGCGGACCCCGGCCACCCGGAGCTGGTCGTACTCGTTGTACTTGCCCACCCCGGCGAAGGCGATCCGGTCGTAGATCTCGCTGATCTTGTGCAGGGACCGCGACGGGTTCTCGGCCACGATGAGGACGCCGTCGTCGTAGACGGTGGCCACCAGCGACCGGCCCCGGGCGATGCCCTTCTGGGCGTACTCCGCCCGGTCCTTCATGACCTGCTCCGGGGCCACGTAGTACGGCATGCTCATGGCCGCAGGCTCCGCTTTCTGTCGATCACGGCGGCGAACCGCTCGGCCACCTCGGCCTCGTCCAGCTGCACGTACCCGTCCTCGGTGACGACCGCCACCAGCGGGAAGATGCCCCGAACCAAGTCCGGGCCGCCGGTGGCCGAGTCCTCGTCGGCGGCCTCGTACAGGGCGTTGACGGCCAGTTCCACCGCGTCGTCCCGGGACAGCCCCTCCCGGTACCCCAGCTTCACCGTCGTCCGGGCGTCGCGGCCGCCGGACCCGGTGGCCTGGAACTCGGCCTCCTCGTAGTGGCCGCCGGTGACGTCGTAGCTGAAGATCCGGCCGGTCCCCCGGCGGAGGTCGTAGCCGGCGAACAGCGGCACCACCGCCAGCCCCTGCATGGCCAGCGGCAGGTTCTGCCGCACCATCTGGGCCAGCTGGTTGGCCTTGCCCTCCAGGCTGAGGGTGACCCCCTCGACCTTCTCGTAGTGCTCCAGCTGCACCTGGAACAGCCGGACCATCTCGACGGCGAAGCCGGCGGCTCCGGCGATGGCCACGGCCGAGTGCCGGTCGGCCGGGAACACCTTCTCCATGGCCCGGTGGGCGATGCTGTGCCCCTCGGTGGCCCGGCGGTCCCCGGCCATCACCACGCCGTCGGCGAACCGCAGGGCGACCACCGTGGTGGCGTGCCGCACGGTCATGGCGTCGGGCGGCGCCGGCAGGGCTGGCAGGCCGGTCCGGTGCAGCAGGCTGGCGAAATCCGGTCCGGGGTCCTCCGTGGGGGGGAACAGGGGCAGGCTCACTCGCCGCCTTTCTGGACGTAGTTGCGGACGAACTCCTCGGCGTTGTCCTCCAGGACCTCGTCGATCTCGTCCAGCAGGTCGTCCAGCTCCGCCTTCAACTTGTCCCCGCGCTCCGACGTGGCCGGGGCGCTGTCGTCCACCGTCTCGGTCGTCCGCTCCGGGGCGGTCTTCTTCTTCAACTCGCGTTCAGCCATGCTGTCTTCTCCTCATGAGCTCAGTCGCTCCAGGAGGTCCGCCGGGTTGGCGCTGGCCTCCAGTAGGGCCGCCGTGAACTCCGCCGTTCCCTTGAGAGGGTCCATCATAGGGACGCGGCGGAGGGGGTCGGACCCCAGGTCGAACACCACCGAATCCCAGTTGGCGGTCACCACGGCATCCGGCCATCGGGCCAGGCACTGTCCCCGGAACCAGGCCCGGGTGTCCCGAGGCGGGGTTGTCACCGCCTTGGTCACCTGCTCGTCGGTGACCAGCCGCTCCATCCCCAGCCGGACGTACAGGGACCGCTCCGGCCGGAGGTCGTGGTACTGCAGGTCCAGGGCCGCGAGCCGGTCGTCGCGCCAGTCGCAGCCGTGCCGGTCCATGTAGGCCAGCATCAGCTGCTGCTTGGCCACCCAGTCCAGCTGCTTCGACAGGGTCGACGGGTCGGTCTCCAACCCGTGGAGCACCGACTCCCACCGGTCCAGCACCATCTGGCCCACGTCGGGGTTCCCCAGCACGTCCAGTCCGTGCTCCTCGGCGTACTTCCGGCCGGCGGTCAGCAGGTCCCACTGCAGCTCCAGGGCGGTCGCCGTGGACCCGTCGGCCATGGTCAGCGGTCGGCGGAGGGTCAGGTCGGTGGACACGTGGTGCATGGCCCGGACGGGGTCCGCCAGGGCCATCTCCCGCGGCGGCATGGCGCCGTCCTCCATCATGGCCAGGACCAGGGCGGTGGTGCCGATCTTCAGGAACGTCGAGATCTCCGACAGGTTGGCGTCGCCGACGATGACGTGCAGTCGCCGGAACCGGCGGGGATCGGCGTGGGGCTCGTCCCGGGTGTTCACGATCGGTCGCTTCAAGGTGGTCTCCAGCCCGACCACTTCTTCGAAGAACTCCGCCCGCTGGGTGATCTGGAAGTTGACCGCCGAACGGTCCAGGGCGGCGGTCTCGCAGCCGACCTTGCCGGCCCCGGTGAAGATCTGCCGGGTCACGAAGTGGGGCACCACCCCGTTGACCACCTTGGCGAACGGCAGCGCCCGGTCCATCAGGTAGTTCTCGTGGCACCCGTACGAGTTGCCCTTGCCGTCGGAGTTGTTCTTGTACACCACCGCCGGTGGGGCGGAGGGGTTCAGCCGCCGGGCGGCCAGCATGGACCGCCGCAGGACCTCTTCGCCGGCCTTGTCGTGGATCACCACCGACAGCGCGTCGGCGCATTCGGGGGTGGAGTACTCCGGATGGGCGTGGTCCACGTAGTACCGGGCCCCGTTGGTCAGCACGGTGTTGGCCAGGTGGGTCTCCACCGCCGGCGGCATGGACCCCTCCCGGGCGAACCCCCGGGCGTCGTTTCCGGGTGTCTCGTCCTCGAAGTCCCAGCCGGTCCGCCGGTCGACGTCGGCGGCGTAGGCGTTCACCAGCACCGACGAGGCGGCGATCGGGTTGCCGTCGCCGCCGAGGGTCGTGATGCCGTATTCGGTCTCTATGCCGCAGACCTTGGGGATGGCCACGGTCCGACCCTACTGCTAGAGGTACTGCCCGGTGCCGACCCGCTCGATGGCCCGGCCCCCCCGGACATCCCGATCCTCACTGAGCAGGGTCCGGGCAGTACCTCTAGCAGTAGGG
>CAYVPF010000345.1:0-3237 GCA_964453355.1 uncultured Acidimicrobiaceae bacterium | reverse complement strand
AGGACTAGAGCAGAACAGGACAGCGCATGCCCCACTACGCCCAGCAGGAGCGTCGGGCCCTGGCCGACCTGCTGCTCCGGGTCGGCCCGGACGCCCCCACCCTCTGCGCCGGCTGGCAGGCCCGGGATCTGGCCGCCCATCTGGTGCTCCGTGAGCGCCGCCCCGACGCCGCCCCCGGGGTGCTGCTGAAGCCGCTCGCCGGCTACACCGACCGGGTCCAGCGGTCCATCCGGGACGGCCGGCCCTGGCCGGCCCTGGTCGGGGCCGTCCGCACCGGCCCGCCCCTGCCGTTGCGACTGGGGTTCATCGACGAGCCGCTGAACACCACCGAGTTCTTCGTCCACCACGAGGACGTCCGCCGGGCCCAGCCAGGCGTCGAGCCGCGGTCGTTGGACAGCGGCCTGGAGCGGGCCCTGTGGTCCCGGGTGCGGCTGATGGCCCGGACCGCCCGCCGCCGGTCGCCGGTGGGGCTGGTGTTGGAGGCTCCCGGCTACGGCCAGGTGACCGCCCGCCCGGGCACTCCCCAGGTCACCGCCGTCGGCGATCCCGGCGAGCTGACCCTGTTGCTGTTCGGCCGCCAGCAGGCCGCCCGGCTGGACTGGCGGGGCGACCCGGCCGCTGTCGACCGGGTCCGTCAGGCTTCGTTCGGCTTCTAGGTAGCCGCCCCAGGACCTAACCGGCCCGGGCTCGGGACCCTAGCCAGCCTGGTTCGGGGCCTCCGCAGCCCGGTCGGCGATCAGCAACGCCACCCGCTTGCCGACCTGGTGCTCGATGATGAAGGCCAGGAACGGCAGGAAGCCGGCCCCGATCATGGCGGCCATCTGCAGCAGGGTGAACCGGGCCCGTCGAGCCAGGTCGACCGAGGCCAGCAGGTACACGATGTACAAGAACCCGTGGATGGGCCCCACGATCTCGGCCACCTGGGGAATTGTGGCCCCGTACTGCAGCGGCACCCCGACGAGCACGAGGATCAGCAACCCGGTGCCGACGATGTAGGCCATCACCCGATACCGCAGCAGCGCCGCCGAGAGCCCTCTGGTGGCCGCAGACGGGTCGTCCCCGGCCACGTACCCGGGGGCCACCAGGTGACCGATCCGCCGGACTGGGCTGTCGGGTTCGGGCTGGCCGGTCATCGGGTCCTCCAGGTCTGGGGGCCACGGTTGGCCAGATCGGCCAGCCGGTCGTTGTAGGCCGCCAGGGCCTCGTCTTCGTCTTCGCGTCGTCGGACCGGGCCTGTCAACGGTTCGGGCCCGATGGTGGTGGGGTCACCCCCGTCACCGGTGGTGGCCTGGCCGGCGGCTTGGCCGGTGCCGTCGGCAGTGGCGGCCTGTCGCCGAGCCACCGCCAGCTTCTCCTGCGCCCGCCGCCCGACGGTGTCGAGGTCGGTGTGGATCAGCATCCACCACCCCCACACCCCCACGATGGCGAACACGGGCCACTCGACCGAGTACAGGTAGCTGAGGCCGTTGCCGTCGAAGGCTCGGTTCACCTGCCACCAGAACGCCACCAGGCAGCCGGGGAACCAGAGGATGATGGCCAGGTGCAGGCTGAAGGCCCGCCGGGAGAACCACCGTTGGCGCACCTGCTGCCGCACCACCGCAGCCTACCGATGACCGGCGCCGGATTGACAGGCGGGGCCTGATCGAGCGGACGATCGTGGTAAGTCGGGAATGACGTCGACGAAGACGGCGGTGGGGCTACCCCCGGGCGAAGCGGATCAGTTCGGAGTAGTCGTCGGTCTCCACGGCCAGCACCAACGCCTGGATGTAGGCAGCTCGACCAGCGTCCGCCTCGTCCAACCGGGAGCCCCCCCAAGTGAAGCTTGGGGATCCGCTGGCGATCAGGTAGAGGTCGGCCATAAGCCGCGTCGACCGGCCGTTCCCATTTGGGAAGGGGTGGATGCTCACTAGGCGGCTGTGGATGCGAGCAGCCAGCTCGTCGCCGGGGAAGACCGACTCTGCGTGCCAGAAGCGAGCGTCGTCGAGGAATTGGATCGACTGGATGGCGACTTGGGATGGATCGACGCCGATATTGGTGATCCGTCGACGAAGCGATCCCGCCCACGTCCAGACGTCGCCGAACATCCGACGGTGCAGCTCCAACATGAACCTGTAGGACAGGACCCGGTCCGGTCCGGCCTTCGCTTGGCGGTATGCCCATGGGAGCGCCTTGACGATGTTCTCGAACTCCACCTGGTTGAGGTCTGCTCGGGTGGCCACGAAGTCCGGGATCAGGCCGGCGAGGTCCTCGTCCTCGATCGGCGTGGCACCAGCCGGTTCGGGACCGATGACCCCCTCGTCGTTCACCCCTGCCAGAGCTCGCCGCCGGCGATCAGCTCCTGAGCAAACCGTTGGACGGATTCACGTTGACGATCCGGATCGATCCCTTGAGCTTCGAGGGCCATCGTCCGACCGGCGTACCCGAGCGCCGAGACCGCCATTCTCTGGGCCTGCGACTGGACCGTTTCCTCGATGGTGGTGTTCGGAACGAGCACGTAGACGAGCGAGCAGTCGAGTGCGGACGCCACCTCGGCCAGCTTGGCCAAGGTGATTCCCCCGGCAAGTTCGGCGTGCTCCAACTTGGTCACCGCCGGACTCGAGATGCCCAGTCGGGCGCCGAGAGCGGACTGGCTCATGCCCAGGGCGCCGCGGACGGCCCGAATCCATCCGGACCGGGGTCGGGCGACAATGGGCTCCAGGTGAGCAGCTCCGAATTTCCGGTCCAGCTCGCGCCTGGCTTGGGCGGCTCTTTCAGACTTTCGCATACCTATAGGTTAGCATAATGGAGACGTTTACAAACCTATAGGTTATTATTGGTCCCTATTTCACCAACTTTTGGGTGAGTAAACCCGTCCAGACTCGGCCGGCTCGGGATCAGCCCAGGCGCTCGATGACGGTGGCGTTGGCCAGGCCGCCGCCCTCGCACATGGTCAGCAGGCCGTACCGGCCGCCGGTGCGCTCCAGCTCGTTGAGCAGGGTGGTCATCAGCTTGGCGCCGGAGGCGCCGAGGGGGTGGCCGAGGGCGATGGCGCCGCCGTTGACGTTCACCCGGTCCATGTCCGGGTGGTGCTCCTTCTCCCAGGCCAGTACCACCGAGGCGAAGGCCTCGTTGATCTCGACCAGGTCGATGTCGTCGATGGTCATCTTGGCCTTCTCGAGCACGGCGCGTGTGGCGGGGATCGGGCCTGTCAGCATCGTCACGGGATCCACCCCGGCCAGCGAGAAGGCGTGGAACCTC
>CAYVPF010000344.1:0-3246 GCA_964453355.1 uncultured Acidimicrobiaceae bacterium | reverse complement strand
ACCATGACGTCGGGGCGGGCCCCGAGCCGCGTGTACAGATCCTGCTTGGCCTCGGCGATGGCCACCCCCGGACGCTCCTCCGGGCCGATGGCCACGGTCAGGTCGATGCCGGTGTCGTCCTCGTCGATCCGCACCTCCTGCACCCAGGCGTCGTTGTCGATCTTGGGGCCCTGCAGCATGCCGAGGACGGTCCGGACGGTGTTGGCGTCCAGGGTCATCGAACCGGGGAGGCCGGTGCGCTCGGACAGCACCTGCACGTCCGACCCCGGGGGCAGGTCGGCCCCGACCACCAGCTCCACCATGCCGGACCGCGGGCGGGCCGACGGGTTCACCACCACCGGCCCCGCCTCGGCCATGGACCGGCCCAGGGCCACCAGGGCGGCCGTGGCCACCCCGTCGCCGATCTGCCGGGCCTCGGCGAACCGGTGCAGCACCGCGTCGACCACGTCGTCGACGGAGCAGGCGCAGATGGAGTCGTGGGCGGCGTTGTGGACCACGTTGCGCCAGGCCAGGTCCAGCAGGTTCTGCGGCCACTGCGCCACCGGTTGGAACAGGGCGGCGTACGGCTCCGCCCGGCGCTCCAGCGACCGCTCGGCGGCGCCGGCGGCCCGCTTCACGTCCACGCGGTTGGACGTCACCCCCATCAACACGTTGGCCCGCGCCCCCGACCGCAGCTCGCCCTTCCAGTGCTCCAGGTCGTCGGTCGGGGCGTCCGCCAGGTACTCCGGCAGGGACGTGATGTCGAAGACGTAGTCGTCCTGGATGGCGTTGGCCTCCGCCACCACCCGTCCCAGCCACGGCTGCGGCGGCAGGTGGTCGGACCCGTTCATCAGCAACAGGTCACCGATGAGGAAGGACCCGATCTCCTGCTCGTGGTCGGCCACCCGCCGCACCAGGGCCTTGGCATCGTCGGGCAGCACGGCCCCGTTGCCGTACCCGACGGGCAGGTACTCGGCCCGCACCACCGAGCCGTCCGGGGCTTCCCACCAGAACCCGGTCTTCGTGACCTGTGACGGCACCCCCCGCCACACCACCGTGTGCTTGAACCCGGCCTGCCGCAGGATCTGCGGCATCTGGGCCACGTGGCCGAACATGTCCGGCAGGTACCCCACCTCCATGGCCCCACCGAAGGCGGCCCCCCGGGCCAGCCCCATCTGGAGGTCCCGGACGATGGTCTCCGCCGACACCAGGAACTCGTCCATCAGGATGTACCACGGCCCCATGGTCAGCCGGCCGGCGGCGGCCAGGGCCCGCACCCGCCCCTCGGCCTCCGGGCGGACCTCCAGGTAGTCGTCCACCGCCGCCATCTGGCCGTCCAGTAGGAACCGGGCATAGGCAGGGTCGGTCTCCATCAGCGGCAGCAGGCCGTCCAAGGCCTCCACCAGGTGCATCCGGAAGGTCTGGAACGGCTCGTACCACTCCCGGTCCCAGTGGGTGTGGGGGACGACGGCGATGCGACGTGGGCTCATGGTCGCCAGGTTACGGCCGGTTACCATGCCGTCGTGGTCGACGGCGCCTGGGCTCCCCATCTGCCGCCCGGGGCCACGTTCGCCGTGCCGGACCTGCTGGCCGGCGGCAGCCTCCCTCGGGTGTGGGCCGACCGGTGGTCGGCCCACCCGGACCACCCCACCCTGTGCTTCGACGGGCACTGGTGGACGGCGGCGGACCTCGACCGGGCCACTACCGCCGCCGCCGGCCGGCTTGCCGCCCTGGGGCTCCGGGCTGGGGACCGGATGGTGTGGTCGGCCGCCACCTCCGCCGACGCCGTCGTGGCCTGCCTGGCCGCCCTGCGGCTCGGCGCCGTGACGGTGCCGGCCAACGCCGCCTACACCGAACGGGAACTGGCGCACATCGTGGCCGACGTCCGCCCGGTGGTGGCCGTGGTGGACCGGCCGGAGCAGGCCGGCTGGGTCCGCTCGGCCGGGGCCCCCTCGGCCGACAGGGCCCAGCGGGTCGTCGTGGCCTTTCCCGATCTGACTCCGGCTGGCGGGTCAGGGGCCGACGGTGCAGCGGGCGGTGACCGGGCCGCCGATGGTCGGGCCGATGGGGTCCTCCTGGACCGGTCCGGGCCGGACGATCCGGCGCTGATCGTCTTCACCTCCGGCACCACGGGGGCGCCGAAGGGGGCGGTGCTCAGTCACGGCAACCTGCTGGCCGGCGTCCGCTCGGTGGCCCTGGCCTGGCGGTGGGCGCCGGCCGACCGGCTGGTGCTGGGGCTGCCGCTGTTCCACGTCCACGGCCTCTGCGTCGGCCTGTTCGGCACCCTGGCCGTGGGGGCGTCGGCCGTGGTGCTGGACCGGTTCTCGGCCGACGGGGTGCTGGACGCCGTCGCCGGCTACAGCGGGACCCTGTTCTTCGGGGTGCCCACCATGTACCACCGGCTGGCCGCCGGCGGCCGGGTGCAGGAGCTGGCCGGACTGCGGTTGTGCGTGTCCGGGTCGGCGCCACTGCCGGCGTCGCTCGCCGAGCGCATCCACGCCGATTCCGGCGTGGCCGTCCTCGAGCGGTACGGCATGACCGAGACCCTGCTGACCGTCTCCAACCCCCACGACGGCGACCGCCGGCCGGGGACGGTGGGGCTGCCGCTCCCGGGGGTGGACGTCCGGGTCGACCCGGACGACGGCGGCCTGTGGGTGCGCGGCCCGTCGGTGTTCGACGGGTACTGGGAGCGGCCTGAGGCCACCGAAGCGGCCTTCGTCGACGGTTGGTTCCGGACCGGCGACGTCGTGGAGACGGACGCCGACGGCTACCTGGCCATCCGCGGCCGGCAGTCCGACCTGATCATCAGCGGCGGCTACAACGTCTACCCGGCCGAGGTTGAGGACGTCCTGCTGTCCCACCCGGCGGTCGCCGAGGTAGCGGTGGCCGGCGTCCCCTCGGCCGAGTGGGGCGAGTCGGTGGAGGCCTGGGTGGTGCCGGTTGCCGGTTCGCCGGCCCTGCCGGTGCCGGACGTCCCATTGCCGGATGTCCTGGTGGCGTACGCCGCCGGCCTCCTGGCGCCGTACAAGCGACCCCGCCGGGTGCACCTGGTGGGGTCGCTGCCGCGCAACGCCCTGGGCAAGGTGCAGCGGGGGGCCCTGGGCCAGCCCTGAGAGGGGCTACAAAAACCGGGCGGGCCGCGGACGGCCCCGGGGGAAAATGGGGGATCCCCCGGGACCGTCGCGGCCCCCCCCGCGGTGCGCCCCGTTTCCGGCAGCCCAGATCCGCCCCCGCCCAGCCACGCCCCCCCGACACCCCGCCGACGGG
>CAYVPF010000343.1:0-3268 GCA_964453355.1 uncultured Acidimicrobiaceae bacterium | reverse complement strand
GGCCTGCACGGCCAGCAGCTCCCCCATCCGGCGCCGGGCTCCGTGGACTTCGCGGCCGAACAGCCGGGTGTCCGGCCGGGCGAAGTACACGAACTCGAAGATGCACAATTTGGACCCGGTGACCGACGCCGGGTACAGCTGCTCGGAATGGACCCCGTCCTCGTCCACCGTCACCAGCTCCCCGGGCTCCAGCTCGCGGACGAACGTGGCGCCGATGACGTCGAGGGCCGGGGACTCGGAGGCCAGCACCCAGCCCTCCGGGTGGTCGACCGACCCCAGCCGGCCGAGGCACAGCGGCCGGAAGCCGTGGGGGTCCCGGATGCCGTAGAGCCTGGTGGCGTCGATCAGGACGAACGAGAAGGCCCCCTCCAGGTCCGGCAGCACCGTCCGGAGGGCCTGCGTCAGGTGGTCGGAGCCGGGCTCCGGCGCATGGTCGGTGGGGAACTGGTGCGACAGCAGCTCGGCCACCACGTCGCTGTCGGTTGCCACCATCCCCGGCAGCATGCCGGCCCGGTCGGCCAGCACCGGGGTGTTGGTCAGGTTGCCGTTGTGACCGAGGGCGAAGCCGGCCCGGCCGACGGACCGGTACACCGGCTGGGCGGCCGCCCAGTCCGAGGAGCCGTGGGTGGAGTACCGGGTGTGGCCCATGGCCAGGTACCCGGGCAGCCCCGACAGCGTGCGCTCGTCGAACACCGTGGTGACCAGGCCCATGTCCTTCACGACGGTGATGGTCTCCCCGTCGCCCACGGCCATCCCGGCCGACTCCTGGCCCCGGTGCTGGAGGGCGTAGATGCCGTCGAACGTGAGGTGCGCCACCGCCCGTCCGGGCGCGTACACACCGAAGACCCCGCAGGCTTCCTTCACCGTTCGGCTCTCTGCCCCGCTGCTCTCGGACCAGCGGCCCGGTGACGCATGACGCGCGCCGTCCCGCCGGTCTCTCGTCGCTTGGACCCTATCCTCCCACACCTCTTCATCGTGCAGTGATTGGCCCATCGTCCGGTCGACCTCGGCGGTCTAACGTCCGGAGCACGATGATCGACCTGCACACCCACTCCATCTGCTCTGACGGCACCGACCCGCCGGAACGGATCCCGGAGCTGGCCGCGGCGGCCGGGTGCTCGGCCGTGGCGCTGACCGACCACGACACCCTGGTGGGGCTGGAGGCGGCTCGTCGGCGGGCGGACGAGGTCGGGGTGGACCTGGTGCCGGGGTGCGAGGTGTCCTGCGCCTTCCGCGGCGGCAGCGCCCATGTCCTCGTCTACTTCGTGGAGGACGGCGACGGACCGCTACAGGACGAGCTGGCCCGGCTGCGGGAGGACCGGGTGGCCCGCAACCGGCGATTGGTGGACCGCCTGCAGGCGCTCGGCGTCCCCATCACCTACGACCAGGTGGTGGCCGAGGCGGCCAGCGAGGAGAGCGCCGGACGGCCCCATGTGGCCGCCGTCCTGGTCCGGCTGGGAGCCGCCGACTCGATCCCCGACGCCTTCGACCGGTGGCTGGGCGACGGCCGCCCGGCCCACGTGCCGAAGGCCCGTCTGGCCCCGGCCGACGTGGCCGGGCTGGCCCGGGGGTCTGGCGGGGTGGCGGTGCTGGCCCACCCCTTGACCCTCGACCTGGGACCGACGGAACTGGCGTCGGCGGTGGCCGAGCTGTCCGACGCCGGGTTCGCCGGCATCGAGGCCATCTACGGCCGGTACAGCCGGGACCAGCGGGCGGCCTTGGCCGAGCTGGCCCAGCGGTTCGACCTGGTCCCGACCGGCGGGTCGGACTACCACGGCACCGTCAAGGCCGACCTGTCCGTCGGCACCGGCCAGGGCGACCTGCGGGTGCCCGACGACGTGGTGGAGCAGCTGGCCGCCCGCCGGCCGGGCTAGGACCACCGGGGCGAGACCCGCCGGCAAGCCGAGATCGGCCGGCGAGAGCCAGATCGGCCGGGCAAGGGATCGCAAGGGTTTTCCCAGTCACTGGCACCGCCGCATGCGCATATCCGCTCAATTTTGGCATTCAGTGACTCGACAAAACATGTACGGCAGGCGCCGCTGCGCCGATAGGCACTAACGTCCCGGCCGACCCGGACCGGCCAGATCAACGGCGCGACCACCACCAGATCAAGAGCGTCAGCCGACGACCGGCTCCCCCAGAGCATCGGGCAGGGCCCGGGACCAGGCCGACCCCAGCTCGCCCACCGGCAGGTCCACCAAGCCGTCCACCACCAGCCGGTCGCCGCCGACACTACCCAGGACCTCGGCCGGCACCCCCGCCCGCCGGGCCCGGGCCAGCACCTCGTCGGGGCGGACGGTGGCCACCACCACCCGGGACGGCAGCTCGGTGAACAGCTCGGCGTGCCCGGCCACCGGTCCGAGACGAGCCCCGACGGCGGCGCCATCGCGGTCGCCCGACGACAGCGCCATCTCGGCCAGGGCCACGGCCAAGCCACCGCCGGACACGTCGTGGACCCCGTCCAGCAGGCCGGCGCGGCCAACCCCACTGCCGCCGGCGCCATCACCGCCGGACACGGCCTCGGCCACCAGCTCAGCCACGAGGTCGGTCACCCGGCGATGGGCGGCCAGGTCCAGCGGCGGCAGGACGCCACCCCGGCGTTCTCGCCCCTCCACGGCCCACCGGCTGCCGCCCAGGGGGTGGGGGTCCCCGGACGGGGCGGACCGGGCACCGAGCAGGACGACGGTGTCGCCGTCGACCCAGCCGATCCCCGGAGGACGTCGGTGGAGGGCGTCCACCAGGCCGAGCACGCCGATGACCGGGGTGGGGTCGATGTCGGCACCGCCGCTCTCGTTGTAGAGGCTGACGTTGCCGCCGATGACGGGCAGTCCCAGGTCCCGGCAGGCATCGGCCAGGCCGTCGACGACCTCGGACAGCTGCCACATGACCTCGGGGTGCTCGGGGTTGCCGAAGTTGAGACAGTTGACCACCGCCACCGCTTTGGCCCCCACGCAGGCCAGGTTGGCCACGCCCTCGGCCAAGGTCATCGCCGTTCCCGCTCGGGGATCCAGCGCACACCACCGGGGGGCCGAGTCGGTGACCACGGCGAGGCCCCGCTCGCTGGGCGGCAGTCCCGGCCCGGCCAGCCGCAGCAGGGCGGCGTCCCCGCCGGGCCCGACCACGGTGTTGAGGAAGAGCTGGTGGTCGTACTGGCGGTACACCCAGCTGGGGTCGCCCAAGAGGGCCATCAGGTCGGCGGCCACGTCCCCGGCCGGCTCGGTGCCGGTCGGGTCGTCGGCCACCCGGACGGCCCGGTCCGCCGGGGGGG
>CAYVPF010000342.1:0-3288 GCA_964453355.1 uncultured Acidimicrobiaceae bacterium | reverse complement strand
CCCTTGAAGGCGACGGCGAAGCCCACGCCGTCCCGCCGGCGGTGGCCGGTGGCCGGCCCGTCCCGCCGGAGCTCGCCGGCGGTCTCGGCGTAGATGGCGTCCTCGTCGTGTTTGGCCTTGTGCCCGCTGGCCCGCAGGATGGCCTTGCGGAGCCAGGACAGGCCGAGGACGAGGAGGAGGGCGCCGACCACCACCCGGAGGGTGTCCAGGGGGACGTAGTGGACCAGGGGAAGGCCGACGGCGCCGACGAGGACACCGAGGACGACGACAGCGGCGACGGCCCCCTCCAGGGCGGAGCGCCACCCCCGGGTGGCCCCGGCGGCGACCACGATGGTCAGGGCCTCCACCATCTCGACGGTGCTCGCCCCGAAGACGGCCAGGAGCAGGACGACGGTTGAAGAGGTACTCATGGTCAGTGCTCCATGTTGGCCGGTCGGGGGGGGCCGGCGCCCACCAGGCCCGGCGAGCCGGCGGCACCCGGTGCCGGGCCACCGGCTCCTCCGCCGGCCGTGGTGGCCATGGGCGCCGGAATGCCCCCACCGGGCCGGACGAACACCATGCAGCCGGACGGGTCCAGCTCGAGGCCGACCGCCGTTCCCCGACCGACCCGCCGTTCGGACTGCACCCCGGTGAGCCGCCCGCCGCCGTCCACGTCGACGGCCAGCTCGTAGTGGCGGCCGCGGAAGGCCACGTCGGCGACGGAGGCGTTGAAGTGGCACCGGTCGCTGCCGGGGGCGCACAGCCGGACGGCGGTGGGCCGGATGACCAGGGTCGGCTCGCTGCCCGCTCCCCCGGTTGGCCGGGACCCCTCCCCGGCTGGGGGCCCGTCCCCGTCCGGGTCGGAGGCCGGGTCGTCCTGGACGACGCTGACCCGGGCCACCACCGGCCGGAGGGCGGGGGGGTCGGTGGGCTCGACCAGGAACGTGCCGGCGACGGGCCCGGGCTGGCGGACGCGGACGGCCATCTCGCCGGCGAGGCCGGTGAAGCGGGCGACGAAGGGGGTGGCCGGGGAGGCGTAGATCTCCTCGGGGGTGCCGAGCTGGACCAGGCGGCCGTCCTGGAGGACGCCGACCCGGTCGGCGAGGGCGAACGCCTCCAACTGGTCGTGGGTGATGTAGATGGTGGTGGCCCCGACGTCGCGGACGAGGGAGGAGATCTCGACCCGCATCCGCTCGCGGAGGTCGGCGTCGAGGTTGGAGAGGGGCTCGTCGCAGAGGAGCAGGCCGGTGTCGGCGACGAGGGCCCGGGCGAGGGCCACCCGTTGCTGCTCGCCGCCGGACAGGTCGCCGGGGAAGCGGGCGGCCAAGTGGCCAAGCCCGACCCGGTCGATCATGGACGCCGACAGCTGCCGGCAGGTGGCCCTCGAGTGGCCGCGGCGGCGGAGGGCGAAGGCGACGTTGTCGCGGACGCACAGGTGCGGCCACAGGGCGTAGTCCTGGAACACCATCGACAGGTCCCGGCGTTCCGGAGGGAGGTGGGTGCGGTCATCGGCGACGACGGTGTCGCCGATGACGATCCGGCCGGAGGTCAGCCGCTCGATGCCGGCCAGGGACCGCAACAGGGTGGTCTTCCCGGAGCCGGACGGGCCCAAGAGGACGAGGAAGGTGCCGGGTTCGACGGTGAACGACGGGCCCTTCAGGGCCCGGTTGCCACCGGGGTACACCTTGATGGCCGCCTCGACGGTCAGCCGCTCAGCCATGGATGGCCGTCCCGATGCGCCGCCAGCCGGCCGGAGCCAGCAGCCGGTAGGCCAACAGGACCGCCCCGACGACGGCCAGGGCGATGCCGACGGCGATGACGGCCTGGGCCATGCCGACGGCGAAGTGGTAGTTGCCGAGGTTGAGCTCGATGGCCACCGACAGCGGCGGGGACCCGGGGGCGTAGAGGAGCTGGGACAGCGGCAGCTCCAAGAAGACGCCGCAGAAGGTCAGCAGCCAGGCCAGGACGAGGGGGCGGGACACGGCCGGCAGGACGCCGCGCAGCCAGGCCCGGAAGGCCCCCGCCCCATGGGCCCGGGCCGCGGCATGCAGGGACGGCTGCACCTGGGAGATCGAACCGACCAGCACCCGGGCGTTGGTCGGCAGGCTGGAGGCCACGTAGCCGATGATGAGCAGGGTGGTCGTCTGGTAGATGTCGATGCCCAACCGGGAGAACACCGGGAGGTTGTAGGCGAAGATGTAGCCGGCCCCGAAGACCACGCTGGGCAGCGCCACGGCGGCGAGCAGCAAGAAGTCGAGGTACCGGGTGGCCCGGGACTTCCGCTTGGCCAGCTGGCGGGCCGCCAGGAGTCCGCCGACGACGGTGACGGTGGCGGTGACGGCGCCGTAGGCGAGGGAGCGGAGGATCGGGCCGGACATGCCCGGCTGGTCGAAGACGGCCCGGTAGTTGGCCAGCGTCAGGGAGTCCGACGCCCCGAAGTCGGCGACCAGGGACCCGAAGATGGCGCCGATCCCGGGAACGCCGAGGGCGACGAAGAAGAAGAGGCCGATCCCGGCGCTGGCGACGATGCTGCCGGCCCGGGAGAGGCGGCGGCGGACAACCTGGCGGGTCCGGGCGGACAGGACGGCGTAGGCCTTCCCCCGCAGGGCTCGGCCCTGCAGGATCAGGGGCAGAGCCACGGAGGCCACCAGGAGCCAGCCGATGGCCGCGGCGGCGGGGAAGGTCGGGGGGAAATTGTCGATGGCCGCGTACAGCTGGTAGGTGGCCAGGGAGAAGTGGGACTGGAAGGCGAGGGTGGCGGCCACCCCGAAGTCGCTGACGGACTCGGCGAAGCCGATGGCCAGGGCCGACCAGATGGCCGGGGCCAGGATGGGCAGGACCACCCGGAAGGCCCCCAGCCGTGAGGCCCCGTGCACCCGGGCGGCGTCCTCGAACTCCTGGCCGAGCCCGGCCAGGGCGACGGTGACGGCCAGGTAGGAGAACGGCACGCAGCGAAGGCCCAGCAGGAGGACGACACCGAACGGGCCCATGATGGCGTGGGTGACGAACGGCAGTGTCAGACCGATGCGGCTGAGGACCCCGTCGGGCTCCACCAACCGCTCCCATCCGAGGGCGGGAAGCCATGACGGCAGGAGCAGCACCATCCACATCCCGGCGGCCACCAGCCGGCGGCCCGGGAGGGTGGTCCGGGCGGCCAGCCAGGCGATCGGCAGGCCGACCGCCAACCCGAAGATGGCGGCGGCGGCGCTGACCCACAGGGAGTTGACCATGGCCAGGCCGGTCTGGCCGGTGAAGACGCCGCGGAGGTAGGTGAGGGTGAACCACTGCGGCCCCTGGTCGAACAGTCGC
>CAYVPF010000341.1:0-3292 GCA_964453355.1 uncultured Acidimicrobiaceae bacterium | reverse complement strand
TCCACGACCTCTGCCCCGAGGACCTGGTGGTCCCGCCCGGATTCGAGCGGGTGCTCGGAGCCGGGTGATCTCGGGGGGCCGGGAGCCGGCTAGCCGGGAGTTGGGCCGGCTGGCTTGGCCGGACGTCGCCGACCTCGGGCCCGACGCCGTCCTGGCCGTCCCGGTGGGGTCCACCGAGCAGCACGGCCCCCACCTGGCCCTGTCCACCGACACCGACCTGGCCGTGGCCCTGTGCGCCCGGCTGTCGACCGCCCGGCCGCAGGTAGTGGCCGCCCCCCCGGTGAGTTACGGGTCCAGCGGCGAGCACCAGGGGTTCCCCGGCACCCTGTCCATAGGGAACGACGCCCTGGAGCTCCTGCTGGTCGAGTTGGGCCGGTCGGCTACCTGCACCTTTGCCGCCGTCGTCCTGGTGTCCACCCACGGTGGCAACGCCGCCGCCGTCACCGCCGCCGTTCGCCGGCTCAGCGATGAGGGCCGGGCCGTCCTCGCCTGGATGCCCCGGTGGCCCGGCGACGCCCACGCCGGTCGGACCGAGACGTCCATCCAGCTGGCCCTGGCCCCCGACGCCGTCCGGCTGGACCGGGCCGCGGCCGGCGACACCCGGTCCGTCTCGGTGCTGCTGCCCGCCCTCCGGGCCGCCGGGGTCGCCGCCGTCAGCCCCAACGGGGTCCTCGGTGATCCGGCCGGGGCCACGGCCGCCGAGGGGCAGGCCATCGTGGAGGGCCTGCTGGCCGACCTGGTCCGGCGGGTCGATGCCTGGCGGCCGGCCTCAGTTCCGGTCGCCCCGGTTCCGGCGGCGGTCGTCGGGGGACCGGGGGCATCGTGAGCGGGGAGCGGGTGGCGGTGGTCACCGGCGCCGCCCGCGGCATGGGGGCGGCCACGGTCGCCGGGCTGGTGGCCGACGGCTGGCGCGTGGTGGCGGTCGACCTCGGGGGCGACGACCCCCACGTGCCGTACCCGTTGGGACAGTCTCACGAGCTGGACGCCGTGGTGGCCGCCGCCGGGGACCGGGCGGTGGCCGTCGAGGCCGACGTCCGTGACCCCGCCGCCCTGGCCGGGGCGGTGGCCGAGGCCGAGCGCCGGTGGGGCGGCCTGGACGCCGCCGTGGCCGCCGCCGGGGTCATCGCCGGCGGCCTTCCGGCCTGGGAGCTGCCGCCGGAGCAGGAGCGGGCCGTCATCGACATCGACCTCGGCGGGGTGCTGAACCTGGCGCGGGTAGCCGTGCCGGCCCTGCTGCGCCGACCGGAGCCCCGCCGGGGCCGGTTCGTCGCCGTGGCGTCGGCCGCGGCCACCAAGGGGCTGCCGATGCTGGCCGCCTACTGCGCCGCCAAGGCCGGGGTGGCCGGGCTCGTCCGAGCCATGGCCCTGGAGTTGGCCGGCACCGGGATCACCGTGAACGCCGTCAGCCCCGGGTCCACCGACACCCCGATCCTGGGCGAGAGCGCCCGCCTCTACGGGCTGGCGGCCGCCGAGGGGTTCAGCGCCCAGCAGCCCATCGGCCGGCTGTTGCGGCCCGAGGAGGTGGCGGCCTTCATCTGCTACCTGGTCGGTGACCACGGCGCCGTCTTCACCGGGGCCGTCGTCCCGGTCGACGGCGGCCTCGCCCTGTAGTCGTGGCGGCCCGGTGACGGTCGCCCGCCCGCAGGACCTGGGGGTGCCGCCGACGGCGGCGATGCCCCAGGGCATGTCGGTGGTGCTGGACCCGACGACCAAACAGTTGGCCGATGACGTCCTGTTCGGTGGCGCCCCGCCCCGGCTGCTCCGCCTCAGCGGCACCGGGGTGGAAGCCCTGGCCGAGCTGCGGTCCGGACCCGTCCGGTCGTCCGCCGCCGCCTCGCTGGCCCGCCGGCTGACCGACGCCGGCCTGGCCCACCCCGTCCCGGCACCGTCGCGGGCCGATCTGGACCTGACCGTGGTGGTCCCCGTGCGTGACCGACCGGCCGACCTGGTGGCGTGCCTGGACGGCCTCGGTTCGGCGTACCCGGTGGTGGTGGTCGACGACGGGTCCGTCGACCCGGACGGCGTCCGGTCGATCTGCGACGCCCACGGGGCGCAGCTGATCTGTCGCCCGGTGGCGGGGGGACCGGCAGCCGCCCGCAACACCGGCCTGGCAGCCGTCCGGACCGACCTGGTGGCCTTCGTCGACTCCGACTGCCGGACCACCCCCGGCTGGCTCGGTGGCCTGGCCGGTCACCTGGCTGACCCGCTGGTGGTGGCCGTGGCCCCCCGGGTGGCCCCGGCGGGGCCGTCGTTGCTGGGGTCCCCATTGGACCTCGGCGGCCGGCCGGCCGGGGTGGTCCCGATGACCAGGGTGGCCTACCTGCCGACGGCCGCCCTGCTCGTCCGCCGCCTCGCCCTCGGCGACGGCTTCGACGAGTCGTTCCGCTACGGCGAGGACGTCGACCTGGTCTGGAAGCTGCTGGATGCCGGCTGGCGGCTCCGGTACGAGCCGGCCGTCCAGGTGACCCACCGCGAGCCCACCGCCACCGGGGCGCTGCTCCGGCGGCGGTTCAACTACGGCACCTCCGCCGCCCCGCTGGCCCGCCGCCATCCCGGCCACCTGACCCACCTCGTGGTCGCCCCGGCGCCGTCGGCCGCCGTCGCCGGGCTGGTCGCCGGCCGCCCGACGGTGGCCGCGGCCGCTTTCGCCACCGGCACCGCCCGGCTGGCCGGCCGGCTGCGGCCGTTCCGGGTGCCGCTGGCCACCACCGTCCGGTCGTCGGCCGCTGGGACCTGGCAGACCTGGGTGGGCTTCGGCCGGTGGACGCAGCAGTTCGCCCTGCCCGCCGCCGCCGTGGTGGCCGCCCTCCCCGGCCGCCGCCGTCGGCGGCGCCAACTGGCCGTGGCCGCCCTGCTGCTGGCCCCGCCGCTGGCCGGCTGGTGGCACCGCCGCGGCGGCCTGCTGCGGTACGTCGGCACCTCCTTGGTGGACCAGACCGTGTACGGGGCCGGGGTCTACACCGGCTGCTGGCGCCACCGGGTGCTGGCGCCGTTGCTGCCGACCGTCGCCGGCCGGCGGGGGAGCGGTAGCGGGGACCCCGACCCGCAGCCAGGCGATTAGGCGGCCCCTACCCCTCCCACCACCTGAGCACGCGCAAGGCGCGAAGCGTCACCCAAAGGGAAGGCCGGCCCACGCCGTCGTCGACCTCGAACCACACCCGACCTCCGGGGCTCCAGTCGAGAGGCCAGCGGCCTTCGTCCAGGCGCCTGGAAAGCACCTGGCCTACTGCGTCGCCCAGTCTCGGGTCGGGTGGGGCGCCCGTCAGAGCGGCCGCCGAGCGGAAGTAGTCCA
>CAYVPF010000340.1:0-3294 GCA_964453355.1 uncultured Acidimicrobiaceae bacterium | reverse complement strand
AGGAACGACAGGGCCTCGCCGTACCCGCTGGCCGGCAGGCCCCAGCGGCCGTCCGCCGCCTCGGCCACCACCGGCAACAGCCCCACCACCGCGGCCGCCACGGCGGCCACGGCCAGCAGTTGCCGCCAGCCGAACCGGTACCCGGACAGGTCCACCTCCAACGACGACACCGCCAGGCCGACCCCACAGGCCACGGCGACGGCGGCCGGGGCCAGCAACACGTCGACCGACGGCGAGAACGAGCCCGTCCACCCCCGGGCCACCACCAGCGCCAGCACCCAGCTGCCGCAGGCCACGATCCACAGCCGGCCGGCCCAGGCCAGCCGCTCCTGGCGGCCCAGCAGCAGCGGCACCAGGGCGGCGGCCACCAGCAGCCAGCTCAGGGCCGACCCGCCGGTGGGACCGACGTCGAACCGGAGCAGCTGGGTCCAGCCCGGCGCCGACGACGGCGAGGCGGCCAGCCCGAACACCGACAGGGCACTCCGGCCGGCCAGCACCGTCCCGACCACCCACGGAGCGGACAGCACGGCCGCCACCACCGTGGACCCGAGGGCCACCCACAAGGCCCGGAGGCCGCCGCTGCGCTCCCCGACCAGCCACGACCCGAGCACCACGGCGACCCCGCAGAGCACCACCACCACGGCCACCGCCGGGGCGAAGGCCACCGCCACCCCCTCCAAGACGCCGAGGGCCACCACCTGCCCGACGACCGTCCCCCGCCAGCCGGCGGCCGGCGGGGCGAACGGACCCAGCCGGGACGCCCGGGCCAGCCGGGACAGGATCCACGGCACCGCGGCGTATGCCACCAGCCCGTCCCACCGGCCCTGGGCCAGGGCGTCGTAGGCCAGCGGCAGCCCCAGGTAGCTGACGGCGGCCACGATCCGGGCCCGGGGCGAGGCCAGGGGCTTCAGCAGCCGGGACACCCCCCAGGCCCCCACCGGGATGCAGCCGAGCACCAGCACCTTCTGCAGCAGGCCCATACCGCCGAACAGGACCGTGCCGAGCGCGCCCAATACCCCGAACGCCGGGCTGGCCGGGGCCGTGGTGCCCACCCCCGGGGACTGCCAGCCGGCCAGCAGGTGGCGCCAGGTACCGGTCCAGCTGAGCAGCGGGGCGAACTGCCCCACGAGCGGCAGATTGCCGGCCACCAGGTCGCGGGTGCCGACCACCAGCACCACGGCCGCCACCAGCCACACCGCCAGCCGGGACCGGCGGGACATCAGCACCCGCCGCCGGCGGCGGCGACCGAACCGGTCCCGGCCGGACCGGTGGCCGAGGTCGTCCAGCTCGTCGAAGTCGGTGTCCTCCGAGAACGCCAGCCCGACGCTGCCGGTCAGCACCGGCTCGTCGTCCAGTTCCTCCACCGCGCCCTCGGCGTCGGGGTTCCGGCCGTGGGCCACGTCGAACCCCTGGTAGGCCAGCCGGGACACGTACGTGTTCAGCCGGGCACTGCCCCGCAGCTGCAGTCGCCGGACCTCCTTGTCGGGAAACACCCGATGGGCTCGGACCTGCTTGCGCAGCTGCCGTAGCTCGCCGACACGCCGCAGGTTCCACCACCAGGCCCCCGCCACCGCCCGGGCCCGGGCCTGGTCGCGGGCCGCCAGGGCCACCACCAGCTCCCCGAGGGCCAGCAGGGCGGCCTGGGGAACCACCCGGACCAGGTGGAAGACCGTGTAGCACTTCAGCACCGCCCGCAGCTCGTGGCGCCGCTGCAGCACCTGGAGCGACTCGTCGGGCTCCGGCGACGGCCGGAGCTCACCGGCCAGGGCCTCCAGGTGGCGCACCCGGGCGTCCGGGGCCACGACCACCCGGGACCCGGCCACCTGGGCCCGCCAGGCCAGGTCGAGGTCCTCCCCCATGGCCGGCATACCGGCGTCGTAGCCGCCGAGCTCCTTGAACAGGTCGGCCCGGACCAGGGTGAAGCCGCCGGGGGCCACGAACACATCCCGCACGGCGTCGTGCTGGCCGTGGTCGACCTCGCCGGCTTGGACCCGCTCGACCACGGCTCCGGTCTTGTCGGCGTTCATGCCGACGTGCAGCAGCACCGACGGGTCGTCCCAGCGGACCATCTTGGGGCAGACGACCCCGGCGTTGGACCGGTAGGACTCCTCCACCAGCACGTGCACGGCGTCCCGGGCCGGGGCACAGTCGTCGTGGCACAGCAGGAAGAACGCCGCCCCCTCCACCATGCCCAGCACCTGGTTGACGGCCTCCCCGAACCCCGGGTGGCCGTCGATGCGTCGGACATACGCCTCCGGCAGCACCTGGGCGATGCGGACCGTCGGGTCGTCAGTCCCCGACGACAGGACCAGCACCGAGAGCTCCTGGTAGTCCTGGGCGGCCAGCGCGGCCAGGGTCTCGTCGAACCAGGGCCCCGGGTCGCTGGTCGCCAGCACCGCCACCACCGCCGGAGCACGGGCGTCCAGTTGGGCGTCCATCAGGAAGGCGAGGCTATACCAGCCGGTACCGGCCGAAGCCGCCTTTCAGCCCGGGTGGCGCTTGCAACTGTTTAACAAAGGGTATACTGTTGTTGTCAGAACGAACGAGGGAGGTGCAGCGATGCAGGACTTGAACGATCTCGGCAGCGACGTCACCGGGCTTGCCCGGGACGCCGCCTACGTGGTGGTCGGCCTGGGCGTCCTCGGGTTCCAGCGGGCCCAGGTCGAGCGGCGGGAGCTCCAGCGGCGGCTGGCGGCCGAGGTCCCGTCCGTGGACCAGCGGCTGGCCGGCGTCCGTTCGGCCGTGTCCACCGGGGTGCAGCGCCTCGATGGCGTCGTCGAGGGCGCGTCGCAGCTCGTCGAGTCGGCCCTGGAGCCGCTGGAGGACCAGCTGCCCCCTGCCGCCCGTGAGCTGGCCCAGAAGGCCCGGGAGCAGGCCAAGGTCGTCCGGACCCATATCCGGGACGCCGTGACGTCCGTGGCCTGAGCCGGCCGAATGCCGGCTGATCCCGAACGCCGGCCGGCGTTCTCCGTCACGCCGAGGCCGGCTGGGCCTCCCAGTAGTCGAGGACGTCCCGCAGGGTGTCCTCCAGGGGGATGGCCGGCTTCCAGCCGGTGGCGGCCTCCAGCCGGGACGGATCGCCTCGGAGCACCGGCACGTCCACCGGCCGGACCAGGTCCGGGTCGGTGACCAGCCGGAACTGGGCCCCGGCCAGGGACAGCAGTCGATCGGCGATGTCCGAGATGGCCACGTCCTGGCCCGAACAGATGTTGTAGACCGTTCCCGGCACCCCCTGCTCCACCAGCAGCCGGTAGCCCAGCACCACGTCGCGGACGTCGGTGAAGTCCCGCCGGG
>CAYVPF010000339.1:0-3304 GCA_964453355.1 uncultured Acidimicrobiaceae bacterium | reverse complement strand
CATTCGCTTTTTCCACGCTGGCGCCGCCGTTTGCGCGTATCCGCTCTAATTCTGGTGCCAGCGACTTGAAAACATCACCGACTGGCGCCCCCCGGCGCCCCCGCTCCGACGACGCCCCCGGCTCCCGCCGGTCCTTCCGGGGCCTCCAGGAGCTGCCGGAGCAGGGCCTCGGCCCCGGCCGGGCCGTCGACCACCAGGTCGGCGGCGGCGGCCACCTCCGGCGGGCTGTCGGCGTCGACCACCGCCACCCGGGCCACCGCCATGCCGGCCCGGCCGAGGTCGGCCAGGGCGGCGAAGGCCGGCAGGTCGCCGAGGTCGTCACCGAAGCAGGCGGCTGCGTCCCAACCGGCGCCCAGCCGGCGGACCACGGTGCCCTTGTCGGCGTCGACTGGTGGCCGCAGCTCGATCGACATGCGGCCGGGTTGGGGGACCAGGCCGGTGGCCGCGGCCTGCTGATCGGCGAACTGGCGGATCCAGCCCTCGGCGTCCGGCCGGCGACGCCAGTGCAGGGTGACGGTCAGCCCCTTCGGCTCCACCCCGGCGCCTTCCGGGGCCTCGGCCACGGCGCGCCGGCTCACCTCGGCCACCACGGGACGCCAGGGCTCGGCCGGGCCGGCGGCGGTTACCGGCCGGCCGTCGGAGTCAAGCTGCTCCATGCCGTAGAGACCGACCAGGTGCACCCGGGGGGGACGCCGGAGGGCGTCGGCCAGGAAGTCGACCGGCCGGCCGGACACGACGGCTACCAGGCCGAAGCGGCGGCTGAGGGCCCCCAGGAGGTCGGGGACGCCAGGCAGCGGGGCCGCAGCCGCCGGGTCGTCGACGATGGGGGCGAGGGTGCCGTCGAAGTCGAGGAACAGCGCCGCCCGGGCCGGTTGGTCCCGGATGGGGACCAGGACAAGCGGGAGATCGGTCAACCGGTCGTCGTGGTGGTGGCCTGGGAGGACAGGTCCGGACCGATGACCACGACCACGTCGGCCCCTGTGGTGCCGGTGACCGGCACGGCGGTGGTGAGGGGTTGGACGACGGCCGGCTTGAGGCCGAGGGTGCCGGCGATGGCGGTGGCCGCCGCCTGCTGGCCGGCGGCGTAGTAGACGCCGGAGGCGTTGACGGTGGTGCTGGCGTCAGTGGGCGAGAGGGTGCCCCAGCCGGCGGATGTGAGCTTGGTGGTGAAGAACCCGGCGGCCCCTGTGGTGGAGCTGCCGTTGGCCACCAGCACCTTCACGGTCTTGCTGGGCGGGGTGGTCGCAGCGGTGGTGGTGGTCGTGCCGCCGTGGCCGGCGGCCGCGGTCGTGGTGGTGGTCGTGGTCGATCCGGAACCGGTGGCCGACGGGGAGCTGGTGGCGACGTGCAGCAGCAGGATGCCGACGACGACGGCCACGACGACGAGGGCCAAGGCTTTGGGGAGAGAGACCTGTCCGCCGCCGGCCCCCGCCGGCGGATCCGGCCGCCGGTCGGCGGGATCTGGACCTGTCACCGACTCAGCCTGCCAACGACCCGGCACGGGCGCAAGCACCCTCCCGACACCTGTCGTTCGCGATCCCGTCGCCGCGGGGCCGGCGGGACCATCATGGGAGGGCACCGACGCCGCCGCCCGACAAGGAGGACACCGGCATGTGGAAGGACTTCAAGCAGTTCCTGCTGCGAGGCAATCTGGTCGACCTGGCCATCGCCGTCGTCATCGGGGCGGCGTTCAGCGGGGTGGTGTCGTCGCTGGTCAAGGACCTGCTGACCCCCCTCATCGCCGCCATCGTCGGCAAGCCGACATTCGCCGACCTGACCTTCACGGTGCACCACAGCACGTTCCACTACGGCGACTTCGTCAACGAGGTGTTGTCGTTCGTGATCGTGGCCGCGGTGGTGTTCTTCTTCGTGCTGAAGCCGGTGGCCCACCTGATGCACCGGATGGGGGTGATGCCGCCGGAGGAGCCGCCCCGCAAGCCGTGCCCGGAGTGCACCACGGAGATCCCGGCGGCGGCCCGCCGGTGCCCGCAGTGCACGGCGGTGCTCACCGAGGCGGCCTGACCCCGACCCGTTGCCGGGCCACCTCGAAGCAGGCCACCGCCCCGGCCACGCCGGCGTTCAGGGACGGCAGGGCGCCGTGTTGGGGGATGGCCACGACGGCGTCGCAGCGTCGGCGGACGAGCGGGGCCAGGCCGCGCTCTTCGCCGCCCAGCACCAGCGCCACCGGCCCGTCGCCGAGGGGCAGGTCGTAGAGGGACCGGTCGGTGTCCCCGGCGAGGCCGAAGGTCCAGATCCCGGCGGACCGCAGCCGGTCCAGGGCGGCCGGGATGCCACCGACGACGGCGAAGTCGAGGTGCTCGATGGCCCCGGCGGCCACCTTGGCCGCGGTGGGCGACAAGTGGGCGGCCCGGTGGCGGGGCAGCACCACCCCGGTCACCCCGGCGCACTCGGCGCTGCGGAGCACCGAGCCCAGGTTCCGCGGGTCGGTGACCCCGGACACCACCAGCAGGAACGGCGGGACGCCGTGGGCGGTCGGCCGGCAGAGGTCGTCCAGCGGCACCGGGTCGATCGGCCGGGCCCAGGCCAGCACCCCCTGGGGGGCGTCGGTGCGGGCCTCGGCGTCAAGGCGGCCCCGGGACACCGTCTCCACCCGGACGTGCCGGTGCGCGGCCAGTTCCTCGATGCGGTCCAGCTGGGCCGACGGGTCCTGGCCGTCGGCCACCCACAGCTGGCGGACCGACCGGCGGCCAGCGGCCAACAGCTCCAGGACGGCCTGGCGGCCCTCCACCTGGTCCCCGCCCAGCTCACCGGCCGGCCGGGACGGCCGCCGGCTCGGTCCGGACTGCGCCCCCCCGGCGCCCCGCCCGAGCCCGGTCGAACGGGTGCCAGGTCGGCCGCCGCCGGCCTGACTACCGGCAGCCCGGCCCGCCGATCGGCCGGCGCCTGATTGACCGGCAGAAGATCGGCCGGCAGATCGGCCGCCGCCGGACTGCCCGGCAGAAGGCCGGGCGCCACCGGCGCGGCCGCCGGTGCGACGCCCGCCGTCCTGGCCGCCGCGGGGCGTCACGAGGTCGCCCGGGGAACGTCGTCGACCAGGGCGACGGCCAGGCAGCCGATGCCCTCGGCCCGCCCCAACGCCCCCAGGCCCTCGGCCCGGGTGGCCTTGACGGATACCGGGGCACCGACGGCGGCGCCCAGCCGGTCGGCCATCCGGCCGGTGTACGGGGCCAGTCGTGGGGCCTCGGCCACGATCGTGCAGTCGACGTTGACGGGGCGGAACCCGGCCGCCGCCACCCGGGCCACCACCTCGGCCAGGAGGGCCACGCTGTCGGCGCCGGCCCAG
>CAYVPF010000338.1:0-3322 GCA_964453355.1 uncultured Acidimicrobiaceae bacterium | reverse complement strand
GCAGATCGTGCCCCCCTCCATGCCACTCGTCAGCACGATCCACCGGCCGTCCCCCCGGCCTGTTCCCACGCACTTTTTACTCCTCGATTCTTTAGAACGCAATACCCCGGAAACAGAATTCTGTATAGCGGAATAGAGCACCGGCAGCCGGTCGGGAGACCGGAAGGCGGTGCCTTCCATGACGGGCTCCGCCCGGCCCGGGTCCAAGCGGAGGTCGCCCAGGCGGTCCAGCAGGGTGTTCACCGCCACCCGGGCCTCCAGGCGGGCCAGATGCATGCCCAGGCAGGCGTGGGCGCCGCCGCCGAAGCCGACATGCTGGTGGTCCGGGCGTCCGAGGTCGAACCGTTCCGGGCGGTGGTGACGGCGGGGATCCCGGTTGGCGTCGGCCAGCAGCAGCAGCACGTCGGCCCCGGCCGGCACCGGGACGTCGCCGATGTGGGTGTCCACGGTGGCCCGCCGCAGGATGGTGGTCACCGGCGGTTCCCAGCGGATGGCCTCCTCCAGGGCGACGGGCACCAGCGACCGGTCGGCCCGGACCGCCGCCAACGCCTCCGGATGGGTCAGCAGGGCGTACAGCAGGGTGCCGGACGCCCGGTAGGTGGTCTCCACCCCGGCCGGCAGCAACAGGCGGAGAAAGGCGAACACGTCCTCGTCCTCCAGCTGCTGGGCGGCCAGGTCGCTGATCAGGTCGTGGCGGGGCTGCCGGCGACGATCGGCCAGGATGCCGCCGAAGTACCCGCCCAGGGCCGCCGAGGCGGCCAACGCCCGTTCCCAATCGTCGGCCAGCCCGATCAGGTCCACCGCCCACCGGCGGAACCGGGGATAGTCGTCACGGGGCAGCCCCAGGATGCCGGCCATGACCTGCACCGGGAACTCGAAGGTGAGGTCGGCCACCAGTGTGGCCCGGCCGGCAGCGCAGAACCGGTCCACCAGGCCGTCCACGACGGACTGCACCATGCCCTCGTCCAGGGCCCGGCTGCGGAACGCCGGGGACACCATGGCCCGGTGCACCCGGTGGTCGGGGTCGTCCAGCTGCAGCATCGTCCGGCCCATCACCGGTCCCACCACGGATTCGTAGACGGCCGTCGAGAAGCGGCGACCGTCCCGGAGGACCGCCAGGCACTCGTCCAAGCCGGCCACCGTGATCAGGCCACCGGCGGCCTGGACCGGTGGCCGCTCCTGGGTCCCCACCTGGGTCCCCACCTGGGCCCGCATCGGCCGTTGGATCATGCGCCGACCGTACCATCGAACGTTCGTTTGAGTCCAGTGAACGTTCGTTTGACTCGACGTGGCGGCACGGATACCGAGATGATGGGGGTCGTGGCAACGTCGCAGCGGCAACACATCTTGAACACGGCCCTCGCCCTCATGTCCCAACGGGGGGTGGACGGGACCTCCATGCGGGACCTGGCCGGCTCCGCCGGGCTGAACGTGGCGTCGCTGTACCACTACTTCCCGTCCAAGCGGGAGCTGTTGGTGGCGGTGCTGGAAGAGCGCGGGTTCATCGACGATCTGGCCGCCGCCGGACCGGCGGACCTGACCCGGGACGCCGCCGACGGCTTGGCCGACCTGCTGGACGACATGCTGCAGTCCATGCTGGAGGTGGAGGACTTCGTCCGGCTGATGCTCGGCGAGGTGATGCGGGGGGACGACACCGCCAGGACGGTCGGCGTGGAGCTGTTCACGGCCACCCAGGAGTCCCTGGAGCACTGGCTGAACGAGTCGGAACCGGACATCTGCCAGGGCCCCGGCGCCCCGGCGGTGGCCCGGGTGCTCCGGGCGGTGCTGATCGGCCTGTTCTTCGAGCACCTGGCCGGCATCCTCGACGAGGAGGGGTTCGTGCAGCGGGCCAAGGAGGCCGCCACGGTGCTCCGCAGCCGCGGCTAGGCGGCCCCCCGTGACCGGTCAGCCGGGGCTAGCCAGCGCCCGCGGCGTCCCCGGGTCAGACGGCGTGCCGCTTGAGGTCGTCCAGGCCGGCCCACTCGAGCGTGCCGGCGTGGGTGGCCTCCAGCACGACCTGCGGGGCGGCCCCGGCTTCCAGGGCCTCCTGCCACCGGGGGGCGCACAGGCACCACCGGTCGCCGGGCACCAGACCCGAGAACCCGGGACGGGGGGTGCTGAGGTCGTTGCCGGCGGACTTTGAGAAGGCCAGGAAGTCGGCGGTCATGAGGGCGCAGACGGTGTGCACCCCGACGTCCTCGGCCCCGGTGTTGCAGCAGCCGTCGCGGTAGAAGCCGGTCACCGGTTCCAGGCTGCACGGTTCCAGGTCGCCACCCAACACGTTCTTACTCAACGTCGGTCACCTCCAGCACGGGGGTGGTCCGGAACCCCAGGTTGGTCTCCCGGGCCCCGGCGGCCGCTTCGGTGGCCCAGTACACGACCATGGCCTGGCCCACCACCGGGCCTTCCAGGCCGCCGAACCGGCGCCAGATGCCGTCCTGGGGTTGGGTGTCGGCCGGGCCGTGCCGACCGTGGACCCGGCAGATACGCATGCCGCCCAGATCCACGTCATACACCGATCCGGACTCGGTACGGACTCGTTGCACCGGGGCAGCTTACGTGGGACCGTCCCCACGGCGGTCGGCGCCAGCAGATAGAAATAAGCCCCCTATGGAGCACTTCCTCGCCACCTGGGGCTACCTGGCCCTGTTCGTGGCCACCTTCATCTCGTCGATGGCCATCCCCATCGGGGCCGAGATCGCCATCGGCTACGCCGGGGCCCTGGCCAGCGGGCAGCTGACCACCACCGGGCACGACCACCTGCACCTGGCCCTGGTCATCGTGGTGGCCGCCTTGGGCGAGGTGGTGGGCTCGACCGCCGGCTATCTGATCGGCCGGTTCGGGGGACGGCCGCTGGTGGACAAGGTGGGCAAGTACATCCTGCTCACCCACCGCGACCTGGACCGGGCCGAGGCCTGGTTCGCCCGGCGGGGGGAGCCGTTCGTGTTCTTCGGCCGGTTGATCCCGCTGTTGCGGTCGTTCGTGTCCTTGGCCGCCGGTCTGGGTGAGATGGCCTATTGGAAGTTCTTGGCCTTCACCGTGGCCGGCTGTGTGCTCTGGTGTGGCGCCCTGGCCGGCATCGGGTACTCGCTCGGGTCCAGCTGGCACCACGTCATCAAGGGGTTCAGCTACGCCGGCTACGTGCTGGCGGTGCTGTTCGTGGTGTTGATCGTGGTGGTCCTGGTGCACCGGATCCGGGTGGTGCGGGCCGAGAAGACGGCCGGCCACGGCCGGCACGTCCGCACAGGCGTCTAACCGGTCCCGGTGTGGCCGGTCCCGATGTGGCCGGCCTCCACCTGGGCCGCCTCGTCCATCAGGCCCC
>CAYVPF010000337.1:1798-3339 GCA_964453355.1 uncultured Acidimicrobiaceae bacterium | reverse complement strand
GATGCGGTCGATGGCCCGGTGGCGCCCGGTGGCCACCAGCCAGGCCACCGGGTATTGCGGCACCCCGTCTCGGGGCCACCGCTCGGCTGCGATGGCGAAGGCCTCCTGTGCGGCTTCCTCAGCGAGATCTATGTCACCGAGGAAGCCGCACAGGGAAGCCAGGACGCGGCCCCACTCCCGGCGGAACACCTCCTCGATCAGAAGGCTTCCTCCGCCGGGATGTCCACCAGAGGCCGGACCTCGACCGCGCCGCCGAGCCGGATCGCCGGGATCCGGTGGACGAACTCCAACGCCTCGTCCAGGTTGGCGGCGTCGAGGACGTAGTAGCCGCCGAGCACCTCCTTGGTGTCGGCGAAGGGGCCGTCGGTGATCAACACCCCACTCGGGCCCTGACGAACCGTGGTCGCCGTCTCGGCTGGCTGCAGGTGGGCACCGCCGATGCAGTGCGGGTCGTCACGTAGTGCCAGGTACTCGCCGTTCAGGGCCTTGTACTCGTCAGGGGGGAGCCCGTCGTGGGTGCCGGGCTTCGGGAAGATGAGCACTGCGTATTTCATGGTTGCCTCCTTTGGGGGATCATCTCTCGATATCGAGACGAACAGGCGGCACCGCAGGGGACAGCGACTGTCGAAAATTCTATATCCAGGCCGTCACCACGCCGGCGGCGGAGGCCACCCCGGCTACATGGAGCGGCGGGGGTCCAGCGAGTGCTCGGCCTCCTTGGCCATGGAGTCCTGCTGGAAGGTGGCCACCAGCTGGCCGTCCTCGGTGAACACCGACCCGCGCCCGTAGATGCGGCCGCCGGACGCCTGGGTGCCTTCGGTCACCACCAGGTGCCACCGGGTGGCGTCGAGGGGCTCGACGAAGTGGATGCTGTGCCCGATGACGCCGGTGGACAGGTTCAGGTGGGCCTCTTCGATCTTCACCTTGTCCTGGTGCGGGCGCATGGCCAGGCCGATGATCACCCCACAGGTCGACCAGGTGAGCACGGCCTGATGGGCCGCCTGGGGACCGAGCGGGCCGGGGAACCGGTGCCACACCAGGTGCCGCGGGATCCCGTCCACTGTCCGCTCACCCACCGGGCGGAGCTCCCCGCCGGGGAACACCTGCCCCGGCCCGGTCGCCACTTCGTCCGGTGGCGGCACGTCCGCCGGCATCGCCGGAGCGTGCCGCATCAGGTCCGGCTCGGCGGTGTGCAGCAGCACCAGCGACCGGCACAGCAGCCGGCCGTCCTGGACAGCGGTGATGGTGTCACTGGCCCAGGTGCGACCGGCATGCATACTGTCGACCTCGAGCACGATCGGCTTGGTGTAGGTGCCGGCCCGGGCGAAGATGGCGTGGACGGCCCGCACCTCCTTGCCCGGCGCCGCCGTGGCGGCCGCCATGATCGTCTGCCCCAGCAGCTGTCCGCTGAACACCACGTCCCGGCCCTCGGCCGACTCGGCCGGCTGGGTCACCAGATAGCGGCCGGGGCCGTCCTCGGTCAGCTCCAGCATCGCCGGCACGGTGTTGGCCGGCACGGTGTTGGCCGGCACGGTGTTGGC
>CAYVPF010000337.1:0-1698 GCA_964453355.1 uncultured Acidimicrobiaceae bacterium | reverse complement strand
GGCACGGTGTTGGCCGGCACGGTGTTGGCCGGCACGGTGTTTGACGTCATCGAGCAGCGTCAGCCGGCGACGCGGAGCAGGCCCATCATGTTCTCGCCCATGATCTTGCGGAGGTCGGCCGGGTCGAGGCCCTGCAGGTCCTCGACGTAGGCCACGGGGTCGCTGAGGCCCTCGATGTGCGGGTAGTCCGATCCGAAGATGACGTGGTCGGCACCCAGCAGTTCCACCAGCTCGCGGGGGTCTTCCTCGTGGAACGGGTGCATCCACACGTTGCGCTTGAAGGTGTCCGAGGGCTTCATTGTGTACTCCTGGGGCATGGTGCGCCAGGTGTGGTCGAGGTGCTCGAGCAGGTTCGGCACCCACCCGGCGCCGTTCTCGATGAGGGCGATCCGCAGCTTCGGGAACCGCCACAGGGTGCCGTGGCAGATGAGGGCCGTGACGGCGTCCTGGATGTCGCGGTGCTGGTCCCGGACCGAGGCGGTGAACCGCTTGGGGGCGGCAAAGGGAAGGGTTTCGCCGCTGACGCCCTCCCACTCGTTCATGTAGCGCACGTAGCCGGAGTCCGAGGCGTGGAGGACGACCAGGATGCCGGACTCCTCCACCCGACGCCAGTACGGGTCGAACTCGGGCAGGGCGAACGACCGGGGTCCCTTGAACCCCCACGCCGGGGCCGGACGCATCAGGACGACCCGGGCTCCGTTGGCCAGGACGTACTCCAGCTCGTCGATGGCCTGGTCGACGAGCCCCGGGGTGATGATCGGGGTCGAGAAGATCCGGTCCTTGAAGACATAGGGCCACTCGTCGGTCATCCACCGGTTGAAGGCGTGGATGGCGGCGGCGCAGAGCTCCGGGTCGTGCCGCATGCGCTCCTCGATGAGGCTGGCCAGCGTCGGCAGCATCAGGGCGTAGTCGACGTGCTGGCGGTCGAGCAGCTCGAGCCGGGGCTCGGCCGAACGGAAAGCCGGCGGGCAGTCCATGCCCCGCCCGATGATCTCGCGGTAGGTCTTGCCGTCGGGGTTGCCGATCCGGAAGTACTCCTCCTGGGCCCCTGGCCGCCCGACCCGTTCGAACGTCGGGTTGGGGATGTAGTCGCTGATCTGGCCGAGCACGGCGATCTTGGTCCGACCGTGGACGTCTACGTAGTCGATGGCCCCCTTGTAGGGGTCCGGCAGATAGCGGGTGAGCGCCTCGACGGTCTCGTAGAGGTGGTTGTCCCCGTCGAAGACGGGGAAGTCGAGCTTGGGGTGGTCGAAGGCCAGTTCGTCAGTCATGGTCACTTTCCATGTTTGAACAACCGTTTGGCGGAATGTTACCTCGACGCGGCGGCCCAGCGCCACAGAACGGACGACTCTGAGCCCCGGGCGCACGTCCGCCCAATCTGCCGGCACCGAACGGTCCGATGGTCCGAAACAAACGGTTGGTCTACATTGCGAGAGTGCCGCAGCATGCAGTCGACGTCGTCGGCTACGCCCGCACCCCGTTCGGCAAGTTCGGCGGCGACCTCCGGCACCTGACCCTTCCCGAGCTGGGAGCGGTGGCCGTCCGGGCCGCCCTCCAGCGGGCCGGCACTCCCGTTGGCGACGTCGACGAGCTGGTGTTCGGCGTCAACTTCCCCGGCGGCGACCGGTCGGTGGCCCGGCAGGTGCAGCTGCGGTCCGGCATCCCCGACACACGGGTGTCGTTCACCGTCGACCGGGC
>CAYVPF010000336.1:0-3346 GCA_964453355.1 uncultured Acidimicrobiaceae bacterium | reverse complement strand
GGGACGAGAAGTGGCCGGCCAGGGCGGTGACCAGCAACACGGTGGGCTGGGGGCCGGCGCCGTCCTTGGCGAAGTGCAGCAGGGACGAGAACGGGGTGGTGACGACCACCTCCTCGCGGACCGGGGTGGGCTCGCCGGCCACCATGACCTGGTCGATGCCGAACGGGGGTCGGTCGTGGGTGAGCTTGGCCCGGCCGACCATCTCGTAGCCGGCCGCCATGCGGCGGACCACGGTGTTGTCGGTCCAGCGGTCCGGCAGCTCACCGAGAGTCCAGGTGGCCAAGCCCGCCAGGGCCCGCGCCGGTGCGGTCACGTCCCGCTGCCGCTGGTACGCCTGGTAGAGCATCGGGTTCAACCTACCGCCCCGGCCGCCGGAACACCGATCCCGGACCGCCCGGGGGGTGCAGGCAAACCGTAGTCGCCTACCCCGAGCTCAGGTGATGTCGAGCATCCGCTGCAGGGCCACCCGGGCCCATTCGGCGGTGTCCGGATCGACGGTGATGCGGTTGCGGACGTCGCCGGCCACCAGGCCTTCCAGGATCCAGGCGAGGTGGGGCGGGTCGATGCGGGACATGGTGGAGCAGGGGCAGACCAGCGGGTCGAGGCAGGTGACGGTCTTGTCCGGGTGGTCGTGGGCCAGCCGGCTGACCAGGTGGATCTCGGTGGCGACCCCGATGACGGACCCGGTGGGGGCGTCGGCGACGGCCCGGATGATGTGGTCGGTGGACCCCACCTGGTCGGCCAGCTCGACGACGTCGTGGGCACACTCGGGGTGGACCACCACCATGCCGTCGGGGTGGTCGGCGCGGAAGGCGGCGATGTGCTCGGGGCGGAACCGCTGGTGGACGGAGCAGTGGCCCTTCCACAGCAGGAACCGGGCGGCCTTGACGTCGACGTCGGCGACCCCGCCGAAGTCGGCCCGGGGGTTCCACACGATCATGTCGTCGGCGGCGTAGCCGAGCTGGAAGCCGGTGTTGCGGCCGAGGTGCTGGTCGGGCAGGAACAGGACTCTGTCGCCCCTGGCGCCTGCTGGCGCGGTCCCGGCGGGGTCGAGGGCCCAGGTGAGGACGGCGCGGGCGTTGGAGGAGGTGCAGACGGCGCCGCCGTGGCGGCCGACGAAGGCCTTGATGTTGGCGGCGGAGTTCATGTAGGTGATGGGCACCAGCCGGTCGGTGTCGATGACCCGGCCGAGGTCGTCCCAGGCGTCTTCGACGGCGTCGATGTGGGCCATGTCGGCCATCGAGCAGCCGGCGTTGAGGTCGGGCAGGAGCACCTGTTGGTGGTCGCCGGTGAGGATGTCGGCGGACTCGGCCATGAAGTGGACGCCGCAGAACACGATGTAGTCGGCGTCGCCGCGGTCGGCGGCGATGCGGGACAGGCCGAAGGAGTCGCCGCGGGCGTCGGCCCAGCGCATGACGTCGTCCCGCTGGTAGTGGTGGCCGAGGACCAGCAGGCGGTCCCCGAGGGTGGCCTTGGCGGCGCCGATCCACTCAGCCAGCTGGTCGGCGGTCGCGGTGGTGTACCGGTCGGGTAGCGGGCCCTGTAGCCGGATCATGTTCGTAACCCCCTGTGGGGAGCGCGCCGATAGTGGCCGGCGGGGACAGCCTGGTCGCCCATCCGCGGGGTTGTCGGCCTCGGTGCGAGGTGTGTTGCCGGGGTACCAGGCCGGCAAGGCCCAGTGTAGGGGACGATCCGGGCCCAGGGCACGATTCCGGCCGGGGTCGCGAGAATGGGTACGTGCAATTTCGGCCCCCGACCAGCTCGATCCCGGACGCACCGGGGTCGTACCAGTTCGTGGACGCCGACGGCCGGGTGCTGTACGTGGGCAAGGCCAAGTCGCTGCGGCACCGGTTGGCGAACTACTGGCAGGACCCGCTGCCGCTGCGGACGGCCCAGATGGTGGCGGCGGCGGACCACGTGGAGTGGGTGGTGGTGGGCACCGAGGTGGAAGCGCTGATGTTGGAGTACTCCCTCATCCAGGCCCACCAGCCACGGTTCAACGTGCGGTTGAAGGACGACAAGAGCTACCCGTGGCTGGCGGTGACGGTGGCGGAGGAGTGGCCGCGGCCGATGGTGATCCGCGGGGCCAAGCGCAAGGGGGTGCGGTACTTCGGGCCGTACGGCCACGTGGGGGCCCTGCGGGAGACCCTGGACCTGCTGTTGCGGAGCTTTCCGATCCGGACCTGCTCGGAGGCCAAGTTCAAGCGGCACGCCCGGTTGGGCCGGCCGTGCCTGCTGTACGACATCGAGCGGTGCTCGGGGCCGTGCGTGGGGGCGATCGACCAGGACCGGTACCGGGGGATGGTGGACGACCTGATGGGGTTCCTGTCCGGCGACAACCGGCCGGTGATGGCCCGGCTGGAGGCCGAGATGGTGGAGGCGGCCGAGGCGCTGGAGTTCGAGCGGGCGGCCCGGCTGCGGGACCGGTTGACGGCGGTCCGCAAGGCAGCGGAGACGCAGCAGATGGTGTCGGAGCGGCCGGAGGACTTCGACGTGGTGGGCCTGGCCACAGACGACCTGGAGGCGGCGGTGCAGGTGTTCCACGTCCGGCGGGGCCGGGTGGTCGGCCGGGGCGGGTTCGTGGCGGACAAGGTCGAGGACCTGACGGCGGCCCAGCTGCTGGACCGGGTGGTGGAGCAGCTGTACGGGGGGTCGGGGACGGAGGTGCCCCGGCGGGTGCTGGTGCCGGCCGAGCCGGAGTCCGCCGAGGTGCTGGCGACCTGGCTGGGCGGCCTCCGCGGCGGGCCGGTGGAGCTGGCGGTGCCGCAACGGGGGACCAAGCGGGCCCTGCAGGAGCTGGTGGCCCGCAACGCCGCCGAGGACCTGGCCCGGCACCGGATGCGGCGGGCGGCCGACCACAACAGCCGGTCGAAGGCCCTGACGGAGCTGCAGGTGGCCCTGGACCTGCCGGAGGCGCCGCTGCGGATCGAGTGCTACGACATGAGCCACCTGCAGGGCACCGACTACGTGGGGTCCATGGTGGTGTTCGAGGACGGGTTGGCCAAGAAGTCGGACTACCGCCGGTTCAAGGTCAAGACGGTGGCCGGCAACGACGACTACGCGGCCATGGAGGAGGTGCTGACCCGCCGGCTGACGGCCCTGGTGGAGGAGCGGGCGGCCCGGGCGGCCGAGTTGGCTGAGCTGGCAGCGCCGACGGAGTGGTCAGGGGCCGCAGGGCCGACCGGGCCGGCGGCCGATGCGGCCGCGGCGGCGGGGTCGCCTCCGGTGGACGACGACGAGGTGGGCCGGCGGAAGAAGGTGCGGCGGTTCGCCTACGCCCCGCAGCTGCTGCTGATCGACGGCGGCAAAGGGCAGCTGGCGGTCGGGGAGCGGGTGGTGGCCGATC
>CAYVPF010000335.1:0-3357 GCA_964453355.1 uncultured Acidimicrobiaceae bacterium | reverse complement strand
TCATGGGGGGTTCCCCCCGGCCGGTGCGTTCGAGGTTCTCCACCACGAACACCTGCTCGGGGACGGTCAGGGCGTGAAAGGCGGTCAGGTCCACGTCCATCGGCCCCACCCCCTCGTCCGCCCGGGCGGCATCGGTGGCCGTCAGGCTGTTCGGGCTGCTCGGCGGGATGTTGGCCGGGGGATTTGTGGGCGGCAGCGTCCCGGTCATCGGGCGGACGTCGCCGGCCGTCCCTCGAGAGGCCCCGCCGGTGACCACCCCGGGCGCCGTCACTCCAGTCGTCGCCCCAGCGGCCCCAGCCGCCCCGGAGCCGACCGTTCCGATCCCCACCGTCACCGGCATGGCGACCGCCAGGCCGAGGGCGGCCCCGCCGACCACCACACCGACCCACCGTCGAGCTGGTCCCGCTCTCATGTTCGCCTGCCCCTTCCGCCAGAGCCTTCCGCCGTTCACCGCATACGGCAATGGCAACGGTGCAACCGCCGGTACCTTTCGGCGGAATCCCCGTTCGACCAGGAATTACTCTGGAGTAATGGGAAGAGGTCGTGCGGAAATACCGGGACTGGCGACGCGGAGCGCCGGGTCGTCGCCGTTCAAGAGCGCCGGTGTGCCCTCAGGTCAGCTCGAAGACTCCACTGCGCTCTCGGGCTCCGCAGCCGCTCCCGCCGCCTCGGCGTCCTGGGCCAGCAGCCGGTCGATCAGGTCGGCCAGGGTGCCGACCTCGACCGCGCTGTACCAGGTCCGGTCGAGCGTCAGGCCCAGGTTGTGCTGCACGATGCCGAGGGCCTCGGGGACGGCGCTGGCGGCGTCATAGACCTCGAACAACCGCCGTTGCAAAGCCTGCGAGGACACCATCGGCGCCCCACGGGCCTCGGTCTCCGCCACGAGCGCCCGCAGTCGGTGGGCCGCGCCGGACTGCTCCGACACCTCGCCGCCGAGCCCCGCCGCCGTTGCCGTGCTCCCGCTGAACTGTTCCATGAGCCATCCTCGTCCATTTTTCGGGTCCGGTGTGGGCATACCCACCCGACCACCGCCTACACGAGGTACAACGCCCGAAACCCCCGGTTGCTTCCGCCGGGTGGTGGCGTCAGGGCCAGAGATCAGCCGGGGCCTCGCCCAGCCGGTAGTGGCCGGGCAGGCGCTCGCCGGCCATGGCCCGCTCGATGCGCTGCTGCATGCCGGGGGCCAGGACGCCTTGGCCGATCATGTCCAAGAACACGGTCCCGGCGTTGCCGACGTCGAAGAAGTCGCGCTGCCAGCTCCACATCCAGTCGCCGCCGTACCGGAACCAGCTGCCGCCGAGGCCGGCCACCTCGTAGTGGGACCCGTCGGGCCGGGTGGCGTCGGCCACCTGCTTCCACAGCCCCAACACCTCACCCTGCTGGTCGTCGATGAGCACCCGCTGGTACGGGTACGCCCACCCTTCCAGCCCGGCCATCTCCGACCCGAGGGCGAACTCGCGGATCTCGTCCCGGCCGACCGCCATGAACTCGTCGTTGGGCCCCACGTTCCAGCCGTAGGTGGCGTCCTCGGTGTACATGCCCGCCATCGGCCGCCAGTCGCGCTCTGCCTCGCACTTCTGGTTGATGGCCAACCACCGCTGGACCATCTCCTCCAGCTCTTCTCTCGGGTACGCCGCCACGATCAGACCTCCTCAATCCGCAGTGCGTGGGTGGGGCACTCGCCGACGGCCCGCTCGACGGCCGCCCGGTGGTCGTCCGCGGGCTGGTCCACCAGGATGGTGAGGTCGCCCTTCTTGGACACCGAGAACACGGCCGGGGCCTCGGACTCGCAGACGGCGTGCCCCTGGCACAGGTCCCGGTCCACCACCACCCGCCAGGTCCGCTCGCCGGGACCGGCCGCCGCGGTGCCGTCCGCCGCCCCACCGGCGGCGGCTGAGACGATGCCGGCCGCACCTTCGTCGCCGGACCCCGCGGCGGCGGTGTCCCGACGGCGGTAGCGGACCAGGCAGGGCTGCTGCAATTGGACCACCATCTTGGAGTGGTCGTTGCGGTAGGAGCCCGGCGGCTGGGCCAGCTCGAACTCCCAACCGGCCAGCAGCACGGAGAAGATGGCCTTCAGCTGCATCATGGCGAACGGGGCGCCGACACAGCGGTGGCGGCCGGCCCCGAACGGGATCCAGGTCCACGGGTTGGCCCGGTCCTCCACCCTCGGGTCCAGGTACCGGGACGGGACGAAGGCATGGGGGTCGGGAAAGTCGGCGGGGATGCGGTTGGACACGGCCGGGGTGGCCCCCACCAGGCTGCCGGCCCGGATGCGGTAGCCCCCGTAGGCCATGTCCTCCTTGGCCACCCGCAGCAGCAGGATCAGCGGCGGGTGCAGCCGCAGGGCCTCCTTGATGGCGGCCTCCAACCGCGGGATGTCACGGAGGGCCTGGTAGCTGACCTCGGAGCCGTCGGCGTACAGCTGGTCCAGCTCGGCGGTGACCGCGGCCAGCTCGTCGGGCTGCCGGAGCAGCTCGATGAGCGTCCAGGCGGCGGTGCCGGAGGTGGTGTGGTGGCCGGCGAACATCATGGAGATGAACATGCCGGTGACCTCGTCGGCGGAGAACCGGGGGGACCCGTCGTCGTGGCGCACCGACATCAGCACGTCCAACAGATCCTTGTCGTCTTGGCCGCCTCCGGCGGCCGGGTCGTCATCGGCCGCCGCGTCGCCGCCCACGGCGCGGCCGTCCATGATCGCCTGCACCAGGGCCACCAGCTCCACCCGGGCCTCGTCCCGGCGGCGGAAGCTGTCGATGGGGGCGTAGGGATCCACGTAGGCGATGGCGTCGGTGCCCTGCTCGAGGTCGTGGTAGAGGGCGGCGAACCGGGGATCGAGCTGCCGGCGGAACTTGTGGCCGATGAGGCAGGCGGACGACGTGTAGATGGTCAGCTCGGCGAACCACTCCAGCAGGTCGATGTCGCCGCGGTCGCCCCAGGCGGCCACCATCCCGTCCACCTCGGCGGCGATGGTGGCGGCGTGGCCGCGCATGAACTTGTCCCGGAGGGCCTGGTTGTGCAGCATCTCCCGCCGCCGCTCCGGCGGGGCGTCGAACACGACGCCCTCACCGAAGATGGGGGTCATGAACGGGTAGGCCTCGGCCTGGTCCAGAACCTCCTCGGGCGCCCGGAAGTAGAACTCGTTGGCGTCGGCGCCGCTCAGCAGCACCACGTCGCGGCCCGCCAGGCGGAACCGGCCGATGTCGCCGCACTCGTCCCGCAGCCGCTGCATCAGGGCGATGGGCTCGGCCCGCAGCTCGTCCAGGTGGTCGCCGTCGACCCCGCCGGACACCATCGGTGGGTCGGCCAGCTCGGCATCGGTCACGGCGATGCCGCCAACGCCCTGTCGCAGATCCT
>CAYVPF010000334.1:0-3358 GCA_964453355.1 uncultured Acidimicrobiaceae bacterium | reverse complement strand
ACTTGTTCGGGGAGTTCGTCGCGAGCACCGGCAGGTTCGCGAACGAGGTGATCGCGACGTCGCAGCTCGACACGACCGCGCCGAGCTCGCGTCGCGGCACCGATCCCGCGAACACGACCTTGTCGAGGCCGAGCTCGGCGACCTTCGATTCGAGCCGGGGGCGCGTACCCCCCTCGCCGGCGATCAGCAGCACGATGTCGCGCTCGCCGCGGTCGCGCAGCACGGCGGCCGCGTCGACGAGGTAGTCGAGCCCGTTCGCCGCCCACTCGTCGACGAAGGCCGGGTAGTACAGCTGGGGGACCACCACGTCAGGTTCGAAGCCGTTGGCCACCTGCAGCAGCTGTGGCTCCGACCAGTACCCCGGCTCGGCCGACCCGTAGTCGACCATCGCCGGCTCGTAGCCGCCGACGGCGGCGGCATAGCCGGCCAGCAGGTTGTAGGTGTTCTGGTACCCCGGGTCGTAGGCCGGCTCGATGTCGTCGCCGGCCACCACCGTGACGGTGTCCGTGTACGACCACTGCTGCTTCAGCGTGCTGGCCCAGCCCTGCACCGACTCGACCGTCGACGCCAGCGCCGCCCCCCAGGCGCTGTAGCTGGACGGCTCCAGGGAGCAGCCGCAGGTGGTGCTGCCGCACGGCTGCCCGCTGCCGCAGCTGTTGTTGGTGCCGACGGCCACGTACAGGTGGGTGTCGTCCGGCGCATCCTGGAAGTAGCCGTCGATGTACGACTCCACGGCGGTGGCGACCTGTGGCAGACCGGCGAACGTGTCGCTGTGGGTCACCATCCCCAGTGTCGACCCCTCCGCCGCCGGCCGGCCGAAGTCCAGGATCACCAACCCCTGCGACCCGACCACGCCGGCCCAGGCCCCCTGGGCGAACAGTGTGGCGGCGCTGGCCCCGGTCTCGTACTGGGACACCGTGGCCGAAGGCACGGTTGCCGATCTTGTGGACCCGGTTGACGTTGTCGACGCGCCGGCCGGGTTGGCGCCGGTGACGACCACTTGGCCGGCCACCGTCGCCATGCCGACCACGCCGACCACGCCGACCACCACGGTGGCCGGACACAGGAGCAGCAGGGCGGCGGCCAATCGGCCGACCCCACCCCGCCGGAGAGCGGAACGGTTGGTCATCTGCATTGATCCACCTCATCAGTGAATCCGCCCGCCGGCAGCCTAACGAGGGGGCAAAGTTATCGCAACAACAATGCAGGCAACCCCGGTAGCAGAATCAGCCTGCGTCACCCGCCTGGTCGGCCGCCTGGTCGACGTCGTCGAGGTGCTCCATGACTGTGGCGATGCGCTGGAACACCTTGGTGGCGGCGGCGATCTCCCGGGGGGTGATGTCCGCCAGGGTCTCGGCCATCTGCCGGCGCCAGTATTGCTCTTTCTCCTCCACCTCCCGGCGGCCGGCGTCGGTGAGCGACACCCAGCACTGCCGGCGGTCCTGACCGTCGCGGCGGCGCTGCACCAGGCCCCGGCCTTCCAACTGGTCGATCATGGCGGTGACCGATGCCGGGTTGAGGTCGGCCTCCTTGGCCAGGGCGCCGGCCGTGGCCTCCTCCTGCTTGGTCAGCACGAACAAGGCCCGGAGGTGGGAATGGCTGAGCGTGGCGCCCTTCCGGTGCTGCTCGCGGCCCTTCAGCCGGCGGTCGGCAGCCAGCAGCCGGCCGATGGACCGCCGGAGCTCGTCGTAGGGCTCGTCCGGGGACAGGTTCATGGGGCCTCGACGAGGGCCTCGGTGGCTTCGACCAGGGCCAGGTCGGGCATCTCGGGTGGGCCGGCCTTGACCGCCTGGGCGCGGCGCTCCAGGCGGATCAAGAGCAGCGTCGGCAGGGTGGCCACGGCGGCGATGACCAGCACCCAGGTGAAAGTAGTCCCGAAGGCGCTGGCCTGGGCGGACACCGAGCTGCCGGCCCGGTCCAGGTGGTTCTGCAGCACCACCGTCAAGATGGCCACGCCAAGGGAGCCGCCGACCCGCTGCAGCACGTTCAGCTGCGGGCTGCCGTCGTTGACCTGATCGGGACGGAGCACCCGGAAGGCCGAGGTCATGGCCGGCATGACTGCCAGTCCCAGCCCGAAGCCGCGGATGGTGCTGGCCGAGCAGAGGAACGCGAAGGAGGTGTGGGCCCCGATGGCCACGAACGGGATGGTGGCGACGATGCTCACCAGGCCGCCGATCAGGGCCGTGACGCCGCCGCCGAACCGCTCGGTGGCCCGACCGCCGACCCACATAGCCAGCGCCGAGCCGACGCCCTGGGGGGCCAGCAGCAGGCCAGTCATCACGGCGCTTTCGCCCCGGACGGTCTGGAAGTACAACGGCATCAGGATCATGCCGCCGTACAGGGCGGCCCCGATGCAGAAGGTGGTGAGCGACGCCGCGCTGAACGCCTTGTTGGCGTACAGCCGCATATCCAGCAGTGGTCGATCGATCCGTAGGGCCCGCCACACGAACGCGGCCACCAGCACGAGGCCGACCGCCAGGGGCAGCAGCACCTTGTCGGAGACGAAAGTGGCCGTCCCGATGCCGGCCAGACCGTAGGTGATGCCGACCAGGCCGGCGGCGACGAGGGCCAGGCCGGTGACGTCCAGCCGGCCGGCGTCCTCGGGCTGGTCCTTCGGCAGCAGCCGCACGGCGGCGATCACGGCGACGACGCCGATGGGCACGTTGACGTAGAAGATCCACCGCCAGCCGACGTTGTCCAGCAGCAGCCCGCCGATCGTCGGGCCGATCACCGGGGCCAGCACGATGGGGACCCCGATGGCGCCCATCACCCGGGGCAGCCGGGCCGGGCCGGACTTCTTGACCAGGATCATGGTGCCGAGGGGCATGATCAACCCGCCGCCGATGCCCTGGAGCACCCGGAAGAAGATCAGCTCGGACACCGACGAGGCCAGCCCGCACAGGGCGGAGCCGACGGTGAACAGGACGATGGACAGGATGAACAGCCGCTTGGCCCCGTACCGGCGGGCCGCCCAGCCGGTGATCGGGATGACGGCGGCCAGGGACAGCAGGTAGGCGGTGACCACCCACTGCACCGTGTCCAGGTCCGTGTGCAGGTCCCGCGACAGCGACACCAGCGCCACGTTCACGATCGTGGTGTCCAACGCCGACATCAGCATGCCGAGGATCACCACGATGGCCACCCGCCATACGTCCGGTCCGATCCGGTTGGGGTTCCCGCCGACCGGGAGGCCGGCGGCGGATGGCGTGGGGAGGGGGGACAGCTCTTCCATGCCTAAAGTTTAGATATCAAAACATTTTGCGTCAAGATATGTGATGCCAAAATGTATTGTCAGGTGGGCCTTCCGGCGGTACCGCCGGCGGCCGTCGACCGAACCGTCGGTCGGCGTGGTGGCCGG
>CAYVPF010000333.1:0-3362 GCA_964453355.1 uncultured Acidimicrobiaceae bacterium | reverse complement strand
CCCCGACGTGATCGTGGCCGTCCCGGCGCTGCCGCACACGGTCAACGGCAAGCGTCTGGAGGTGCCGGTCCGGCGGCTGCGGGAGGGGGAGCCGGTGGACCGGGCGGTGGCCCTGGCCGCCCTGGACCGCCCCGAGGCCCTGACCGGGCTGGTGGACTGCGCTAGGGCCCACGGTCTGCTGGCGACGTGATCACGGTGGCGGAGCCACGGTAGGGGGGATCTCCGGGGCTCCGCCGAACCGCGACGCCAATGGATGGCCCCCTAATAGTTACCTGATATCTGCGAATTTGCAAGGGGCATTGGACGGGCCGGCAGCGGGCCAGCTCAGCAGCGGTCAGGTCGGGGGCCGGTCGGCCAGCAGCTGCCGGGCACGGTCGGCAGCGGGGCCGATGTGGTTGCGCTGTTCCTCCCACCAGTCGGCGGCGCCGCTGACGGTGTTGCGGCCGGTGGCCAGGGTCCAGCAGGCCAGGGCCAGCGGCCGCAGCGCCATGGCCGCGGCCAGCCGGTCCAGTTCGTCCGGCTGCAAGGTGACCGACGCCGAATAGCCGGACACCGCGGCGGCGACGGCCCGCCGGTTGCCGGCGGCGGCCCACAGTAGGCAGCCCAACGACGCCACCCGGGAACCCCGGCCGGCCCCGGCCCAGTCGATGACCACGACGTCGCCGGCGGGGGACCGGATGGCGTTGCGCGGCACCAGGTCGGCGTGGACCAGGGCCTCGGGGAGGGCGACGTCGGGGCGTCCGAGGAGGTGGTCGACGATGTCGACGGCGGCGACCAGTTGGTCGTAGCGGCCGGCGTCGGCGGCCGGCGCGAGATGCCGGGCGTCGTGGAGCAGGCCCCGGGCCGCCGAGATCTCGTCAGCCGCGGTGCCGTCGGGCACCAGGTGGTGCCAGCCACCGCCGGGCCGTCCCCTGGCCGGTGGGTCGGCCGGCCCGTCGACCGGCCCGTCGGCCGGCCCATCGACCGGCCCATCGACCGGCAGGGCGTGCAGCTGGGCCAGCAGGCGGCCGAGGAGCTCGAACGAAGCCGGGGCCGACGACAGCGCCCTTCCGGGCACCCGTTCGGTCACCAGCACGGCCTGGTCGTCGTGGACCGACACCGGATCGGCCACCGGGCATCGCTCGGCCGGGAAGCCGGCGACCCCGAGCCAGCCGAGCAGCTCGGCGTCCTGCCGGGCCGCCGCCACCGGCCGGTTGGCCGGGAAGATCCGGGCGATCCAGCTGCCGCCGCCGGCCAGGTCGATCCGGTGGACCCCCACGTCCAATTCCCGGCTGCCCCGGACCGTTACCCCGTAGGTGGCCGCCAGATGGCCCGGCAGCGTGGCCCCTCCGGCCCGGGTGGTCATTCGTTCGGCGAACCCAGCCAGCCGGCCCCGGCTGGGCGGCCGGCCGGCTCCGGCCGGCACCCACTCCGGGGTGGCCACCACGAACCCGGCCCGCTGGGCCTTCTCGGAGAGGGCCACCGGTCGCCAGCGGCTACCGGTCAGCAGGTCGGCCAGGCTGTCCTCGGTGAGGGTGGCGGTGGCCGGCTCGCCCATGGCGGCCAGCGCGGCGTGGAGCCGGGCCCGGGACGCCTGCCGGGCGGCGGTGGCCGGCGGCAGGGACACGGAAAGGGCCAGCCGGGTGCCCGGCGCAGCCAACGACCGCAGGTCGGCCAGCGTGTCGGCCAGGGCGACCGGGCTGAGGTAGAGGGCGACGCCCTCGCAGCTGAACAGCGCCGGGGCGTCCGGCTGGAAGCCGGCGTCGGCCAGCGCGCCGTCCAGGCCGCCGACCTCCAGGTCGCAGCGGACGAAGGTGACGTGGCGGTGGGCCAGGCCCAGTCGGTCGAGCCGCCCCCGCTTGTCGGCCTGGGTGTCCGGGTGGTCCACCTCCCACCACCGCACCCCGGGCTTGGCGTAGCGGAGGGCCCGGCCGTCGTAGCCGGCGCCGACCACCACCACCTGGGCCACGCCCCGCTCGAGGGCGCTGACGGTGACCCGGTCGAAGAAGTTGGTCCGGGCCCGCAGGTGGCGACCCATCAGCTCGTTGCCCTCCGCCGGCGCCGGGCCGGCGACGTCGCGGGCCAGGGCCTCGTCGGCCGCCGGGTCGCCATACGGGGCGTCCAGGCGGTCGAACCCCAGCCGGTAGGCGGCCACCCGCTGCGCCGTCGTCGACGGCCTGCCCTCACGCATCGCCCATCTCCTGGGAGCTCGCCCCCTGCCGGACCAGATTGGCCAGCACTTCTCGGGTGGCCTGGACCCGGCGGACGCCGACGGTTGCCTGCAGCTCCGCCTCCACGGCGTCAGCGGCGGTCCGGATGACCGCCGCCGCGGCCGCCCCGCGGTCGGTCAACCCGACGACCAGCCGCCGGCGATCGACAGGGTCCACCGACCGGTGCAGGTAGCCGCGGATCACCAGGGTGTCGACCAGCTGGCCGGCCGCCTGCTTGGACACCCCCAGCTGCCGCACCACCGCGGCCAGGGGTGCCGACGTTCGGGCTGCGTCGCTTCGGGCTGCGTCGCTTCGGGCCGCGTCGCTTCGGGCCGCGTCGCTTCGGGCCGCGTCGCTTCGGGCGATGGCGCCGATCACGTACGGCCCGTTGGGCGGCAGGTCGTCGTAGCCGCCACCGGCCAGCGCCCGGCGGATCGCCGAGCCGAACGCCGCCCGGGCCCCCCGGAGAAGAGCGGTCAGCGGCCAGTCCTCGATCGGCACGACGCCTTCGTTGTGGTTGTCGTCGGGGTCGCGCCGGGTGCCGTTGCCGGCAGCGAAGTCCATGGAGGGAGATATTAGTAAATAAAAGTTACTATCAACAATCAGTACGTATTGATCCGGGGAGGTGCCGGCGCCGTCGATTTGGTGGCAGTCTTCACCGGCCCGGAACGCCGGCCGAGGGGGGTCGCGCCGAAGGCGGGAGGATGCCGATGTACCTGCTCCGTTTCGACATGCGCCTGGCCCCCGACGGGCCGTCCGCCCGGGACATGTACCAGGCCGCCCTCGACATGGCCGAGTGGGCCGACACCGCCGGCGGCTGCCTGTCGGTGCTCTTCTCCGAGCACCACGCCTCCCCCGACGGGTACCTGCCGGCGCCGCTGCTGATGGCCGCCGCGGTGGCCGCCCGCACCCGCCGGGTGCCCATCCAGGTGGCCGCCCTCATCGCCACCCTCCGCAACCCGGTCCAGACGGCCGAGGAGCTGGCCGTGCTCGACATCCTGAGCGGCGGCCGCCTGTCGGTGGTCCTCGGCGTCGGCTACCGGCAGGAGGAGTTCGACCTGTTCGGTGTCCCCATGGACGAGCGCGCCGCCCGCCTGGAGGCCGCCGTCGACGTGTTCCGGCGGGCCTGGGCCGGCCAGCCGGTGGCCGGCCCCGGCGGCGGCGAGGGCAGTC
>CAYVPF010000332.1:0-3377 GCA_964453355.1 uncultured Acidimicrobiaceae bacterium | reverse complement strand
CCCGGTCATCTCCGAGGCCACCTCGACCGCCATCGATCGCACCGTTGGCATCGCCTGTAGCGAGGACGAAGAGGCCATCTTCGTCGGCGGCCTCCGCAGCCTCCTCCGCGGGCTGACCCAGCGCGACGGCACACTGGTCGGCACCACCGCCTCCTAACTGGACGCCCCTCACTGGTCGCGCTCACCCGCGGCAGGTCTTGACCTCCAAGAACATAACGGTTATCTTATAACTAACCGTTAGGGGAGGAGGCCGGGGTGCAGCAGGAAGTGGTGCTGGCGTTGCTGGCGAAGGAGCCGTCGACCGGTTCGCGGCTGCGGACCCGACTAAACGACGCCCTCGGCCCCCTGGGCGAAGCCATGAACGACGGCCAGATCTACGTCAACCTGTCCCGGTTGGAGAAGGCCGGCCTGATCGCCCGCGAGACGTCGGGGGCGGCGGGAAAAGTCTACGAGCTGACCCCGGCCGGACAGGAGCGGGTGGCCGAGTGGCTCACCGAGGTGAGCTGGCCGAAGCCCGATCTCGCCGAATTCCACCTGAAGCTCGTCGCCGCGGCCCAGGCCGGGCTGGCCGACCCGATCGCCATCGTCGACGCCCAGCGCCGGGAGCTGCTCCGGCGCCTCCGGGACGTCGGCCGTGCGGCGATGGCCGAGGCCGAGGGTTCGCAGGCCGGGCTCTTGCTCGAAGGCATCGTGCTGCGCCTGCAGGCGGACCTGCGCTGGTTGGAGGCCTGCGAACGCTCGTGGACTGATCGGAGGAGCCGGTGAACGAGAACGACGTCGACGTCCCGCTGGTGCGGGCCCGGGGGCTGGGCAAGGAGTACGGCAGCGGCGACGGCCTGGTGCGGGCCGTCGACGAGGTCGACCTGGACGTCGCCCGCGGCGAGGTACTGGCCATCATGGGGCCGAGCGGCTGTGGGAAGTCGACGCTCCTGCACCTCCTCGGCGGCCTCGACCGGCCGACGGCGGGGGAGCTGTGGCTGGGGGACCGGCGGATCGACCGGCTCTCCGAACGGGGCCTGGCCCGGCTCCGGCGCCACGACGTGGGCTTCGTCTTCCAGGCTTTCCATCTCATGGACGAACTGACGGCCCGGGAGAACGTCGAGTTGCCGGCCCTCCTGGCCGGACGCTCGCCCCGGCTGGCCCGGCGGCGGGCCCAGGAGCTGCTCGACCAGGTCGGCCTGGCCGACCGGGCCGAGCACCTCCCGTCGGCCCTCTCGGGTGGACAGCGCCAGCGCGTCGCCATCGCCCGGGCGCTGGCCAACGAACCGCAGCTCGTCCTGGCCGACGAACCGACCGGCAACCTCGACAGCACCGCCACCTTGGAGGTGCTCCGGCTCTTCGAGCACCTCCGCACCATCGGGCTCACCCTGGTCGTCGTCACCCACGACGAGCGGATCGCCGCCACCGCCGACCGGCTGATCGCCATGCGTGACGGCGCCTTCGTCGACGAGACCCGCCTGGTCGGGGGTTCGGGGGGACTGCTCGGCGCACTGTTCGGCGTGGAGCTGGAGGTCTGAGATGCTCGGCCGCACGCTGTTGGCGTTGCGCCTGGTGGCGGCGAGCCTTCGCCGACGGCCGGTCGAAGCGATCGTGACGGTGGTGGCCATTGCCGCCACCACGACCACGCTGACGTTGGGGCTCGCGCTGCACGGCGTCACCAATCATCCCTACCAGACCACCCGGGCGATGACCTCGGGGCCGGACGTCGTGGCGATGCCGATACCCGCCAACCCGACATCGAGCCCCGGTTCGGCGAGCCGCCATGGTCACCCGGTCTCCGACCCGAGCCACCTGGCCGCGTTCGACGACCTCGTGCACGCCCCGGAGGTCGCCGCCCACGGCGGCCCGTACCCGGTGAGCTTCCCGACGATGCGGGTGAACGGGTCGAAGGTGATAGCGGTCGCCGAGGGGCGCACGACGCAACCGGCGGCGATCGACCAGCCGTACATCACGCAGGGATCGTGGGTCCGTCCGGGTGGGGTGGTGGTGGAGCGGAGCTTCGCCGAAGAGCTCAACGTCAAGGTGGGCGACCAGGTGACACTCAATGGCCGATCGTTCCCGGTGGTGGGGATCGCCGTTACGGCCGCCGTACCGCCGTACCCGTACACCGCAACAGGCGTGGTGCTGGACCCGTTGCCGGACGTCTGGAGCCAGGCGGTCGGCCTCATCTGGACGACGGAGCCCACCGCCCGGAGCCTGGCGACGTCGAGGGCGCCGGTCGGCTACATCCTGAACCTGAAGCTCGCCGACCCGTCGCACGCCTCCGCCTTCGTCGACGCCCACGCCAGCGACCGCGGGCTGTTCCTCAATTCGTGGCAGTACGTGGGCGAGGTGGAGAGCCGGGCGACGATGCCGTTTCAACGGGCGCTCCTCGTCGGGAGCGCCCTCCTCGACCTGCTGGCCATTGCCAGCTTGGCGGTGATCGTGGGCGGCCGCCTGGCGGAGCGGACCCGCCGGGTCGGCCTCCTGAAAGCCGTCGGGGCGACCCCGAGGCTGGTGGCGGGCGTGCTCCTGCTCGAGTACCTCACGTTGGCCTTGGTCGGCGCCGCGGTGGGGCTGGTGGTCGGATGGCTGGCCGTACCGTTGATCGCCAATCCGGGGGCCGGGCTCGTCGGGAGCGTCGGGGCGCCACCGGTGACCCTGGCCGACGTCGGGTGGATCGTGGCGCTGGCCGTGGTGGTGGCCGGCCTGGCGGCGTGGATCCCGTCGGTGCGGGCCGCCCGGACGAGCACCACGGCGGCGCTGGCCGACTCGGCCCGCATCCCGAAGCGCAGGCCGCGCCTGGTCAGGGCGGCGTCGCACCTGCCGGTGCCGCTGCTGCTCGGACTGCGCCTGGCGGCACGGCGGCCCCGTCGGATGGTCCTGACCCTGGTGAGCGTGACCATCACCATGACCACCATCGTCGCCGTCCTGGCGATCCACGCCCACGAAGGCCAGGCCCCGCCGATTCCACGCTCGGTGTTCGCGATCCCGGTCAATCCGAACACCCGCAACACCGACGCCGTGCTGCTCGTCCTCACCGTCGTGCTCGTCTTCCTGTCGATCGTGAACGCCCTGGTCATCACCTGGGCGACCTCGGTGGACTCGCGGCAGCCTCTGGGGGTGGCCCGGGCGCTGGGGGCGACGACCCGGCAGTTGAGCGCCGGCTTGTCGACGGCCCTGCTCATTCCGGCGTTGCCGGGCGTGATCGCCGGCATCCCGTTGGGGCTGCTGCTGGTCAAGGCCACCGACCACGGTTCGAGTTTCACGGCGCCGTCGACGCTCTGGCTGGTTGCCGCCTTGCTCGGCGTCCTGGCGGCGCTCGGTGCTCTGTCGTCGATTCCCGCCCGTGTCGAAGCTCGACGGCCCACGCTCGATGCGCTGCAGTCGGCCTTCAC
>CAYVPF010000331.1:0-3399 GCA_964453355.1 uncultured Acidimicrobiaceae bacterium | reverse complement strand
CGTCGAGCGGCCGCTGGTAGAACCCCTTCACCAGCGCCACGTCGTCCTCCGTCAGCAACGGGCCCAGCAGCCCGGCCACGAACCCGGCCGTGGTGTTCTACACGTCGGCGTCCAAGAACACCACCACGTCGCCGCCCGACGCCGCCACCCCCGCCGCCATCGCCGCGCCCTTGCCACCGCCGTCGCGGACCGTCAACACCCGGGCCCCGGCGGCGACGGCGGCGACGGCCGTGCCGTCCCTCGACCCGTCGTCGACCACCAGCACCTCGTCCACCAGGCCCGATCCACCGCCTTCGCTGGCGTGGGCCTGCCGGACGGCGGCCACCACGGCCCCGACCGTCCGTTCCTCGTCCCGAGCCGGGATGCACACCGTCACCGACCGACCGGCCTTGGCCGCCACCAGATCGGCGGTCCGGAAGGCGGCGCCGTCGAAGGTCCTGGGTCCGGCCGTCACCTCCCGATCATCCCCCATCCCGGACCACCTCCCGTCACCGTCCGGGGCGCTGTTGACGACGAGGCGCGGATCGAGCAGCATATGGGGATCATCCAGAGCGGCTGAGGGACGGGCCCCGTGACGCCGCGGCAACCAGAGCATGCACGAACGTGCGTGTCCCAGGTGCCAATGCCCGACCGATGAGGAGGACCGTTATGGACCATGTCACCGGGCTGCGCTGTCGTGAGTGTGGCCGTTCGTTCCCCGCCGAAGCCCTGCACGTCTGCGATTTCTGCTTCGGCCCGCTAGAGGTGGCCTACGACTACGACGCCATCGCCGCCTCGGTCACCCGGCAGCGCATCGCCGAGGGACCGCGGTCGATCTGGCGGTACCGGGACCTGTTGCCGGTGGACGACGCCGCGCCGGTCGACCTGGGCGCCGGCTTCACCCCCCTGCACCGCGCCGACCGTCTGGCGGCCGAGCTGGGGCTGGGGGAGCTGTGGATCAAGGACGACACGGCCAACCCCACCGGCTCGTTCAAGGACCGGGTGGTCTCGGTCGCCCTGACCAAGGCCCGGCAGCTGGGCTTCAAGGTGGCCGCCTGCGCCTCCACCGGCAACCTGGCCAACTCGGTGGCCGCCCACGCCGCCCGGGCCGGCATGACCTCGGTGGTCCTGATCCCGAGCGACCTGGAGGCCGCCAAGGTGACGATGACCGCCGTCTACGGCGGCACCGTGGTGGCGGTCAACGGCAACTACGACGACGTCAACCGGCTCTGCGCCGAGCTGACCAGCGAGCGTCCGGGGTGGGCGTTCGTCAACGTCAACGTCCGCACCTACTACGCCGAGGGGTCCAAGACCCTGGCCTTCGAGATCGCCGAGCAGCTCGGCTGGGAAGCCCCCGACCACGTGGTGGTGCCCATCGGCTCCGGCAGCCAGCTGACCAAGGTGGCCAAGGGGTTCGCCGAGCTGGGCCAGGTCGGCCTCTTGGACGAGGTTCCGGCCGTCCGGGTGTCCGGGGCCCAGGCCGCCGGGTGCTCGCCGGTGGCCACCGCCTTCGCCGACGGTACCGACGTCATCCGACCGGTGCGACCGACCACCATCGCCAAGTCCCTGGCCATCGGCAACCCGGCCGACGGTTGGTACGCCCTGGACGCCATCCGCCGGTCCGGCGGGTCCTGCGCCGCCGTCACCGACGCCGAGATCATCGACGCCATCGGCCTCCTGGCCCGCACCGAGGGCATCTTCGCCGAGACCGCCGGCGGCGTCACCATCGCCACCCTGGCCAAGCTGGCCGCCCAGGGGGTCGTCCGGCGGGACGAGCGGGTGGTGGCCATCGTCACCGGCCACGGCCTGAAGACCGTCGAGGCCCTGTCCGGAGTGGTGGGGCCCACCGCCACCATCGACCCCAGCCTGGACGCCTTCGACCGCGCCCTCGAAGGGGTCGGCGACCTGGACCGGACCGGTGCGGCATGACCCACAAACTGCTGGTCCTCCAACCCGTCACCGCCCAGCCGGCGCCGATCGACCGCCCGGCGCCCGGCCGCCGTCGCCCAGTCGCTGACCAGTCCCCAGCCACCACCGAGGAGCCTTCCCGATGAGCGTGTCCGTCCGTATCCCCACCCAGCTCCGCACCCTGACCGGCGGGGTCGGCGAGGTCGAGGTCGAGGGGTCGACCGTGGGCGACGCCCTGAAGGCCCTGGACGCCGCCTTCCCCGGCTTCGCCGACCGCATCTTCGACGACGCCGGCCAGCTGCGGCGGTTCGTCAACGTGTTCCTGGCCGACGAGGACGTCCGGTTCCTGGACGGCCTCACCACCCCGGTGGCCGCCGGCCAGACCATCTCCGTCGTCCCCGCCGTCGCCGGCGGCTGACCCCGCCGGCCGGGCGAACACCGCCGGCGGCTGACCCCGCCGGCCGGCGGCACAGGCTGGGGGTTGACCCCCTCCGCCCGGCGTGGTTTGCTGTTAGCACTCGACGTATGAGAGTGCTAACAGAGCCGGTAGAGTGTCCGGCAGGAAACCAAGCGGCAGGACTGCGCCGGCCGGCAGCCGGTTGAGCAACGGAGGAAACCACCAGATGCCCAAGCTGATCGCCTTCCAGGAGGAAGCCCGGCGAGGCCTCGAGACCGGCATGAACAAGCTGGCCGACGCCGTCCGGGTCACCCTCGGCCCCAAAGGCCGCAACGTGGTGCTCGACAAGAAGTGGGGGGCCCCCACGATCACCAACGACGGTGTGTCCATCGCCAAGGACATCGAGCTCGAGGACCCCTACGAGCGGATCGGCGCCGAGCTGGTCAAAGAAGTTGCCAAGAAGACCGACGACGTCGCCGGTGACGGCACCACCACCGCCACGGTCCTGGCCTGGGCCATGGTCCACGAGGGCCTGCGCAACGTGGCGGCCGGGGCCAACCCGATGTCGTTGAAGAAGGGCATCGAGGCCGCCGTCGAGGAGGCCATCAACGCCATCCACGGCATCGCCAAGGAGACGGACTCGAAGGAGCAGATCGCCCAGGTGGCCTCCATCTCGGCGGCCGACACCGAGATCGGCGGCATGATCGCCGAGGCCATCGACAAGGTGGGCAAGGACGGGGTCATCACCGTCGAGGAGTCCCAGACCTTCGGCATGGACATGGACCTGGTCGAGGGCATGCGGTTCGACAAGGGCTACATCTCCCCCTACTTCGTCACCGACCCCGAGCGGATGGAGGCCGTCCTGGAGGACGCCTACATCCTGCTGGTCGGCTCCAAGATCACCGCCGTCCGGGACCTGCTGCCTGTGCTCGAGAAGGTCATGCAGAGCGCCAAGCCGCTGGTGATCGTGGCCGAGGACGTCGAGGGCGAGGCCCTGGCCACCCTGGTGGTCAACAAGATCCGCGGCACCTTCCGCAGCGTCGCCGTCAAGGCCCCCGGGTTCGGCGAGCGCCGCAAGGCCATGCTGCAGGACATCGCCATCCTCACCGGCGGCC
>CAYVPF010000330.1:0-3406 GCA_964453355.1 uncultured Acidimicrobiaceae bacterium | reverse complement strand
CCTGGCCGACGGCCTCGAGCTGCGGGCGTCGGTAGGGACGGCTCCCGGTGTCGTCGTGGAGGCGGGCTTCAACCTGGGCACCCTCGTAGAGTTCCGCTGGCAGGCGACCCTCCACGGTGAGCTGCTCTCCGAGGAGGAGATCGACCAGCTGGCCGAGGCGAAGCGGGGGCTCGTCCGCCTGCGCGGTCGCTGGGTGGCCGCCGACCCGGCGCTGCTCGAGCGCCTGGCGGCCCGTCGCCGGCAACGGCTCACGGCAGCCGAGGCCCTCGGTACGCTCCTCGCCGGCACGGTCGACCTCGACGGGGAGCCCGTCACCGTGGTCGCCGAGGGACCGCTGGTGGAGCTGGCCGACCGCCTCGCTGGCATCACCGGCGCACCCGACCGCGAGCTCGGCGTCCCCCCAGGGCTGGCGGTCGACGTCGAGCTGCGCCCTTATCAGGCCCGCGGGGTCACGTGGCTGAGCGCCATGGTCGACGGGGGGCTCGGTGGCTGCCTCGCCGACGACATGGGCCTCGGCAAGACGCTCCAGGTGATCGCCCTCCACCTCCACCGTGTTGCCGCCAACCGAGGTCCGACCCTCGTGGTCTGTCCGACGTCGCTGCTCGGCAACTGGGAGCGGGAGGTGCGGCGCTTCGCTCCCGGGAGCGTGGTCCGCCGGCACCACGGCCCGACCCGCAGCCTCGAGGATCTCGCCCCGGGCGACCTGGTCGTCACGAGCTACGGCGTCGCCCGCCGGGACGCCGAGGCGCTGGCGGAGGCCGGCTTCAGCCTGGTGGTCGCCGACGAGGCCCAGCACGCCAAGAACCCGGAGAGCGCGACGGCGCGGGCCCTGCGCACCATCGGCGGCCCGGCCCGCCTGGCCCTCACCGGGACCCCGGTCGAGAACCGGCTGAGCGAGCTGTGGTCGATCCTCGACTGGACGACCCCCGGGCTGCTCGGGCCGTTCGAACGGTTCGTGCGTACCGTGGCCACCCCCGTCGAGCGCGACCGGGACCCGCTCGCCACCGAGCGGCTGGCCCGCACGATCCGCCCGTTCGTCCTCCGCCGGAAGAAGACCGATCCGGGGGTTGCCCCCGACCTGCCGCCGCGGACCGTCACGGATGTGCCGGTCCCGCTCACCCAGGAACAGACCACCCTGTACGAGGCCGAGGTGCGCGAGGCCCTCGAGGCGATCAAGGGCGAGGACGGCATCGCCCGCCAAGGCCTTGTGCTCCGGCTCCTGACCGTGTTGAAGCAGATCTGCAACCACCCGGCGCAGTACCTGCATCAGGCGGGCCCGCTGGCCGGCCGCTCGGGCAAGCTGGCGGCGCTCTAGGAGCTGGTCGACGTCATCACCGCCGAGGGCGAGTCGGTCCTCGTGTTCAGCCAGTTCGTCGAGTGCCTGTCCCTCGTCGAGGCGCGCCTCGAGCACCTCGGCGTGCCGACCCTGTTCCTCCACGGCAAGATCGGCGCCAAGCGCCGGACGGCGATGGTCGAGGCCTTCCAGTCCGGCCAGGCGCCGGTGCTCCTGCTGTCGCTCAAGGCGGGTGGTGTCGGGCTCAACCTGACCCGGGCCACGCACGTGGTGCACTACGACCGCTGGTGGAACCCGGCCGTCGAGGACCAGGCGACCGATCGGGCGCACCGGATCGGGCAGGACCGGCCGGTCCAGGTGCACCGGCTCATCGCCGAGGGCACCCTCGAGGACCACATCGCCGTGCTGATCGAGCGGAAGCGGTCGTTGGCGGAGGCGGTCGTCGGCGGAGGCGAGCGCTGGATCGGTCGACTCACCGACGAGGAGCTGACCGACCTGGTACGCCTGGGGAGTGGGGCATGAGCCCGGCGGGTTCGTCCGGAGACTGGTACGAGTACAAGCCCCGACGGCCTGGTCCGGGCGCCCCCCGGGCGGCCGGTCGGCGCCCCTTCGGGGCCTCCTGGTGGGGCCAGGCGTGGGTGGAGGCGCTGGAACAGCGGGCCCGGCTCGATCCCAACCGGCTTCCCCGAGGGCGGACGTACGCCCGGACGGGCGCGGTCGGGGCGCTCACCCTGGCGCCGGGCGAGATCCTGGCCGACGTCCAGGGGTCGCGCCGGTCTCCGTACCAGGTGCGGGTGCGGGTACGGCAGTTCGACGAAGCCGAGTGGCACCGGCTGCTCGATGCGCTGGCGGCCGAGATCGGCCACACCGCGGCCCTGCTCGACGGCGAGCTGCCCGCCGGCGTGGCCGACGACGGCCGGTCCGTCGGCCTCGACCTGCTGCCCGGGGCGGGCGAGCTGCAGCCCCGCTGCTCCTGTCCGGACTGGGCCGATCCCTGCAAGCACGCCGCCGCGGTCTGCTACCTCGTCGCCGACGCCCTCGATGCCGACCCCTTCGGCGTCCTGCTGCTCCGTGGGCGGGGCCGCGAGGAGGTCCTGGCCGGCCTGCGTTCCCGCCGCCACACCGGTACGCCGGCGTCGACGGCGGCGCTGGCCATCGAGCCCGAAGCCGACGAGGGCGTCCCGGCGCGGGAAGCCTGGTCCCGTAGCCCGAGACCAGTGCCCACCGCCCCGCCGCCACCGCGTCGGGCCGGCCGGCCGGCGGTGCTCGCTGCCGACCCACCACCGGACACTGGCGTGGAGCTGGGCGCGCTGCGCGCCCTGGCCGCCGATGCCGCCGCCCGGGCCTTGGCCCTGCTGCAGGGGGCAGCCTCGAGCGGTCTCGAGCTCACGGCCGAGCAAGACCTGGCCCGGCGAGCGGCGGCGCTGCTCGCCGGCGGGCCAGGCGGCACCGACACGCCCGCCCTGAACGGGCTCGCCCGTCGCGCTGGCCTGCCCGGGCGCGAGCTCCTCGGTCGGGCCCTGGCCTTCCGCGACGGTGGGGTGGAAGGGTTGGCCGTGCTCGACGGGGACTGGGATCCCGGCCCGGCTCCCGTCTCGGCCGGGTATGCCCTGCTCGGCCCCGGAGCGACCGCCCGGCGCAACCGGGTGACGCTCGGAGACCGCCAGGTCCGTCTCGGGCGAGATGGTCGCTGGTATCCGTTCCGGAAGGGCAACGCCGGTCGTTGGGACCCCGACGGTGCCCCGATCACCCCCATGGGCGACGACGAGGTCGGTGACTTGGAGGACGAGGCGGACGCCGGCTGATCGGGGGCAGATACGGAATCTCGACTCCACTTCTGCTACCGTCACTGAACCGGAGTAGCGGCTCCGGTTCGCCCCAGCGTCGCTCCGCCGGCCCGGCCCGGGCCGGCCCGGCCCTTCCCAGTCCAGGACACCATGACCCCACCCGTTGCCCGTGTCAGCTACAAGGTGACCTTCGCCGTCCTGGTGATCGGCGCCCTGGCCTACGCCATGCTCCAGTCGATGGTGGTACCGGCGCTGCCGACCATCCAGCACCAGTTCCACACGTCGCAGAACACCGTGACCTGGGTGCTGACCGCCTACCTCCTCT
>CAYVPF010000329.1:0-3407 GCA_964453355.1 uncultured Acidimicrobiaceae bacterium | reverse complement strand
CGGGTGACCACGGTCCGGGCCGACCACGTGGTGCTGGCCACCGGCGGCGCCGGGCAGCTGTTCGCCGTCACCACCAACCCGCCGGAGGCCACCGGCGACGGCGTGGCCATGGCCCTGCGAGCCGGGGTGCCGGTGGCCGACGTGGAGTTCGTACAGTTCCATCCCACCGCCCTGCATCACCCGGCCATGCCCCGGCCGCTCTTGTCCGAGGCCCTGCGGGGTCACGGTGCCCTGCTCCGGGACGCCGCCGGGGACCGGTTCGTGGACGAGCTGGCCCCCCGGGACGTGGTCAGCCGGGCCATGGCCGCCCGCATGGCCGACCAGGGGGCCGATCATCTCTGGCTGGACGCCACCGGCCTGGCCCAGTTCGACCAGCGGTTCCCCACCATCGCCGCCTCCCTGGCCGGCATCGGCCTGGACCCGGCGGTGGACTGGCTGCCCATCGCCCCGGCCGCCCATCACCTGTCCGGCGGGGTGGCCACCGACCTGCGCGGGGCCACCGCCCTCCCCGGGCTGTGGGCCGCCGGCGAGGTCGCCTGCACGGGGGTCCACGGCGCCAACCGGCTGGCCTCCAACTCCCTCCTGGAGGGCATGGTTTTCGGCGCCCGACTGGCCGAGGCCGTCGCCGCCGGCCAGGACGGCCCGGAACCGACCGGGATCATGCCGGCCGTCCTGGGGGCCGGTCCGCCGCTCCGGCCGACCGGCCGCGGTGAGAGCGGTCCCATCGGGGCGCGGCCGGCCCCGCCGACCTCCTGGCCGACGTTGGACCTGGCGGCCGTAGCGGGCGGTGCGGAGGTCCCGGACGCTGGGGTAGGGGACCCCGGGAAGCTGCGGGACCTGCTGCAGCGGGCGATGACCGCCGGGGCCGGGGTGGTCCGCAGCCAGCCGTCGCTCGACGCCGCCGGGGCGGTGGCCGCCGAGGTGACCGAGCTGCTGGCCGGGGCGGCCCCCTCCGCCGAGGTCGGCGAGCTGGCCAACCTGGCGACGGTGGCCGCCGCCCTCCTGGGGTCGGCCCGGATGCGTGAGGAGAGCCGGGGGGCCCACACCCGGGTGGAGTACCCCGCCGCCGACCCGGCCTGGCGCCTCCGCCTGGTCCATGGCCACCTTCCCGACCGGCCGGGGGGCAGGCCCGACAGTCCGGAGCGGCCCCGGTGAGCGTGTACCCGCCACAGCCGGCGGTGCGCGAGGCGGTGGCCCGGGCCCTGGCCGAGGACGTGCTGCCCCTCGGCGACCTGACGGCGGCGTTGGTGCCCGAGGCGACCGTGGCCCGGCTGTTCGTGCGAGCCCGCGAGGACGGCGTGGTGGCCGGGCAGCGGTGCGCCGAGGAGGCGTTCGCCCTCGTGGACGACACCCTGGAGGTCACCTGGCACCGGCCCGACGGCGCCGTGGTGGGCCCCGGGGACACGGTGGCGGAGGTGGCCGGCCGGCTGCGGCCGATCCTGACCGGTGAGCGGACGGCCCTCAACTTCCTGGGCCACCTGTCCGGCGTGGCGTCACTGACCCGGCGGTTCGTGGCTGCCGTTACCGCCGTCGACCCGGCAGTGCGGATCCTGGACACCCGGAAGACCACCCCGGGGTTGCGGGCCCTGGAGAAGGCGGCGGTGCGGGCCGGGGGCGGCCACAACCACCGGGCCAACCTGTCCGACGGGGTGCTGGTGAAGGACAACCACCTGGCCGGCGTCAGCATCACCGAGGCTGTGGCCAAGGCCCGGGCCATGTGGCCGGGTCGGATGGTGGAGGTGGAGTGCGACCGGCCCGACCAGGTGGAGGAGGCCTGCCGGGCCGGCGCCACGGCGGTGCTGCTGGACAACATGACGCCGGAGCAGGCGACCGACTGCGTGGGGCTGGCCCGCCGGGTCGCCGGGACGGCCGGCGTCCTGGTGGAGGTGTCCGGTCGGGTGACCCTGGCCACCGCCCCGGCCTACGCTGCTGCGGGCGTCGACCTCATCTCGGTGGGCGCCCTGACCCATTCGGTCACGGCGCTCGACTTCGGCCTGGACTACGTGACGCCTACCGCGAAGGACGGAGACTGAGTGCTGCTCGCCATCGACGTCGGGAACACCGAGTCGGTCATCGGCCTGTACGCCATGACGGCCGCCGAGGGCGAGTCCCTGCCGCCGAGCGACGCCGGCTTCGGCATCGGGGCCGAGGACGAGCCCAGCCGCGGCCTGACCCACCACTGGCGGCTGTCCACCGTCCCGACCCGGACCCCGGACGAGTACGCGGTGCTGCTAACCCAGCTGCTCGACCTGGAGGGCCTGGACATCGCCACGTCGGTCACCGGCATCGCCGTGTCCTCGTCGGTGCCGGCGGTCACCGGCGAGCTGCGGCAGATGGCGACCCGCTGGTTCGAGGACGTGCCCTGCGTGGTGCTGGGCCCGGGAGTGAAGAGCGGGATGCCCATCCTGTACGACAACCCGAAGGAGGTCGGCGCCGACCGGGTGGCCAACGCCGTCGGCGCCTACGACCTCTACGGGGGCCCGTCGGTGGTGGTGGACCTCGGCACCGCCACCACCTTCGACGCCATCTCGGCCTCGGGGGAGTACCTCGGCGGGGCGATCACCCCGGGGGTGGCCATCAGCCTGGAGGCCCTGTTCCAGCACGCCGCCGCCCTGCGCCGGGTGGAGCTGGTGGCGCCGAAGGACGTCATCGGCCGGTCCACCGTCGAGTCCATCCAGTCCGGCGCCCTCTACGGCTTCGCTGCCCAGGTCGACGGGCTGTGCCGTCGCTTCATGGCGGTGCTGGGCACAGCCACGGTGGTGGCCACCGGCGGCCTCAGCGCGTTGATCGCCCCGCACGCCGAGGCCATCGACCACGTCGAGCCCTGGCTCACCCTGCACGGCCTGCGGATCGTGTACGAGCGCAACGTCCGCAATGGAGGTGGCCGGTGACCGACGGCCCGGAGCAGGTTGGTCCCCCGTACCGGTTCGACCCCCCGTACCGGTTCGAGCGGACGGCGTCGGCCGCCGAGGTGACGGCGCGGTGGGACGGCTTGGCACCGGGGGAGGAGTCCGGCGAGGTGGTGTCGGTGGCCGGCCGCCTCATGTTGTCCCGGCCGCAGGGCAAGCTGGCGTTCGGTGAGCTGCGGGACTCGTCCGGGTCCATCCAGCTGTTCGCCCTGGACAAGCTGACCGCCGACTTCGGGACCTTCGTGCGGCTGAACCTCGGCGACTGGATCGGCGCCCGGGGGGAAGTCGTCCGGACCCGGCGGGGCGAGCTGTCGGTGAAGGTGGCCGAGTGGGCGCTGTTGGCCGAGGCCCGGCGGAACTTCGGCGACAAGTGGCATGGGCTGTCGGACGTGGAGACCCGGTACCGCCAGCGCGAGGTGGACCTGTGGGCCAACGAGGGGAGCCGCCAGGCGCTGCTCCTGCGCAGCCGGCTGGTGCAGCGGCTGCGCGAGCGGCTGT
>CAYVPF010000328.1:0-3422 GCA_964453355.1 uncultured Acidimicrobiaceae bacterium | reverse complement strand
GCAAGGAAAGTTCCGTCGGAGAAACGCTCGATAGCCCCGGCCCACCACCACGTCGACTCGCCAGCGGGCCCACCAGCGCTGCCTCCGGTCGGCGGTGCCCGTCCCTCGGCGGCGCCGCTACCGGCGGACGGTCAACCTCAGTCGGAGCCGGGACCGCGGAGCAGGGCGGCCGCCTTCTCCACCGACCGCCGGGCCCGGGTGATGCGCTTCTCCTCGTTGGCCGCCGCCACCGCCTGGGGTCGGTCGGGGTCGTCGGCGGCTGTCCGCAGCCGGTCGAGGGCCAGGTCGGCCAGGTCGTCGGCCAGGGCGGCCAGCCGGTCGGCCAGCTCCTCGGCGCGATCACTCCCCACGGTCAGTCGCCGGAGGGCAGGTCGACGGTGACCACGCCCAGCTCGTCGTCGGCGTAGCGGCCCCGGAGCACCTTTTTGTCGAACTTGCCGACGGAGGTCTTCGGGATCTCGTCCACGAAGGCCCACCGCTCCGGCAGCCACCACCGGGCGACCCGGCCCTGCAGGAAGTCCACGAGGTCCTGGGCGCTCGGCTGCTGGCCTTCGGCTGGCACCACCACCACCAACGGCCGCTCCTGCCACTTGGGGTCGGCGACGGCGATGACGGCGGCCTCGTAGACGTCGGGGTGGGCCATCACCTCGTTCTCGAGGTCCACCGACGAGATCCACTCGCCGCCGCTCTTGATGACGTCCTTGGTGCGGTCGGAGATCTGCATGTACCCCTGAGGGTCCAGCGAGCCGACGTCGCCAGTCCGCAGCCAGCCGTCGTGGAACCGGTCCTCGGACGGGTCCTTGTAGTACGAGGCGGTGACCCAGGGGCCGCGGATCTCGAACTCCCCCACCGCCTCGCCGTCGTTGGGCAGGATCTCGCCGTCCTCGGCCACCACCCGCACCTCGACGCCGGCGACCACCCGGCCGGCCTTCACCCGGTAGGCCATCTCCTCGTCACCGGTGGTGCCGGCCGGCGGGATGGCCAGGGCGGCCAGCGGGCTGGTCTCGGTCATGCCCCAGCCCTGGGTCAACGGGACCCCGACGCGGTCCGAGAAGGCCTCGATCAGGGCCCGCGGCACCGCCGAGCCGCCGACGGTGACGTGCCGCAGCGACGACAGGTCGGCGTCGCCGGCCACCCGGAGCAGGTCGTTCCAGATGGTGGGGACCCCGCAGGCCAAGGTGACCTTCTGGTCGGCGATGATCCGGGCCAGGTGCTCCCCCTGGAGGAACATCTGGGGCATGACGAGGTGGGTGCCCACCATGAAGCCGGCGTACGGGGTGCCCCAGGCGTTGGCGTGGAACATCGGCACGATGGCCAGCAGGCGGTCGGCCTCGGTCATGCCGATGGAGGCCGCCGAGGTGACGGCCATGGAGTGCAGCACGGTCGACCGGTGGCTGTACACCACTCCCTTCGGGTCCCCGGTGGTGCCGCTCGTGTAACACATGGCGGCGGCGTCTCGCTCGTCCAGCGCCGGCCAGTCGTAGCCGGGCTCCTCGGCGGCCAGTAGCTCGTCGTAGTCCAGGGTGTTCCCGAGCGCCGTCGTGTCGCCGGGCCCGGCCACGATGACCGTCTGCACCGACTTCAGGCCGTCGAACACCCGGGCCAGCAGCGGAATGAGCGAGCCGTCGATGATGATGACCTTGTCCTCGGCGTGGTCGATGACGTAGGCCAGCTGCTCGGGGTACAGCCGGATGTTCAAGGTGTGCAGCACCGCCCCCATGGACGGCACCGCCAGGTACGCCTCCAGGTGGGTCTGGTTGTTCCAGCAGAACGTCCCCACCCGGTCGCCGGGGCCGACGCCCAGCCGCCGCAGGGCGGCCGCCAGCTGCTCGGCCCGGGTGGCCACCTCGGTGAAGGTGGCCACCTTGTAGCCGTCCGCCTCCACCGTGGTCACCGTGCTGTCCCCGTACACGGCGGCCCCGTGTCGGAGGATCCCGCTGATCAGCAGCGGCCCGTCCTGCATCGTGCTGCGCATGGTCGGCAAGCGTACCGGCGCGCTGCCCCCGCCGTCGGCCCGACCGTTCTGGCTATGGGCCGGCTGGTGGCGATCGTGGTGACCGGGTTCGTGGTGGTGGCCGTCGGCCTCGGCGGTTGCGTGGCCGTCCTCGCCGGAGCGACAGCCGGCGGCCCAACCGGGGTTGGCGGCCCAGCGGTTGGCGGCCCGGGGGTTGGCGGCACAGGGGCGACCGCCGTGGCCACACCACCCACCGGTACCGGCGGGGTGACGACCGGTGGCGGCCCCGGCGGAACCGCACCGACCACGGGGGTGCCGGCGGTGCCGGCCGCCTGGGAGCAGCTGGAGCAGGCCGCGGCGGCCACGTGTTCCGGCCTGCCTTGGACGGTGCTGGCGGCCATCGGCCGGGTGGAGAGCGACAGTGGCCGGTCGAGCGCGCCGGGGGTGGCCAGCGGGGCCAACGCCGCCGGGGCGGAAGGGCCGATGCAGTTCGAGCCGGCCACCTTCGCCGCCTACGCCACCGCCGGGCCGGGCGGGGCCGAGCCGCCGTCGCCGTACGACCCGGTCGACGCCGTGTACACGGCGGCGGCCCTGCTCTGCGCCAACGGCGGCGGCAGCCCCGCCGGGCTGTTCGGGGCGGTGTTCGACTACAACCACTCGACGGCCTACGTGGACACGGTGCTGGTGCTGGCCGACAGCCTGGGCGTCGATCCCGACCTGGGGTCGGTGCCGGCCACGGCCCTCACCTTCGCCGCCACCCAGCTGGGGGTCCCGTACGTCTGGGGCGGCGAGACCCCCGGCGTCGGGTTCGACTGCTCCGGCCTGGCCCAAGCCGCCTACCGGGCCGCCGGGGTCTCCCTCCCCCGGGTGGCCCAGGCACAGTTCGACGCCGGCCCCCCGGTGGCGTCGCTGCTGCCCGGCGACCTGACGTTCTTCGGGTCGTCGGCGGCGACAGTGAGCCACGTCGGCCTCTATCTGGGGGCCGGCGAGATGATCGACGCTCCGTACACCGGGACGGTGGTGCGGGTGGACTCCATGCCGACGACGGCGGGGGCGGCGTACGGTGCCGACCGGTACATCGGGGCGACCGCCCCCTGACAATGGTCGTGGTTATACCCGGTTATACTCAGGCGGTGAAGACGGCGATCTCGGTTCCGGACGATCTCTACGAGCGGGCCACCAAGCGGGCTCGGGAGCTGGGCATGAGCCGGTCGGAGCTCTTCGCTCGAGCCGCCGCCCGGTACCTGGACGACCTGGACGATCTGTCCGTTACCGAACGGATCGACGCGGTGGTCGCCGGGCTCAAACCCGGCGACCCCTCCGGCGTCGAAGCCGTGGCCGGCGGCCGACGGCTGCTGGCCGGCGGGGACGACTGGTGATCGACCGGGGCGGGATCTACTGGGTGGACCTCGGGAGCCCGGTCGGGTCTCGGCCGGCCAAGCGGCGCCCGGTGGTCGTCGTGTCGGCC
>CAYVPF010000327.1:0-3430 GCA_964453355.1 uncultured Acidimicrobiaceae bacterium | reverse complement strand
CCAGGCCGTCACGGTGTTCGGAGTCCTCACCGACAGCTCCACAGGCAACACATCGGCGACCAGCTACCAGTCGATGCTCAACGCCCTGGCCCCCATCACCGGGCAGTCCAGCATCCGGTGGACCTCGACCATCGGCCCGGGCTGAGCGTCTTCGGGCCGGGCCTCGCCGAGGTGCCGGCGGCCACGGCCATCGGCCCTCTGGCAACGGCGGCCGCGCCATAGGATCGGTGACCGTGTCCACGGTCTACGAGGCGGTCGGCGGCCAGGACGGCCTGCGGCGGCTGGCTGCGGCCTGGCATGCCCGGGTGATGGCCGACGAGGTGGTCAGCCACGCCTTTAGCCACGGCTTCCACCCCGACCACACCGAACGGCTGGCCAACTATTGGGCCGAGGCCCTGGGCGGGCCGGCCACCTACTCGTCCACCTGCGCCGACGAGACCGCGGTGGTCCGGATGCACAGCGGCAAGGGGGTCCACGACGAGATGGACCGGCGGGCGATCGACTGCTTCGACCGGGCCTTGGCCGACGTCGGCCTGGACGCCGACAGCCCGGACGGCGGCGGCCGGCTGGCCGGGGTGCTGCACGACTACTTTGCCTGGGCCACCACCACCACGATGGCCCGCTACCACCGGTCGGCGGACGACGTCCCCGACGGCCTGGCCATCCCCCGGTGGTCGTGGGACGGCCTGGTGGCCGGCACCCGCCGAAATCCGTAGGCCCACTCGGTAGCCCGAAAGGGGGCCCGGACGCGACACCGCACGGGGTCCCCTCGTTGCCAAGGGTGAGACCGGGCGACGTGCCGCGTGTTGTGAGGGCAGAGTACCCAGTGATGCATCAGTACCCGCGGATGGGGGCGGCAAACGACGAAATCCGGCACCCGTCGCCATGTCGGGTCGAGGGCGGCGACGTCGACGGCTTACCATCGGCACCGATGGCCTACGACGAGGACCTCGCCCACCGGATCAGGGAACTGCTGGCCATCGAAGCCGGGGTGCGGGAGCAGCGGATGTTCGGGGGGCTGGCCTTCTTGGTGCACGGCCACCTGGCCGTCGCCGCCAGCCGCCAGGGCGGCATCCTCGTGCGGGTGGACCCGTCCGATGCCGACCGGTTGGTGACCGCCTCGGCCGCCGAGTTGGCGGTGATGGGCGGCCGGACCATGCGGGGGTGGCTGCGGGTGGCCCCCGAACAGCTGCGGACCAAGCGGCAGCTGGCCCGGTGGGTGCAACGCGCCGTCGACCATGCCCGGTCACTGCCGCCGAAGGGGGCCCGGGTGCTGCCGCCGAAGGCGGCCCGATGACCGGCGGCCAGGTCCGCTGGATCGGCATCGTGCTGTTCGCCGACGTGGAGGAGCTGGATGTCGTCGGGCCGTGGGAGGTGCTGGCGTACTGGTGCCGCAACCATCCCGAGGACGGCTGGGCGGTGACCACCCTCTCCCGGGATGGTGGGCCGGTGGCCTGCGCCAAGGGGCTCACCGTGGGAGCCGCCCACTCCTTCGCCGACTGCCCGCCGCTGGACGTTCTCGTACATCCCGGCGGCCAGGGCACCCGGCCGCAGCTGCAGGACGGCGCCCACCTGGACTGGGTGCGCCGGCAGCGCCGGCAGGTGCCGCTGCTGACCAGCGTCTGCACCGGGTCCCTGGTGTACGCGGCCGCCGGGCTGCTGTCGGGACGGCCGGCCGCCACCCACTGGGCCTCCCTCGACCTGCTGGCCGAGCTGGATCCGACCATCGACGTCCGGCCCGACGACCGCTTCGTAGACGACGGCGACATGGTCACGTCCGCCGGCGTGTCCGCCGGCATCGACATGGCCCTGCACCTCGTCGACCGTCTGGCCGGCCGCGACCGGGCCCGGCAGGTCCGCCGGGGCATTCAATACGATCCCGACCCCCCGGTCTGACCGACCCCCCGGTCTGACCGAGCACCGGGTCCGCAGACCGGACGGCCCGGCGGTTCAGCCGGCGAAGGTCCGGACCGGCACCCCGGCGACGCCGACGTCGGCCCGGAACAGGGCCCCGGCCGCCGGGTTGCCGGGGTCCTCTTGGGACGACGTGGTGACGAACAGGGCGCCGTCGACCACCGCACAGGCCGACACGCACCGGGCCGGCAGGTCGACCACCTCGGCCAGGGCCCCTGAGGCGTCGTAGCGGTGCACCGCCGCCCCACCCCACAGGGCCACCCAGACGCCGCCGTCGGCGTCCAGGGCGATGCCGTCGGGTATGGCGTCGCCGACGTCAAGGGTGACAAACGGCCGGCGGCCGCTCAGGGTGCCGGTGGCCGGGTCGAAGTCGAAGCGGTCGATCCGGCCGGTCGGCGAGTCCACGTACAGCACCTGGTCGCCGTCGGCCGTCCAGGCCAGGCCGTTCGAGATGGTGACGTCGGCCAGCACCACGGCGGTGCCGCCGTCGGGGTCCAGCCGGTACAGGGTGCCGCGGCCGGCGGTGGCGTCGTAGGCCATGGACCCGCAGTAGAACCGGCCCTGCGGGTCGCAGGCGCCGTCGTTCATCCGCACGGTCGGGTCCGACCACAGCGCCGGCAGGCCGCCGGCCTCGGTGGCACCGGGCGACAGCAGGGCGAACCCGCGCTCCACCCCGATCACCAGGCCGCCTGCCCGGCGGGGCCGGATCGCCGCGGCCACGGCGGCGACGTGCAGCCGGTCCACCACCCCGGTGGACAGGTCCATGGTGAGGACGTCGCCGCGCAGCATGTCCACCCACCGCAGCCGGCCGGCCACGTCGTCCCAGATCACCCCCTCGCCGTGCTCGGTGAGGGCATCGGTCACCTGTTCGGCCGCCATCCGGGCACTCTACGGCCGGCGGCGGTCAGCGCACCCCGGTCGGCGATCCGGCGGTCGTCAGTCCGACGACGGCAGCGCCTTGGCTTCCTTCAGCACCAGCGGCCGGCCGGCCACCGAGAGGGAGCCTTCGCCGGGCTTGGTGCACAGCAGCTCGAGGCCGGCGCCGTCGTCGACGTACCGCTTGCCCAGGGCCGTGCCGGCGTTGTGCGCCGCGCTGATCGTGCCGCCGGGCGGGTCGGTGGCCACGGGCACCATGAGGACGCCACCGCACTCCAGATCCGTCTCGGTCGTCGGCGGCCGGACCACGATCACCTCGGTGGTGTCGACGGCACTCCGCCAGCGGGAACCGGCAGACAGGTCCATGACGTCTTTCCCCTTTCGCACCGCCGCGCGCCCCGCAGCCGTCGTAGTTTCGATCCCCCCGGCGAGGACGCGATACTACCTGACGGGCAAATGCCTGACGGCCGACCGGTAGATAGGACGGGCAGCATGAACTTGTTCACGATCCTCGACATGGCGGCCTCGGGCTTCGGGGACCGCCAGGCCCTCGGGCGCCGGGGAGACGGGCCCACCTACGCCGACCTGCGCCGGCAGGCGGCGGCCGGCGGGGCCCGGCTGGCCACTGCCGGCCCTGGGG
>CAYVPF010000326.1:0-3454 GCA_964453355.1 uncultured Acidimicrobiaceae bacterium | reverse complement strand
CATCCCCCACGCACTGGCGTGGAACATCGGTACCTGCGGCAGCACGGCGTCGCCGGGGCCGATGGACATGGCGGCGTGCGAGGTGACGGCCAGGGCGTGCAGGAACGAGGACCGGTGGGTGTACACCACCCCCTTGGGCCGCCCGGTGGTCCCCGACGTGTAGCAGAGCCCCATCGGCTGCCGCTCGTCGATGGCCGGGCGCGGGTAGTGGGTCGGCTGGTCGGCGATCAGGTCCTCGTAGGCCACCACGCCGCGCAACGTGGTGTCCGGCACCCGGTCGCCCAGGACGATGACCTGCTCGACCGGCCGGGTGTGCTCGAACGCTTGCTCCAGCAGCGGCAGGAGGTCCGGGTCGACCAGCACCGCCCGGTCGCCGGCGTCGGCCAGCATGTAGGCCAGCTCCTCCGGGGACACCCTGAGGTTCAGGGTGTGCAGCACCCGCCCGGTACAGGGCACCCCGAAGTAGGCCTCCAGGTGGTACCCGCTGTTCCAGGCCAGGGTGGCCACCGGGTCGGCGGACCCGATACCCAACCCGTCCAAGGCGTGCATCAGCTGCTGGGCCCGCCGGCCCAGGTCGGCATAGGTCCGCCGTTCGACCCCGCCGGTCGGCGTCCGGCTCACGATCTCGGCGTCCGGAGCGTGGTTCGGCCCGTGCTCGAACATGAGCCACGCCCCGAGCGGGGTGTCCATCATCGGCCGCCGCCGTCCCCGTACCGGATCATCGAGCCAGAACGTAGCGCCCCGGCGCCGGCTCGACCGGCGGATGCCGGGCCGATCCGAGCGACGTCGGCGCCGGTCGCCGGTCCCCGGACCGGGCCGCCGCCCAGGTCGACCACGGCTCCCACCACGACCCCGGCACCGGTTCGACGTCGGCCAGCCACCGGTCGGGGTCCGCCGCCGAAGCCGGTGCAGTGGCCACCGACATCTTCGGGTTGCCCGGCGGGTTGACCAGGCTCTGGATGTGGCCGGACGACGACAGGGCGAACTGGCTGGTCCCGCCCAACAGCTGCGTGGTGGCGTAACAGGCCTTCCAGTCGGTCAGGTGGTCGGTGCGGGCCGCCACCACGAACGAGTCGCAGTCCACCTGGCCCAGGTCGACCGGCTGGCCGTGTACCGAGCACTGGCCGCTGGCCAGGGAGTTCCGCAGCACCATGTCCATGAAGTCGGCGTGCAGGGCCGCCGGCAGCCTGGTGGCGTCGGCATTCCAGGCCAGGATGTCGAAGGCCGGCGGGTCCTCCCCCATCAGGTTGTTCCGGACCCAGTAGTTCCAGATCAGGTCGTTGGGGCGGAGGAGGGAGAACAGCGTGGTGGCGTTCCCACCGGGCAGCACCCCGCCCCGCTCCGAGGCCCGCAGGGCGTTCCGGCTGATCTGCGGGGTGCCGAACATGCCGACCATGGTCGGCATCGAGAATTCCAGCAGGGTGACGGCAAAGGTGGCGCAGTTCACCAGCCGGTCCCCCGAGGCCGCCAGGTGGCCCAGCATGGCGGCCGTGGTGATGCCACCGGCGCACAACGACACCGTGTTCGCCTGCTCGGTACCGGCGATCTGGCAGGCCGCGGCCACCGCCTCGTGCACGGCGTCCACGTAGGCGTCGATCCCCCACTCCCGGTGCTCCTCGGTGGGATTGCGCCAGCTGACCGCGAACATCATGAACCCCTGCCGGACACAGAACTCGACGTAGCTCCGCCCCGGGGCCAGGTCCATGAAGTAGTACTTGTTGACCTGCGGCGGCACCAACACCAGCGGGAGGCTGCCCACCGTCTCGGTCACCGGCGTGTACTGCAACAGCTCGCAGACCTCGTTGCGGAACACCACCGCCCCCGAGGTCACGGCCAGGTTCCGGCCGACGGCGAAGGCGTCGGCGTCGACCGACCGGGGGAACCCGCGGTTGGTCCGCACGTCCCGGGACACGTTCCCGAGGCCCTTCACCACGCTCCGGCCACCCGTCTCGTAGGCCCGTTCGAACGAGTCCGGGTTCACCAGCGGCAGGTTGGTGGGCGCCAGCGCCGACGTCAGCAGGTCGGTTGCCAGCCTGGCCCGCAGCTCGGTCCGCCAGTCCAGGTCGGCGTCGTCCACCAGGTCCATCATCGACCGCGACCAGGCCAGGTAGCCCTGGCACAACCGATGGAAGGCCGGGTTCTCCGCCCAGGCCCGGTTCTTGAACCGCCAGTCCTTCGGATCCGGGGCGACCGAGGACTTCCCGACGGTGATCTTGGCCAGCTCGACGCCGAGATCCAAGGCCCGGCCCGGCAGCTTGTTCGTGGCCGTCCGGGCGCCGACCTGGGCCAATGCCCCGGCCAGCCCCAACGGGTCCACCCGCCCCAAGAGACCCCGAGCGTCCACCCCTCGGCCCTGGCGGGCGGACGACAGCCACTTTCGCACGGTCACCTACACACTGTGCAGGGTTTGCCGGGCCCGTTGGTTTCTGCCCCGTGAATCCTCGCCGCCTGGATCCTGGCCGTAGAGTCCATCCGTGACCGACGCCGCAGGCGGACCGTGGGATGCGTTCGGCACCTACCTGCGGAGCCAGCGGCAGCTGGCCAACCTCAGCCTCCGGCAGCTGGCCGCCCTCACCAGGATCTCCAACCCGTACCTCAGCCAGATCGAGCGGGGCCTCCACCAGCCGTCGGTGGCCGTCATCAAGTCCCTGGCCGACGCCCTGGACCTGTCGGCCAACGACCTTTTGGCCTACGCCGCCGACATCGACATTGACGCCGACCAGCCGGCCGAGGCCACCGTGGAACGGGCCATCCGCCGGGACCCCCGGCTCACCACCCCCCAGAAAGCCGCCCTCCTGGCCGTCTACGCCTCCATGGTCGACACCGAGGCCGACGCCCCCACGGAACCGGGATCGGGCACAGGGCCGGAGGACGATCAGGGCGGCCCAGCTACGACACCACCGGATTGGCGTGATGGGGGCGACGTTCTTCCATAATGGCGGGACCATTCATCGGCGCGGAGGGGCGAACCATGGGCGTAGTCGCAGTGCGTATGGGCAAGGTGGCCATGGCCGTCGGGGCCCTGCTGGCCTCAGCCGTCGGGGTCGGCCTCACCGGCGGCACCGCCGGGGCCACCACGCCGGTGCTGACCGTCACCCCCGCTCAGTACGACTTCGGCAACACCCCGGTCGGCAAGGCGGGCTTCGATGTCCTGACACTGGCCAACCAGGGATCGGTCACCGACCACGTGACCAACGCCACCATCGGCGGTCCCGACCCCGGCGACTTCCGCGCCTTCGCCCTGTGCGGCACAACAACAGTGACAGCGACAGTGATCACAGTCACCGCCGACGGTTTCACAGTGCCGCCCGGCCAGACGTGCGCGATCGGGGTCCTCTTCACCCCCGGGGCCGCCGGCCCGCGGTCCGGCACCATCACCTTCAACGACCAGAGCGCCGACCCGCCGGTCGCCACCCTGACCGGCGACGGCACCCAGGGGTACTACGAGGCGTCC
>CAYVPF010000325.1:0-3529 GCA_964453355.1 uncultured Acidimicrobiaceae bacterium | reverse complement strand
AGCTTCTCGCGGTCCCAGTCCGAGTCGGTGTCGTCAATCTCCCGCTTGATCTGGGCGATCCGTCCCTTGACCTCGTCTTCGGATCCGGCGCCCTCGACGACGGTGGTGTCGTCCTTGGTGACGATGATCCGGCGGGCCCGGCCCAGCAGGTCCAGGGTGGCGGTGTCCAGCTTGAGGCCGATCTCCTCGCTGATGACCTGGCCACCGGTCAGCACGGCCATGTCCTGCAGCATGGCCTTGCGGCGCTCACCGAAGCCCGGCGCCTTGACGGCCACCGAGGTGAAGGTGCCACGGATCTTGTTGACCACCAGGGTGGCCAGGGCCTCGCCCTCCACGTCCTCGGCGATGATCAGCAGCGGCTTGCCGGTCTGCATGACCTTCTCGAGCACCGGTACCAGGTCGTGCACCGAGCTGACCTTGCCGTTGTAGAAGAGGATCAGGGGCTCGTCGAGGACGGCCTCCTGGCGCTCGGCGTCGGTCACGAAGTACGGGGACAGGTAGCCCTTGTCGAACTGCATGCCCTCGGTCAGCTCCAGCTCGATGCCGAAGGTGTTGGACTCCTCGACGGTCACGGTGCCGTCCTTGCCGACCTTGTCGATGGCGTCGGCCAGGACCTCGCCGATGGCGGGGTCGGCGGCCGAGATGGAAGCGACCTGGGCGATCTCGGTCTTGCCGCCGATCTCCTTGGACTGCTTGGCAATGGACGCAACGGCGGCCTTGACGGCCTTGTCGATGCCCCGCTTCAGGCCGGTCGGGCTGGCCCCGGCGGCCACGTTGCGCAGGCCTTCAGTGATGAGGGCCTGGGCCAGCACGGTGGCGGTGGTGGTGCCGTCGCCGGCCACGTCGTTGGTCTTGGTGGCCACCTCCTTCACCAGCTGGGCGCCCATGTTCTCGAAGGGGTCCTCCAGCTCCACCTCACGGGCGATGGACACGCCGTCGTTGGTGATGGTGGGGGCACCGAACTTCTTCTCGATGACCACGTTCCGGCCTTTGGGGCCGAGGGTGACCTTGACGGCGTCGGCCAGCTTGTTGACGCCGGCCTCAAGCCCGCGCCGGGCGGCCTCGTCGAACTTCAGGATCTTCGGCATCGGTGACGCCATTCCTCTCTGTCTGTCCAGCCCTTGCGGGTCTGTTCTCCTGCCCTTCCGGGCGTGCGATGACGCAGTCGGCCGGCGGGCGGACAAAGGGCCCGGCCCGCCGGCCCGGAACTGCTCGTGGGTACTGCGCTGGCCGTGATCCTGGCGGCCGCCGGATGGCGGCCCGGGATCAGCGGCCCGGGACTACTTGTCGACCTTGGCCAGTACGTCGCGGCCGGACAGGATCAGCAGGTCCTCGCCGTCGCTGGTGATCTCGGTGCCGCCGTACTTGGAGTAGACGACGGTGTCGCCGACCGCCACGTCCAGGGGGATCAGCTCACCGGTGTTCTCGGCACGGCGGCCCGGGCCGACGGCCAGGACCTCACCCTGCTGCGGCTTCTCCTTGGCGGTGTCGGGGATCACCAGGCCGGACGCGGTGGTCTCCTCGGACTCGCCGGGCCGGACGACGATCCGGTCATCGAGCGGGTGCAACTTCATCGGAACGGGCCTCCTTGGCATTCATTAGCGGCATTCATTAGCACTCGAACCTTCCGAGTGCTAATGCTAGCGGGCGGGCCGGAGCGGGGCAACAGGATCCCCTACCTTTCCGGTGCTTTCCGGGCCCCGGTCGACCTTTCCGGCGACCCCGCGGTCCTCTAGCCTGCTTCGCCATGGCCAGCCTGCCGTCTCCGCCTACCGCACTGCCCGCCCACCGGATGGCCGTCTACCGGATGGCCAGCGCCACCGCGGCCGTCGCCGCCGCCGCTCTCGGCCTCACCGGGATCGCCGCAATCGCCGCAATCGCCGGGATCGCCCCGGCGGCCGGGGCCGCCACCGGCCATTCGGCGGCCGTGGCCCAGGCCAAGAAGGGCCTGCTCCGGCTCTCCGACTTCCCGACCGGTTGGACGTCGTCGCCGAGCACATCGACGGACCAGAAGAACGAAGTGGGGGCCCGGGAGATCGCCACCTGCATCGGGGTGCCGGTGAAGACCCTCGTCGCCAACCCGCCTCAGGCCACAAGCCCGCAGTTCGACCAGACCACCAAGAACCTGTCGGTGACAGAGCAGGTGGCGGTCTTGCCCACCGCCGCCGCCTCCCGGGCCGACACGTCGGCCCTGGCCAATCCGAAGGCCCCCGGTTGCCTGACCGCCTACCTGGCCAAGGCCCTGGCCACGACGACCAGCAGCAGCAGCGTGTCGACCGGCGCCCTCACCGTCGCCCGGCTCCCCTTCCCCCGCTACGGCACCGCCTCCACCGCCGTCACCCTGACCCTCCCGGTCGAGGGCAGCGGGGTCAGCATCACCACCGTCGTCGACGTGGTGGTGGTCAGCCAGGGCAAGGAGCAGGCCACGGTCACGCTGACCTCCCTCAACGGCGGCTTCCCGACCGCCCTGGCGAAGCAGCTGGTGGCGACGGCGGCCCGCCGGATCGGCTGAGGGTCACCCGCCCGGGCGGTGCGGCCAGCTGGCCGCAGGCGGCGTCGATCTCCACCCCCCGGGTGGCCCGGATGGTGGTGTTGACCCCGGCGGCGGCCAGCCGGTCCCGGAACGCCCGGACCCGGGGGCGAGGGGTGCCGCGCACCGGGTAGCCCGGGGTGGGGTTGAGGGGGATCAGGTTGACGTGGGCCCGGAGCGGGCGGGCGAAGGCGGCCAGTTCGTCGACGTCGACGTCGCGGTCGTTGACGCCGTCGATGAGGGCCCACTCGAACGACAGCCGGCGCCCGGTGGCGTCGGTGTAGTCGCCGCAGGCCCGGGCCAGGTCGGCCAGCGGGTACCGCTTGTTGATGGGCACCAGCTGGTTCCGGAGGTCGTCGTTGGCGGCGTGCAGGGACACCGCCAGGTTGACGGGCAACGGCTCGGCGGCCAGCCGGCGGATGCCGGGAATCAGGCCGACGGTGGACAGGGTCAGGTGCCGGGCGGACAGCCCCAGGTCGTCGTGCAGGCGGCGGACGGCCGCCCAGGTGCGGTCGTAGTTGGCCAGCGGCTCGCCCATGCCCATGAACACCACCCGGGACAGCCGCCGGGGCCGGGCGGCCCGGACGGCCACCACCACCTGCTCGACGATCTCCCCGGCGGTCAGGTGCCGGCGGAACCCGGCCTGGCCGGTGGCGCAGAAGCTGCAGGCCATGGCGCAACCGGCCTGGGTGGACACGCAGACGGTCACCCGGTCGGGGTAGGCCATCAGCACCGACTCCACCCGGGTCCCGTCGGCCAGCGACCACAGCCACTTGACGGTGTCCCCGTCGTCGGCCAGCTGCCGGGTGACCTCGACCAGGGCCGGCGGCAGGGCCGCCTCCAGCCGGTCGCGCAGGGCCGCCGGCAGGTCGGTCATCTCGGCCGGTCGCAGGGCCCGGCGGTGCAGCCCGTCCCAGACCTGGCCGGCCCGGTAGCCGGGCTGGTCGGCCAGCAGGTCGGCCAGCTGCTCCCGGGTCACGTCGTAGGTCACGGGGCCTG
>CAYVPF010000324.1:0-3542 GCA_964453355.1 uncultured Acidimicrobiaceae bacterium | reverse complement strand
GGACAACCAGCCGTCGGTGGAGATCCACGTCCTCCAGGGCGAGCGGGAGATGGCCAGCTACAACAAGACCCTGGGCAAGTTCCAGCTGGTGGACCTGCCGCCGGCCCCTCGCGGGATCCCGCAGATCGAGGTCACCTTCGACATCGACGCCAACGGGATCGTGCACGTGTCGGCCCAGGACAAGGCCACGGGCAAGACCCAGTCCATGACCATCACCGGACAGTCGTCGCTGGCCAAGGACGACATCGCGCAGATGGTCCGGGACGCCGAGGCCCACGCCGAGGACGACCGTCGCCGGCGGGAGGAGGCCGAGGTCCGCAACACCGCCGACACCCTGGTGTACCAGACCGAGAAGTTGCTGCGGGACCAGGGCGACAAGTTCGAGGGGTCCGAGAAGGAGGACGTCACGACCGCCCTGCAGGGCGTGAAGGACGCCCTGTCCGGCACCGACATCGAGGCCATCAAGACGGCCACCGAGAAGTTGGTGACGGCCAGCCAGGGGTTCTCGCAGCGCCTGTACGAGCAGGCGTCCCAGGCGCAGTCGTCGGCCCCCACTGACGGCCCGACCGGCGGGTCCACCGACGAGCCCTCCGAGGACGAGGTGGTCGACGCCGAGATCGTGGACGAGCAGTGACGGACCCGTTCGGTCGTCCGGAGGAGGTGTCGCCGGAACCGCCGTCGGAAACCACCCCGTCGGAGGATGGGGGTCCGGCGTCCACCCCCAATCCGTTTGCCGCGGTTTCGGATGAGCCCGGTGGTCCGGCGGAGCCGGCCGCCACGTCGGAACCCGGCGGCGGCACCGTGCTGACCGACCCCGTCCCTAGTGACATTGCCGCGCTGGCCGCCGAGCGGGACGAGTACCTGGCGGACCTGCAGCGGATGAAGGCCGAGTTCGACAACTACCGCAAGCGGGTGCTCCGGCAGCAAGAGGAGCAGACGGCCCGGGCCGCCGGCGCCCTGGTGACCAAGCTGTTGCCGGTGCTGGACAACCTGGACCTGGCCTACACCCACCTGGCTCGGGTGGAGGGCCCCGGAGAGGGTGCCGCCGTGTCCGAGGAGGCCCGCGCCCTGGTGCAGGCCCGGGAGCAGCTGCTGGACGCCCTGGCCAAGGAAGGGTTGGAGCGGGTGGACGAGGTCGGGGTCGACTTCGACCCGGTCGTCCACGACGCCGTCGCCCACGCACCGGCAGACGAAGGCGAGGCGGGTGCCGGCGGGGATGGCGGCGTGACCGTCGACGGGGTGCTGCGGTCCGGCTACCGCTGGCGGGGCCAGGTGCTGCGCCCGGCGATGGTCCGCGTCCGGGGCTGACGGGGGGGGGCCATGGCACCGCAGCGAGAGTGGTTCGAGAAGGACTACTACCAGGTCCTCGGCGTGTCGTCGACGGCCACCGACAAGGAGATCACCAAGGCTTACCGGAAGCTGGCCAAGCAGTACCACCCGGACGCGAACCCGGGGTCGGAGGACCGGTTCAAGGAGATCGCCGCCGCCTACGACGTGCTCGGGGACGCCGACCAGCGCAAGGAGTACGACGAGGTTCGCCGCCTCGGCCCCATGGCTGGCGGTTTCGGCGCGCCCGGCGGTTTCGGTGGCGGCACGCCGGGTGCCGGCGGCACCTTCCGGATGGAGGACGCCGGGGACCTGGGCGACCTGTTCGGTGGCTTGTTCGGCGGCGGCCGGGGCAACCGGCGTCGGGCCCGGGCGCCCCAGCGCGGGGCCGACATGGAGACCGAGCTGCACCTGTCCTTCTCCGACGCCGTCCGTGGGGCGACCACCTCGGTCAACCTCCAAGAAGACGCCCGCTGCCACACCTGCAACGGCACCGGCGCCGCTCCGGGCACGGGCAGCCACACCTGCGACCGCTGCAACGGCCGCGGCACCCTGGACGACAACCAGGGCCTGTTCTCCCTCAGCACCGTCTGTCCCAAGTGCAACGGTCGGGGCACCCTCGTGGACACCCCCTGCCCCACCTGCCACGGCACCGGCACCGAGCGGCGCAACCGCACCGTCAAGGTCCGGATCCCGGCCGGGGTGGAGGACGGCCAGCGGATCCGGGTCAAGGGCCGGGGGGCCCCGGGGCAGGGCATGGCGCCGGCCGGGGACCTGTACGTGGTGGTGCGGGTGGGCAAGGACGCCACCTTCGGCCGCCGCGGCCGCAACCTGACCCTGTCGGTGCCGGTCACCTTCCCCGAAGCGGCTCTCGGCACCACGGTGACGGTGCCCACCCTGGACGACCCGGTGACCCTGCGGGTGCCGCCGGGCACCCAGCCGGGCACCCAGCTGCGGGTCCGGGGCCGCGGGGTCCCGGCCGGCGGCGGCCGCAACGGGACCAAGGCCGGCGACCTGCTGGTGCGGGTGGACGTGTCGGTGCCGAAGGAGCTGACCGACGACCAGCGGACGGCCCTCGAGCGACTGGCGGCCGCCTTCGAGCCCACGCCCGAGGCCGAAACGTCCCAGCCTGGGGCGCCCGAGCCGGAAGCCGCCAGCTCCGGGAACGGGGCCGGGTGATGGTCGCCATGCGCAACGACGGGTCCCGGGCGGTCTACGTCATCTCGGTGGCCGCCGAGCTGGCCGGGGTACACCCGCAGACCCTGCGGCTGTACGAGCGCAAGGGCCTGCTGGACCCGTCCCGGACCAGCGGCGGGAGCCGCCGGTTCTCCGAGCAGGACCTGGACCGGCTCCGGCGCATCCAGGACCTGACGGCGGCCGGGCTGAACTTGGAGGGCGTCCGCCAGGTCATGGCCTTGGAGGCCGAGGTGGCCCGGCTGCGGACCGAGCTGGATCAAGCCCGGGACGAGGCCCGGGCGGCGGTGGAGCAGACCCACCGCCTGTACCGGCGGGACCTGGTCCCCCTCAATCAGTCCCCCATCCCCTACTACCGGACGCCGAAGAGCCCATTCCCTAAGGGCGGAGAGCGATAAAGAGAGCGACGAGCAGCATGGCCCTGGACCCAGAGCACTGGACGAACAAGACCCGGGAGGCCTTCCAGGCCGCCTCACAGCAGGCCGCGGCGGCCAACCACGCCGAGATCACCCCGGCCCACCTGCTGGCCTCGGTGCTGGCCCAGCCCGACAACATCGCCGGCCCCCTACTGGCCCGGCTGGGGGTGGAGCCGACCGAGGTGCAGCGCCGCCTGGGCGAGCAGCTGTCCCGGCTGCCCCGGGCCGTCGGGGGCTCCGAGCCGACCTTGTCGCGGGACGCCCGGGACGGGCTGGAGACCGCCGACGGCCTCCGCCGGGACATGGGTGACGACTACCTGTCGGTTGAGCACCTGCTGTTGGCCTGGGCCGACGAGTTGGGAGTCCCCCGCGACGACCTGCTGGCCGCCCTGCGGGACGTCAGAGGGAGCCACCGGGTGACGTCGGCGGACCCGGAGCAGACGTTCCAGGCCCTGGAGAAGTACGGCCGGGACCTGACGGAGCTGTCCCGGCAGGGCAAGCTCGACCCGGTCATCGGCCGGGACGAGGAGATCCGCCGGGTCATCCAGGTGCTGTCGCGGCGGACCAAGAACAACCCGGTGCTCATCGGCGAGCCCGGGGTGGGCA
>CAYVPF010000323.1:0-3561 GCA_964453355.1 uncultured Acidimicrobiaceae bacterium | reverse complement strand
GGAGAGCGGCCCCCGCAAGATCGGCGCTGTGGGCCGCCGGGTGGACCGCCGCTGCGCCAGCCGAGGGAGCCAACACCGCAAGACCGGCGGCCCCTATTCCCATCGCGGCCACTGAGGCCAACGTCCGCCACGCCCACGTCCGCCGCTGCCCGCCTACCCGTCGCGCCATAGGTCGATCCCCCATCGTTCGGCAGCCTTCGATTGCCCGAAAGTTTCGAGACCGCAAGAGCTGACTGGCTTCCCGCCGGGACGCTACATAGCTGGTGAAGTTGCCGTCAAAAAACTCCGTTGGCCCGTCACTCCCGTCGACTGTCGCCCTCCGGTTCCTGGGCGAGGGCCGGGCCGGGGCCGGCCGAGTGGCGGCCGAGTGGCGGCCGACCAACATTTTCTGGCGTCGCACTGGCACCAAAAGATGAGCATATCCGCTCATTTTCTCGCGCCAGTGCCTCGAAAGGACATCAACAAGGGCCCGCTCGAGGGACCAGCGAACCCGACCCGCGGCGGCCCGTGCCCCCGACCTGCCGCGCCGCTCACAAGAGCGACCCCAGCACCGCCACCGCCCCCGGCCGGTTCATGGGCCGGTTCCCGTTCCCGCAGTTGCGGTCGTAGACGCACCGGGGACAGCCGAGCTCGCAGTCGCAGCTCTCCACCATCGACAGGGTGATCCCGGCGAGGTCCGCAAACCGGTCGAAGGCCAGTTCGGCGATCCCGGCCCCACCCGCATGTCCGTCGTAGAGGAGCATGAGCGGGTCGCCGGTCGCCGCGTCGAGCACCGTCGAGATCCCGCCGGCGTCGTTGCGGTCGCACATGGCCAGCAGCGGCATGGCGTGGATCAGGCCGTGCTCGGCCGCGTGCAGGGATCCCGGCGCTCCCCGGCCCGAGAGGATCTCCGCCAGGCGGTCCGCGCCGACCGACATGGACACGGCCCGGGTCTGCAGGTCGACCGGTGGCAGGTCCAGGGGCACGGTGGCCACCACCTGGCCGTGGTCGTGGCGCTTGTAGGCCGTCACCTGCTGGCGGATCCAGGCGTCACCGAGCCGGAGCTCCCAGTCCCCGGCCCGCCGGACCTGGTCGGGCTCGGCCAGCCGGTAGTCCCGGGCCGCCACCGACTCGGTGTGGTCGTGGCCGGCCACCAGCTCGGCCTCGGCCCGGCCGCCGTCGAGGTCCAGGCCCCGGATCCGGAAGCGCTGGCCCCGGTGGATGAGGATGGCCCCTTCGTGGGCGCTCCGCATGGCCCGCCAGCGCTCCAGGACTTCGAGGACCTCGCCGTCGACCCGGACCTCGACGGCGTCGTCGGCCCGGCCGTCCAGGCGCACCACGCCAGCCGCCCGGAACCCGCCGGCAAAGATCAACCCGGCCGGGGCCCGGCTGATCAGGCCCTCGCCCTCGAGGTCGGCCACCGAAGCGGCGTACCCGGGTCCGAACAGCCCGGGGTCGTCGGGGCCCAGGGGGAGCTCGGCGGCGGCACAGAGCACCTGGCCGGTCAGGATGTTGGGGTTGTCGAGGGAGGTGGCCGCCCGCTCCACCGGCGCCCTGAACAGGATCTCGGGCCGGCGGACGAAGTACTGGTCCAGTGCGTCGTCGCCGGCCACCAGGACGGCCAGGGAGTCCTGGCCACCCCGGCCGGCCCGGCCGATCTGCTGCCAGGTGGAGGCGACCGTGCCGGGGTAGCCGGTGAGCACCACGGCGTCGAGGCCGCCGATGTCGATGCCCAGCTCCAGGGCGTTGGTGCTGACGACGGCGTCGAGCTGGCCGTCCCGCAGCTGCTGTTCGATCTCCCGGCGCTCGGCCGGGGTGAAGCCGGCCCGGTACGGGCTGATGGCCGCTTCGGGGGCCCGGTCGGCCGCCATCGCCCCGACCAGCTCGACGCCGAGCCGCGACCCGGTGAAGCAGAGGGTGCGGCAGTGCCGGCGGGCCAAGGTGGCCACGACGCCGGCCGCCTGGGTGATGGCCGAAAGGTTGGGATCGGCCAGGGAGTCCCACAGGGCCACCACCCGCTGGCCCACCTCGGCCCCGTCGTCGTCCACCACGGCAACCGGCCGGCCGATCAGGGCCGCACCGTGCTCGCCCGGGTTGGCGATCGTTCCCGACGCCAGCACGAAGCGCGGCGTGGCGCCCAACCGGGCGCAGATCCGCTGCAGGCGGCGCAGCACCAGGGCGACGTGGGTGCCGAACAGCCCGCGGTAGTGGTGGGCCTCGTCGACCACCACGATGGCCAGCCCGGAGAGGAACTTGGCCAGGCTCCGGTTCTGGGGCAGGTACTCGTGGAGCCCGTACGGGTTGGTGCAGATCAGCCGGGCCGTGCTGCGGGCCCGGGCCCGCTGGTCCTGAGGGGTGTCGCCGTCGTAGGCCATGGGGCGGGCGCCCAGGCCGAGCTCCCGGTCGAAGACCGCCAGGTGCGCCAGCTGGTCGCGGGCCAGGGCCTTGGTCGGGAACAGGTAGAGGGCGGTGGCGTTGGGGTCGGCCTGCAGGGCCTCGGCCATGGCCAGGTCGAAGGCCAGGCTCTTGCCCGACGCCGTCCGGGTGGCCAGCAGCACGTCGTGGCCGGCCCGCCAGGCGTCCACCGCCAGGGCCTGGTGGCGGTACAGCTCGATGCCCCGCCGGTCCAGGTACCGCTGGGCGGCCGGCGGGAGGGGCGCAGCCGTCGCCCGGTGGCGGGCCGGCCGGCCCGGGACCCGCTCGACGTGGACGATCTGGTCCCGGTAGGCGCGCCGGCTGCGCAGGGCGGCCAGGAGGGCGTCAGGGCCGTCGGTCACCCCACCGCCGCTCACCCCACCACCGTTCACCCCACCAGGAGGGCCTCGGCACAGAGCAGCTCCAGGAGCAGCACCAGGGCCTCGAGGTCGGCCCGGTTGTGGTCGAGGATGGGCACCAGCATCCCCTGCCGGCGCTCCGGGTGCTTGGCGAACCGCTCGTACACGGCCGGGATCAGGGCACTGTCGAGGTCGAGCTCGGGCCGGGGCAGGCCGAGCAGCTCTTCGGACACCACGGTGAGCTGGGCGTTGGGCAGCCGTTGCTCCTGGCGGACGAACCGACCCCGGGTGCCGTAGACGAGGTCCACGTGGGTGAGCTCCGGCACGGCGCCGGTGCCGTAGTAGAAGGCCCGGCTGCGGAGCCACGGCACGTCGGCCGTCCGCCCGTTGTAGGTGACCACCACCTTGGCCTCGGCCAGGGCCGCCGTGGCCAGGGCGACCACCGCCGCCTCGCCGGCGAAGCCCGGGGCCAGGTACTGGTCGACCACGAACTGGCCGTCCCGGATCCGGCCGATGCCGGCCAGGAAGACCACGTTGTTCCACAGCCCCATGGTCTCAAGGTCGAAGAAGGCGATGTCGTCCAGCCCGACCAGGGCGCAGGCCAAGGCGCTGAGCAGGTGGCCCCGCTCCCCCAGCCGCCTCGTGAACCGGCGGCACAGGGGGTTGACGTCGGGGTCGTCGTGCTCGGCCACGACCTCGAGCGCCGCTTCCCGGTACCGGTCGAGGTCGGTCAGGTGGCGTACCGAGGACATGCCGGCGGCCTTCAGCCGGTCGGCCGTCACCGTGCCGATCCCGAAGATGGTGTCGA
>CAYVPF010000322.1:0-3576 GCA_964453355.1 uncultured Acidimicrobiaceae bacterium | reverse complement strand
GGACCGTACGGGGTGCGGGTCAACATGCTTGTCCCCGGCGGCCACAACACCCCGATGATCGACGCCTCCGCCGAGGCCAACGGGTTCCGCCGGGCCGACCTGATCGACCAGATGGCCGGCCTCGACCTGCTGGGGGCCGGGGCGATCAAGCCGGAGGAGGGGACCACCCCGGCGGTGCTGTGGCTGCTCAGCGACAAGGCCCGGTGGGTCCACGGGCACATCCAGGTGGTCGACGCCGGCCTGAACGCCAAGGTCGTCCTGACCGGCGCCGGGAACGCCCCGACCGGATAATCCGGTTTCCCATTTCCCCATGTCATGGCCGTCGGCACGTGGGCGTCACCGACGACCGGGGGACGCTCGACAGCCCCCCGGGTGGGCCTATCCTGGTGGCCGAGCCGACCAGGGGATCGCATGACCACCACCAACGTCGAAGACACCGAGTCGAACGCCGAGGGCGACGAGGCCCCGAGCGTCCTGTCCGGGGACGCCGTCGACCTCCCCCGCGGCACCGTCGTCGACGCCGTGGCCGACCACGCCCGCCACCACCCGGACCGGCCGGCGCTGCACGACGGGGACGGGCCGTCGCAGACCTACGCCGAGCTGTGGGACGACGCCACCAAGCTGGCCGGGGCCCTGCGGGAGGCCGGCGTCGGTCCCGGCGACCAGGTGGCCATCTGGGCCACCCGGACGGGCCCGGTGGTGGCCGCCATGCTGGCCGCCATGGTGCTCGGGGCGGCGTACACCCCCATCGACCCCACCTACCCGGCCAACCGGGTGCGACGGATCCTGGAGGTGGCCGACCCGCGGGTGATCGTCTGTGCCGATCCCCGGGCGCTGGCCGGCAGCCTGCCCCGCGGGGTGCCGACGGTGGACCTGCACGCCGGCGCCCGGTCGACGCCGGTGGCCACCTCGGTGGCCACCCCGGGCGACGTGGCCTACACGGTGTTCACCACCGGGTCCACCGGCCTGCCGAAGGGGGTGCTGGTCAACCACCGGTCGCTGCTCAACTACCTGGGCTGGGCCCGGCAGCTGACCGATTTCCAGCCCGACGACGCCACCCCCTGTTTCGCCAGCCTGGGGTTCGACCACGCGGTCACCTGCCTGTGGCTGCCGCTGTGGGCCGGCGGATCGGTGCAGCTGATCCCGGACAGCTGGGACCCGCGGCCGTGGCTGGCCCCCCGGGAGCGGCCGTTCGCCTTCATCAAGATCACCCCGTCGCACGTGCGGCTGTTCGAGCGGATCGCCCGGCCCGACTACCGGTCGGTGACCCGCACGCTGATGTTCGGCGGCGAGCGGCTGGACGCCGGGCTGGTGTCCGGCCTCGGCGACCGCATCCAGGGGGTGCGGCTGCTCAACCACTACGGGCCGACCGAAGCCACGGTGGGGTGCACCGCCTACCAGTTCGACAGCGCCACGGTGCTGGACGAGGGGGCCGTGCCGGTGGGCACGCCGGTGTGGAACTCCCGGGCCTACGTCGCCGACCCGGACCTGCGGCCGGTGCCGGCCGGCCAGGAGGGCGAGCTGGTGCTGGCCGGCGACTGCGTGGCCAACGGGTACCTGGGCGGCAGCGGCACCGACCGGGCCCGGTTCGTCGACGAGTCGTTCCTGGCCGACGGCCGGTCCGGGCCGGCCTACCGGACCGGTGACCGGGCGGTCCTGCGGGACGGCCTGGTCGAGTGCCTGGGCCGGCTGGACGAGCAGGTGAAGGTGCGCGGCCACCGGATCGAGATCCAGGAGGTCCACGACCTGGTGACCGCCGTCGCCGGGGTGGCCCACGCCGCGGTCACCGTCCGCAAGGTCGGCCTGGGGGGGTTGGAGCTGTTCGTCGTGGCCGACCCCAACGGCGACGACGACGGCGATCTGATCAGCCGGGTGCTGGAGCACCTGCGGGCCAACCTGCCGGCGGCGGCGGTGCCGGAGCGGGTGTGGGTGGTGCCGGAGCTGGTGGTCAACGCCCACGGCAAGTGGGACCCCGAGGCCACCCGGGCCCAGGTGGAGACCGGAGGTTCGTGATGAGCGCCAGCACCGGAGGTGCGCAATGAGCACGGTGAGCTCGTCGTCGGGGGGCGTGGGGGTCCGGCGGCCGCCGGTGGACCTCGTCTGCGTGGACTGCGGCTCGGGGGACCAGGACTTGTCCGGCAAGTGCCTGGCCTGTGGCGGCCTGGTCGAGCCGGTGTACCCGGCCACCGAGGCGGTGCTGCAGCCCGGGGACACCGACGCCCTGGTCACCTACTGGGACCTGCTGCCCATCCCGGACCCGGCGACCTGCCGGATCGAGATCCCGCCGACCCCCACCATCCTGCTGGCCGAGCTGGACGGGGTGCCGATCTACGCCAAGGTCGAAGGGGTGCTGCCGACCGGGTCCACCAAGGACCGGCTCATCGCCGTGTCGCTGCCGCTGATGATCGAGCGCGGGGTGGAGCGGTTCGTGTTCAGCTCCACCGGCAACACCGCCGCCGCCTACGCCTGGGGGTTGCAGTACTACCCGGAGCTGACCGCCCGGGTGTACGTGTCCGAGGACGTCCCCGCCGCCCAGCTGGGCCCGCCGACGCCGGCCATGGAGGTGGTCCGGGTGGACGGCGACTACGTGGCCGCCGGCCACCAGTCCAAGGCGGAGGTGGCCCCGGGGGAGACCCCGGAGGGTGGGTTCTTCAACCTGGGCCGCCGCGAGGGGGCCAAGCTGGCCTACCTGGAGGCGTTCGACGACGTCCACCGGATGGGCGGCCGCATCGACACCGTGGTGCAGGCCGTGGCCAGCGGCCTCGGCATCGTGGCCGCCGCCCGGGCCGTGGAGCAGAGCGCGGCCGTCGCCGCCTGGGGCAGCGGCCCGCGGCTGTTCTGCGCCCAGCAGACCAGCTGCTCGCCGATGGTCAAGGCCTACCGGTCGGCCCTGAACGGCGGCGAGACCGTCAAGCTGCCGGAGCTGTTCCCCGGCGGCCTGGCCGGGGCCATCCTCCTCGGCGACCCGTTCGCCAGCTTCGACTACGTGGCCCGGGCCGTCCGGCAGTCCGACGGTGGCTTCGTCGACGTCACCTCGTCCGAGATCGCCGCCGCCCTCCAGCGGCACAGCCACGAGGTGCCCCTGGGCGACTCCGCCGCCGTGGCCCTGGCCAGCGTGTACCGGATGTGGGAGCAGGGGGACCTGCGGGAGTCCGAAGGGGTCCTGGTGGTCCTGACCGGCGGTCCCGGGCGCTGATCATGACGGAAGCCGACTTCTACGACGGCCTCCGGGCCTTCTTGGCCGAGCGCCGCCCGGACCTGCCCGCGGACGACATCGAGCCGTCCACCCAGCTGTGGGACGCCGGCTACCTGGACTCGTTCGGTCTGATCGAGACCCTCACCTACCTGGAGGACGTCCTCGGTCGGCCCATCGAGATCAGCGCCGACGACCTGCCCAGCTTCTTCACCATGAAGGACATGTACCTGGCCTTCGTCGCCGGGTGACGGCTGACGGCTGACGGCGCCGCCATCCGCCGAAAGCGAACACCTGTTCGACTAGCCTGGGTCGATGGTGCCCGCATCGACGGCCGCGATTGACCGGTATCCTCCGTCTGTGTCCGACCGTCTCGTCATCCG
>CAYVPF010000321.1:0-3603 GCA_964453355.1 uncultured Acidimicrobiaceae bacterium | reverse complement strand
AGCGGGGGAACACCGGCAAGCCGATCGACGGGGTCCTGGTGACTGACGGGGCGACAACGGCGGTGACCGGCAACACCATCTGCGGGTTCGTCAACGACGTCTACGCCGGGGTCGACCCGCTGCGCTACGGCGGCACACCCCCCGATTATGGCCAGCCGGCCTGGCCGACAACAACGACCCCGGCCACGGCGACAGGGTTGGCGACGGCCGACTGGTCGACGGCCGGGACGACGGTGCACGACAACCACATCGGCCCCCTCGTCACCGGCCAGTACCGGGAGCCGTCCGTCCGCGCCGCCCTCACGCCCGCCGAGCCGGCCCCAACCCCGGTCAACGGGTACGGGGTGGCCTGCAAGTACACGCCGGCCGGCGGCGGCTGTTCGAGCGCGGCCCTGCTGGACGCCACCACAAACTGGTGGGGATCCGCCTCCGGGCCGGGACCGGTCGGCCCCGGGTCTGGGACCACGGTGTCCACCGACGTCAACTACACGCCGTGGTGGACCACGCCGACAGGGGCCGTGCCGGGCGTGCCGGGGGCTCCGACCACAGTCGTGGCCCTGGCCCCGTCCAAGTCGACACTGGCCGACGCCGCCCAGGTGAGCTGGACGCCGCCGGTTCAGCCGGTGACACCGGTGACGTCGTACACGGTGACCCCCACCGACCAGACCACCGGCGGGCAGGGCCAGCCGGTGGTCACCAAGGGCACAGCCACCTCGGCGACGGTGACCGGCCTGATCGGCGGGGACAGCTACACGTTCTCGGTGACGGCCACCAACAACGCCGGCACCGGGGCAGCGGGGACGTCCAACGCCGTGGTGCCGGTCAAGGTGGCCCCGACAGCGTCGTCCAGCTCCGGCACCACCATCCCGAGCACAGGGACGGCGACGACCAAGCCGGTGACCGCCCCGGCGGCGGCCGCTGGAGGCACGCCGGTAACGGTGACCGCCAGTGGCAGCGGCCCGGCCGGCGGGGCCGGCACGGTGACCGTGTCGGCCTACCCGTCGGACCCGACCGGCGGCTTTGCCATCGGTGACGCCTACTTCGACGTCTCGGTGACCCCCGGCAGCACGTTCACCCAGGTGCAGTTCCAGGTCTGCGGGGTGCCGTCGGGCCAGGTGGTCCAGTGGTGGAACCCGCTGGCCCAGGCCTACCAGGTGGCCTCCCAGCAGTCCGCCTCCTCCGGACCGACACGGTGTGTGGTGGTGACCGTCAACAGCGGCACGTCGCCGACGCTGGCCCAGCTGTACGGCACCGTGTTCACCGTGGCCCCGGCCGCCACCGCCACGTCGGGGTACTGGCTGGCCGCCAGTGACGGCGGGGTGTTCACCTACGGCAGCGCCAGCTTCTACGGCTCCATGGGCGGCAAGCCCCTGAACAAACCCGTCGTCGGCATCGCCGCCACCCCGGACAACGGGGGTTACTGGCTGGTGGCCAGCGACGGTGGGGTGTTCAGCTTCGGCAACGCCACCTTCTACGGCTCCATGGGCGGCAAGCCCCTGAACAGCCCCATCGTCGGCATCGCCTCCACCCTGGACGGCAAGGGCTACTGGGAGGTGGCCGCCGACGGCGGGGTCTTCGCCTTCGGCGACGCCACCTTCTACGGCTCCATGGGCGGCAAATCGCTCAACCAGCCGGTGGTCGGCATCGCTCCCACCCCGGATGGCAACGGGTATTGGCTGGTGGCCAAGGACGGCGGCATCTTCAGCTACGGCGACGCCACCTTCGCCGGCTCGATGGGCGGCAAGCCCCTCAACCAGCCGGTCGTCGGCATCGCCGCCGGCCCGTCCGACGCCGGCTACTGGGAGGTGGCCAGTGACGGCGGCATCTTCGCCTTCGGCACCGCCACCTTCCAAGGCTCGGCCGGCAGCCTGCACCTGAACAAGCCGGTGGTGGGCATAGCGGCCACGCCGACGGCCAAGGGCTACTTCCTCGGCGCCAGCGACGGCGGCATCTTCAGCTACGGCGACGCCGCCTTCCAGGGCTCCGCCGGCAGTCTGAAGCTGGTGGCCCCGGTGGTGGGACTGGCGGACTGATCCCGGCACGACCGGAGGCGCCGTCGTCGGGCGGCGCCTCCGGTTGGGCTCAGGAAGTCAGGGGGAAGTGGCAGGCCACGGTGTGGCCGGGGGCCACCTCCCGCAGGACCGGCACCTCGGCGGCACACCGGGCCTCGGCCCGCGGGCAGCGGGTCCGGAACCGGCAACCCGACGGCGGGTTGATGGGGCTGGGCGGTTCCCCCTGCAGCGGGGCCGAGGGGGAGGCGTCGGGGTCGGGATCGACGGCGGACTGCAGCAGGGCGGCCGTGTAGTGGTGGGCCGGCGCCCGGTACAGCGCGTCGGCCGGGGCCACCTCGCACAGCCGGCCCAGGTACATGACGGCCACCCGGTCGCTGATGTTCTTGACCACGGCCAGGTCGTGGGCGATGAACAGCAGGGTCAGGCCGTAGCGGGCCTTCAGGTCCTCCAGCAGGTTCAGGATCTGGGCCTGCACCGACACGTCCAGGGCCGAGACCACCTCGTCACAGATCAACAGCCGGGGCTCCATGACGAGGGCCCGGGCGATGCTGATCCGTTGGCACTGCCCGCCGGAGAACTCCCGGGGCCGCCGGTCGCCGGCCACCGCCGGGTCCAGGCCGACGGCTTCCAGCATGGCCTCCGCCGTCTGCCGCCGGTCGTCTTTGGCGCCGCGGTCCCAGATGTCCAGCGGCTCGGCCACGATGTCGCGGACCCGCCGCCGGGGGTTCAGCGACGACACCGGGTCCTGGAAGATCATCTGGATGCCCACCCGGGCCTCCCGCAGGGCTCGCCGGCGCAGGCCGGTCAGGTCCAGCCCGTCGAACGTCACCAACCCGGCCGTCGGCCGCTCCACCTGCACGATGGCCCGGCCGGTCGTCGACTTGCCGCAGCCCGACTCACCTACCAGGCCCAGGGTCTCCCCCTGGCTGACGTCCAGGTCCACGCCGGCGACGGCCTGCACGGTCTGGCGGCCGCGACGGAAGTCGACCCGGAGGTCTCGGACCGACAGCAGCGGTTGGTCGGTCACCCCTGCACCCCCCTCGGGTCGGGACCCTGGCGGCCGCCCAGGGGGAACCAGCAGGCGTACCGGTGCTCCGGCGTCTCGGCGGCCACCAGCGGCGGGGCCTGGCGCCGGCACAGGTCCTGGGCGTACCGGCACCGGGGGGCGAACGGGCAGCCCGGCGACCGGTCCACCAGGTCCGGCGGCCGGCCGTCGATGGCGGCCAGCCGGGTGTGGCTGGGGTTGGCCAGCCGCGGCGTGGACCGCAGCAGGGCCTCGGTGTACGGCATGGCGGTCGCCGAGAACAGGGTCCGGGTGGGGGCCTGCTCGACCACCTGGCCGGCGTACATGACCAGGATGTGGTCGGTACGGGTGGCGACGACCCCGAGGTCGTGGGAGACCAGCACCATGGCCATGTGCCGCTCCGACTGCAGCGCGGCCAGGAGGTCCAGGATCTGGGCCTGCACGGTCACGTCCAGCCCGGTGGTCGGCTCGTCGGCGAGCAGCAACCTCGCGGCGCAGGCGACGGCGATGGCGATCATCACCCGCTGCCGCATCCCCCCGGACAGCTGGCCGGGATAGTGGCCGAAC
>CAYVPF010000320.1:0-3609 GCA_964453355.1 uncultured Acidimicrobiaceae bacterium | reverse complement strand
CGCCCCGATGGCCTCCCGTCGGTGATCGCCAACGCCCCCTTCCTGGCTGACGGCAGGCCGATGCCCACCCGGTACTGGCTGGTCGATCCAGACCTGCGCGAGGCCGTCAGCCGGCTGGAGTCGGTCGGTGGGGTCCGCCAGGCCGAAACCGAGGTCGACCCGGCGGCGCTGGCCGAGGCCCATGCCCGGTACGCCGCCGAGCGGGACGCCCTGATCCCTGACGATCATCCCGGCCCGCGACCGTCGGGTGGGGTGGGGGGCACCCGGCAGGGCATGAAGTGCCTGCACGCCCACCTGGCCTGGTGGCTGGCCGGCGGGGAGGACCCGGCGGGGGAGTGGGTGGCCGTCCGGCTGGGTGTCGACCGGTGAACGGGCGCCACAGTGCCCGACCTTGGTGCAAACCCCTGGATGTCGGCCCCGGATCGTCCATGGCGGTCACCGCGTACGGTGAGCGGTTGTCGCCCGATGTGGTCGGCCGGCATGTGGAGGCGCTCCACCGGTACCCGGCAGTCGTCCTGTCGCTGGCGGCCCCGGCCTGGCGTCAGGGGCGTGTTGCCCCGGTCGACAGAAGCGGGGTGCCGGCAGTCGATGAGGCGAATGTTGTCGACGGTCGGTCGTTAGCCCGATCGCTCGTCTTCACCGGCGGGGACCCTACCCCTGTGTCCGGCGAGGTGGTCCTGGTGCGCCGGACCGCGCTCGGGGATACCAAGTACCAGGTCACGGACGACGAACCGGCGGAGCTGAGCGCGGCGTGGTACTGCGCGTTGCTCGAGCTGCTCGTCCGGGGGCCGGTCTGGATCGATCCGACGGCCGAAACCGGCGGGCCGCTCCCCGACGGCGGCATGCGGTTGTGGCACCGGTGGTCCGATGTCGTCACCAAGGCGGAGGCGTTGGGCCTGCTGGACCACCCCGGCGACCGAGGCATCGCCCTGGCCGCCAGCACCCGTCGAGGCGCCGTCCTCCTCCGCCAGAGGTTGACCACCGGGGAGAGCCCGGCCGCGGCCGCCCCACTCGTCCAGGAGATCATCGGGACCTGGCGGTCGGTGGGAGGGGAAGGAGGCACCGACGCCGACGAGGCATCTGAGGCAACATCTGCCCCGCGGGGGCTCGCCCGGTCGGTGACAGAGGTCGACTGGCTGCCGAGACCGGCCAAGGGGGCCTCGCAACAGGCCCTGAACACCTTCGTGATCGCCGCCCCCGACTACACCGATACTCACGCGGGCGTGGTGGCGTTGCACCGGCTGTGTGACCGATTGAACGTCCTCGGGTATCGGGCCTTCATCCACCCCATCGGCAGGACAGCCGCGACCAGGCCGGGATGGCACACCCCGCTGCGCCGCGGTCGCTCGCTTCGAGACGCCGTGGCCATCTACCCGGAGATCGTCACTGGCAACCTGCTCGGGGCCGACAGGGTGGTTCGCTGGCTCCTCAACCGGCCTGGCCGGTTCACCGGCAGCGCCATGGGGGAAGGCCCCACGGACCTCCTGGTCTCTTTCAGCACTCAGGTGAGCCGGGACCATCCCCTCCTCAGCCTCCCCCTGGTGGACCCGGATGTGTTCTTTCCGAAGGATGCTCCGGGTGCCGGCGGGCTGCTCTGGATCGGGAAGGGCGCGCTGCCCCCTGACTTCGACCGGTCAGCCACCACGCTCATCACCGACCACTGGCCGTGGGACCGGCGACGACTGGCCGACGTGCTGCGTGCCGCCGACGTGCTCTACACCTGTGATTGGCTGACCACCATGATTGACGAAGCGCTGATGTGCGGTACTCCTGTGGTGCTCGTCGGCCCGCAGGATTGGGACCGGAGCGACGTCCTGCTGCGCCGGGGCATGGCCTGGTCGGAGGCGTCCCTCCCCGAGGCCCGGCAAGAGGTGGGGCGGTACTTCCCCGACTACGTCGCCGGGCTGGCAATGGTCAACGACGACGTCGAGCGGTTCGTGCAGCTGGTCAACGATCATTTCGGCCGCGTTCAGCCATGACCGCCACCGGAGGAACCGAGCCGGAGGCCGATCTGGCATCCACGCTGCCCGAACTGCTGCTGCTCCTGGCCGACATGAGAGAGCAATGGGAGCGGGCCCGTCAAGAATTGGCTGGCGCAACGGTCGAAGCCCAACGGTCCGGGGCGCAGGTGGACGAGCTGACCGAAGAGCTGGAGGCCACCGTCGAGCAGCTGCGGATCGCCGAGGCGCGCCGGGAGATGACCGAAGAGTACGCCGAGGGGCTCAAAGCCCAGCTCGAGAGCCTGCGCCGGGCCTACGACGAAGAGACCGCCGAGCGGGACCGGGCCGGCCAGGTTCGCGACGCGGCGGAGGCGGAGAGCGAGCGGCTCCGGGTGGAGCTAGTGGCGGCCAAGGACCGTGAGGACGAGGCGAGAGGCCGGCTCAACGAGCTCCTGTCGTCGAGCAGCTGGCGCATCACCCAGCCTTTCCGTGCCGTGGTGGATCGTCTCCGGCACCGCTGACCTCCCCGGGACTCAACCGCTCCACCGAGAGGGCTTCCACGGCGAAAGCCACTCGTGAATTGGTCACCAGAGTGAGGTTCACCCGATCGTCGGTCCCCTCTCGGTCTGAGCCGATCTCGAACCGGAAGGAGACCACATCACCAGAGAGGGCGGCGCTGGACAGCACCGCGTGACCGAGCTGGCGGTCGCCGGCCACGGCTTCCAGCGTGGCTACCGGACTGCTCTCCGCGGGCGCCAGCGGCAGATCAATCGGTCGGGCGCGGAGACGGACTTCGTAGGTTCCGGGCCGAAGACGCCAGTGCGGTCCCTGCAGCACCACGCCGGGCCGCCCGGGGATCGAGTTGACCTCCGTGCCCGCTCGATGACCGGCCTCGCCGGTGCCCATGGCGGCGAGCCATTCGGAAAGCTCGACCATCGGCCCCGCTTCCTCGGACGAAGAAGCGACGCGTTGGATCAGGATGGCGCCCAACTCGCCGCTCACTGATCCCCTCGAGATGAGCCGCAGTTCCACGCCGATGGTCAGGGCGACCTGCTCCAGGTCTGTGGGGACGGCAAAATCGACGGTGATCGGTCCCAGCGCGATGTCCTCGAACGTGGCGGTTCCGTAGCCGAGGACGTACCCGTCGAGCAGCACTTCGACCACCACGGCCTGGTCGAGGGGCGACAACGCCAGGGGGTGAGGCCCCGGAAACAGCTCGAGAACGACCCGGTACCGGCCCGGGTCCAGTGGTCGGCCGGGACTCGAACCGACCAGCCCCGCCACCGCTGCCGTCAGGCTGACGGTGGGCCCAGGGCGGGGCCGGTTCCGCCCGATCTGCGGAGCACGCGGGAGGGGCCGGACGCCAGCTGCGCCCGGCTGGAACGAGACCAACCAGTCGATCGCCGGACCCGACCCTGCGGCCATCCCCGCTCGGCCTTCCGGGGGCGTAGGTGCCGCCTATGCTGGCTGCACCGTGGTCCGGAGAAGTCGATCACGGAGAATGGCCATCGTCCGACGGGTGGTCTTTTGGGGGACGTGGGCCTCCGTCTCGACGGGCCTCGCCGCCGGATTCCCGGACCCCACCGACGGGGACCCGGGCCTGAGCCGGTAGGGCAGCGCCAGGCCCGCTTCCCGGTAGGCCGCGGCGGCCCATTCACGGAACGGGCCG
>CAYVPF010000319.1:0-3646 GCA_964453355.1 uncultured Acidimicrobiaceae bacterium | reverse complement strand
GGGCCGGGACCGGATGTCCGACCGGTGTGGCGAGTTCGTGATGGACGGCCTCGGGGTCCGGTGCGTGTCCACCAACGACTGGGTCACCGCCGCCGAGACCGCCGAGTGCGTCATGGCCCTCGACGCGCTGGGCCTGGACGAGGCCGCCCACCGGCTGCTGGCCGACGCTCAGGGGCTGCGGTTGCCCGACGGGTCCTACTGGACCGGCCTGGTGTACCCCGACGAGGTGTCCTTCCCGAGCGGCGAGCGGACCACCTATACGGCGGCCGCCATGGTGCTGGCCGCCGACGCCCTGTCGGGGACCTCGCCGGCGGCCGGCCTGTTCCGGGGCGAGGGGTTGCCCGAGGCCCTGGACCTGGCCGAGCCGCACTGCGCCGGCGTGGCCGCCGACGGCTGCACCGCCCGCCGCTGAGCCACCTGACCTACGGGGTCGCGGCCACCCGGCGGAGCACCCGGAGGCTGCCGCACTCGCCGTCCTCCACCCACTGGCCGGAGGCGACGGCGTGGCTCCACAGCTCGTACGGCGGACGGCCGCCGTCGGCCGGATCCGGGAACACGTCGTGGATGGCCAGCCACCCGCCGACGGCTATGTGGGGGGTCCACCCGCGGTAGTCGGCCCAGGCCGGCTCCTCCCCATGGCCGCCGTCGATGAAGCAGAACGCCAGCGGCGTCCGCCAGTGGTCGGCGATGGTGGGGGAGCTCCCGACCAGGCCCACCACCGCCGGCTCCAACCGGGCCCCGGCGACGGCCCGTCGCCAGTGCGGCAAGGTGTCCAGTCGGCCGTCGGAGGGGTCCACCAGGTCGACGTCGTGGTGCTCCCAGCCGGCCTGGTTCTCCTCCGACCCCCGGTGGTGGTCGACACTGAACAGCACCGCCCCGGTCACCTCGGCGGCCACCCCCAGGTACAGGGTGGACTTGCCGCACCAGGCCCCGATCTCGACGAACGTGCCGCCACTGCCATCCCGACCGGCAAACGCCTCGCCGGCCCGGCGGGCGGCGGCCAGCAGTGCGGCCCCCTCGTCGTCGGGCATGAACCCCCGGGTGGTCCGGGCCAGCCCGACCACCTCGTCAATGCGGTTCCCGGTGTCGATGCGGTTCCCAGCGGTCATCAGCGGACCAGAGCGTAGATGTTGTAGGCGGCGAACCCCAGCAGCACCACGCCGCCGATCCGCCGGACGATGGTCACCGGGATGACCCGGAGCAGGGCCTTGCCGCCGAACGCCCCCACGGCCGCCACCATCCACAGCGCCAGCAGGGCGCCGGTGAACACGGAGAACGGTTCGTGGTACTTGGCCGTCAGATTGACGGTCAGTAGCTGGGTCAGGTCCCCGAACTCCCCGACCAGGATGACCCCGAAGGCGGTGCCGGCGGTCCGCCAGGGCCGAACGGCCTGCTCGGCGGCTGCTTCCTTCTCGCCCTTGTCCTCCTCCGCCTTCTCCGGCACCGCCAGCAGGTACACGGCGCCGGCGAAGAACAGCACCGTCACCACGATCTCCAGCACCCGATGCGGCAGCAGCTCGAGCAGGCGCCCAGCCACCACCGCCAGGGTGACGTGCACCAAGAACGCCCCGGCGCAACCCAGCCACACCCAGCCGGGCCGGCCGCGGCTGCCCATCACCAGGGTGGCGATCATGGTCTTGTCCGGCAGCTCCGCCACCGCCACCAGGGCGAAGACGGTGGCGATGATCCCGATGCTCAACGGGCCGTCAGCTCAACGGGTCATCCGGTGGTGGCCGCCCCGGGCACGGCGGCCAGCGACCGGCCCAGGCTGTCGCGGTGCCGGTCGGCGAACGCCACGTTGATGGCCAGCCGTTCCAGCATCTGGACCACCGACCGTTGGCCGCTGCGCAGCGGGTGGTCGGTCAGGAACCGGGTGACGTCGGCGGCCAGGTCCGGGTCGCCGCACAGCGTCCGGGCCCCGTCGAGCATGCGGCTGTGGCTGTTCACCGGGAACCGGTCCAGCAGCTCCGCCCACTGCTCCTTCACCCGCTGCCACACCGCCGGCCCCCCCACCCGATTGGCCAGCAGAGTGGTCAGCAGGTACGGCGCGTTCTGGGTCCGCACCTCGCCGAGCAGCAGGTCGAAGGTGGCCAGGCTCAGGTCGACGTCCGGGAAGGTGGCCAGGGTCGACAGGTACCGCAGCTCTTGCTGCGGGGTGCCCGGGGAACGGTAGCGGGCCAGGATGGCCTCGTAGTCGCCCGGCCGCACCTGCGCCGTCACCGCCTGGAGCACCGCGCCCTCGATGTCCGGGTCGATGGCCTCCCCACCGGCCCGGGAGCGGTCGAACAGCTCGGCCGCCCGGGCCCGGACGTCCGGATCGGCGCCGACGGTGCCGAGCGACGACAGCAGCAGGGACCGCAGGGTGGGCACCCGCTCACCCTCGCCCGGCCTCGGCTCCCAACCCAGGTCGGTGGCCGCCGCGCCCAGCAACGCCCGGGCCGCCGCAGCCACCACCGGCCGGTCGGCCGCAGCCACCACCCGGTCGAACAGGCCCAGGGCGGCGTTGACCACCGTCCAGGTGCTCGGGTCCTCCCGATCGTCCAGCGCCACCGCCAGGGCCAAGAAGCCGTCCAGGCCCCCCTGGTCGGCCAGCACCGAGGCCCAGGTGTCGGCAAACAGGTTGAACCGCTCCAGCGGTCCCAGGTCATCCAGCCGGCCGGCCAGGGCCGTCAGGTCTTCCGGCCCGTACCCGACCCGGTAGACGCCCCAGCCGCCGGCGTTCACCACCGCCGGCGCGCCACCGCCTGAGCCACCCCCGTTGGGCCCCCGCACCGATGCCGGTAGGGGGAGGGGGGTCGGCCCGAGGAGCAGTCGGTCCGACGCCCCGTCCAGGGAACGGACCAGGACCGGTACCTCCCAGTGCTCCCCGATGGCGTTCTCCCCGTCGGCACCCACCGAGGCGTAGGCGAACGGCCGCTGCGTCACCGTGCCGCCGGCCGACCCCACCAGCGGGTGGCCGCCCTGGAGGATCCACGAGTCCATCACCGCCCGCACCGGCTCCCCGCTCTCCTCCTCCAGGGCCTGCCACAGGTCGCCCGTCACGGTGTTGGCGTAGGCGTGGGCCCGCAGGTAGCGCCGGACGCCGTCCCGGAAGGTGTCGGGTCCCAGGTACTGCTCCAGCATCCGCAGCACGCTGCCCCCCTTCTGGTAGGTCAGCACGTCGAACATCCCGTCGGCCTCCTCCGGAGAGCCCACCGGGTATTCGATCGGCCGGGTGGCCCGCAGGCCGTCCACCGCCAGCGCCGCCTCCCGCTCCAGCCCGAAGCTCACCCACCGCTGCCAGGCCGGCCGGAAGGCGTCCACCGCCAGCACCTCCATGAAGGTGGCGAAGGCCTCGTTGAGCCAGATGCCTTCCCACCACTTCATGGTGACCAGGTCGCCGAACCACATGTGGGCGATCTCATGGGCCACCACGTCGGCCACCCGCTCCAGCTCGGTCCTCGCCGCGCTGGCCGGGTCCACCAGCAGGGCCGTCTCCCGGAAGGTGACACAGCCCAGGTTCTCCATGGCCCCGAAGGCAAAGTCCGGGATGGCCACCAGGTCCAGCTTGTCCGCGGGGTACGGGATGTCGAAGTAGGTGGAGAAGAACCGCAGGGAGTGGCCTGCCACCTCCAGGGCGTACGGCGCCAGGTGGCCCTTGCCGGGG
>CAYVPF010000318.1:0-3655 GCA_964453355.1 uncultured Acidimicrobiaceae bacterium | reverse complement strand
TCGCATTGCCGTCGCAATGATGCGGCTGGTCGCCCGCATCTTGATGAAGCCGGGGATGGGCACCCGCAGCTCCACCTCGAGGTGGTAGGTGATGTCGGTGCCACCACCGTCGGCGGCATCGAACACGTAGCTGCCGTCCAGCTTGGTGGTGATGTCCCCCTTGGTCAGCCGCCAGGCCAGGGTGCGGGGGGCGTCGGCGTAGTCGTAGGCCAGGGTGTAGCTGGTGCTGCGGCCGAAGGCGGCGGCCCGGAAGGTGACCAGCAGCGGCCGGTCGTCGGGCCCGCGCTCGTGGACGGTGACCTCTTTGATGTCGGCCGCCCACTCCGGGTACCGCTGGATGTCGGCGACCACGGCGAAGCACCGCTCCGGCGGTGCCGACACGCTCATGTGCTCCGTCGCCTGCTCCGCCACCTCTACCTCCTTGCGGCCCTGACCGGCCACACCATATGCGGCGATCTGCACCGGGGCGGGAACCCCCCGGTCAGGTTCAGCCTTGCACCTCGGCCAGGCCCTCGGCCAGCTTCGGTGCCAGCCGGTCGTAGTCGAACGACGCCTCGGCCCGGGCCCGGGCGTCCCGGCCCATCCGGGCCCGGAGGTCCGGGTCCGCCAGCAGCCGGCGGATGGCGGCGGCCACTGCCCCGGGATCGTCCGGACGGTCGACCACCAGGCCGGTCACCCCCTGCTCCACGGCCTCGGCGGCGCCGCCGGAGTCCCCGGCCACCTGCGGCACCCCAGCGGCGGCGGCCTCCAGGAACACGATGCCGAACCCCTCTTGCTCCAGCCCCAGCCATCGGGACCGGCAGGCCATGACGAACAGGTCGGAGGCGGCCAGCAGAGTGGCCTTGTCGTCCTCGGCGATCCGGCCCAGCAGCCGGACCGGGGCGCCGGTCCGGGCCACCTGGGCCGCCAGCCGGTCGGCGTCGCGGCCACCGCCGGCGACGGCCACGGTCAGGCCCGGGAACGACGGGGCCAGCCGCCGGGCCGCCTCCACCAGCACGTCCATGCCCTTGCGGGGCACCAGCCGGCTGACGCTGGACACCAGCAGGCCGTCCTCCGGCAGGCCCAGCCGTCGGCGGCCTTCCAACCGGGCCGGCCCGTCCAGGGGGGCGAACCGCCGGCAGTCCACCCCCGGCGGCACCTGGACCACCGGCGGCATCCTGGTCCCGGCCGCTCGGGCGGCCTCGGCCGCCGGGTACCCGCCGGCCGACACCGCCAGCGCCGCCCCGGCCAGCACCTGGGCCAGGGCCTGCCGGCTGCCCGGCACCCGGCCCGGCACGGTGACCTCGGCGCCGTGCAGCACCACCCCGTACGGCAGTCCCAGCCGCGGCCCCAGCAGACCCAACGGCAGGGCCGGGTCCAGGAGCACCAGCCCCGCCTCCACCCGGTCCGCCAGTCCCCGGATGCGGGCCAGGGCGGCCGGGGTCGGGAAGAACAGGATCCGGCCCGGCACCCGTTCGATCCGGATGCCCCGGGCGGCCTGCTCGGCGTCGAACGCCGCTGCCTCCGGGTGCGAGCTGGCCGTCAGCACCACGAAGCTGTCCGGGTCCAGCCGGCTCCACAGCTCCCACAGGTACGACTGGATGCCGCCGACCTTGGGTGGGAAGTCGTTGGTGACCAGCAGGTGCCGCTTCACCGGCCGCACCCCCGGGGGCCCGCCGCACCGATGGTGGGGTCAGCCGGCCCGGCCGGCGAAGCGGAGGCTCGGCACCAGGCCGGCCCGCTCCAACATCCGCATGGCCCGGGCCTCGTCGGCGTCGATGACCACGGCGTCATCGGGCTCGCGGTCCAGCAGGTAGGTCACCACGCAGTCGTTGCAGGCGTCGGTTCCCTGCATGACGCAGAGATCGCAGTCGATGGTAAGGCTGGGAGTGGTCATCGCTGTCCCCTTCCGGGAGGCCCCCACCTCGGGGGCATTGTCCTCGTTGCTCTGTCCGGGACAGCATGAACGGAGGGTGTATCACGGAAGCTCCCGGTGGGAGAACTTCCAGCTCAGCGCGGTCGGGTCAGCCCCGTGACGCCACCAGCTCGGCCGCTGCTCCGGGCACCTCTGCCAGCTCCGACTCGTTGGCCCCGGCGGTGCGGGGGAGGGTGAAGTACGCCGCCACTCCGCCGGCTGCCACCAGGGCGGCGGCCACCACCAGGCCGAGCTTGTAGCCGGACAGGAAGGCGTCGACCGGCGACTGCCCGAGGCGCAGCAGGCTGTCCTCTCGGGACGTGAGCACCACCCCGATGACGGTGATCCCGAGCAGGCCGGCCACCTCTCGCCCGGCGTTGAACACGGCGGAGGCCACGCCGGACCGCTCGGCCGGCATGCCACTCACGATGACGCTGGTGAGCGGGATGGTGAGGCCGCCGCCGATGCCGATGAGGGCGAACGGCCCCATCAGGTCGCCGAAGCTGGCGTGGGCCCCGAAGAAGGCCACGATGCCGATGCCGACCGCCATGCACAGCATGGCCACGGCGATCAGCCGGTGGGGGCCCACCTTGGCCACGATCCGGTCGGAGATCGTGGCCCCTACCGCCATGAGGATGGCCATCGGCACGAAGGCGGCGCCGGCCACCGTCGCCGACAGCCCCAGCACCTCTTGCAGGTAGATGGCGGTGAAGAAGTAGATGCCGAACAGGCCGAACGCCCACAGCATGACCACCACGATGCCGCTCGTGAAGCTGCGGGTGGCGAACAGGCTGAGGTCGACCATCGGGTTGGCCACCCGACGCTCCACCCACAAGAACGCCACTACCGCCGCCGCCGCCCCGACCAGTGCCGCCAGGATGCCGGCCGACGTCCAGCCGTCGTGCGGGCCCTCGATCATGGCGTAGGTGAGCCCGAACAGGGCCACGGCGGAGGTCACGACCCCGGCCACGTCGATGGTGCGGGCCGTTCGGGCGTCGTCCGCCGGTATGGCCCACAACCCCAGGACCAACGTGATGGCCCCGACTGGGCCGTTGACGAAGAAGATCCAGTGCCACGACACGTGCTCGGCCAGGGTGCCACCGATGACCGGGCCGACGGCCAGCCCCAGCGCGCCCACGGCCCCCCAGACCCCTATGGCCCGGCCTTGTTCGCCGGGCTCGGGAAAGCTGGTCGTGATGATGGCGAGGGTGGTCGGGGTGAGCAGCGCCGCCCCCAGTCCCTGGAGGGCACGGGCCCCGATCAGCACGTCGGCCGACCCGGCCGTGCCGGCCAGTAGCGAGGCGGCGGTAAAGACGATGAGGCCGATGACGAACAGCCGGCGCCGGCCGAACACGTCCGCCAGCCGGCCGCCGAGGAGCAGCAGCCCGGCGAAGAACAGGATGTAGGCGCTCACCACCCACTCGATCCCGGCCTCCGACAGCCCCAGGGACCGTTGGATGGTCGGGATGGCCACGTTCACCACGTTGTTGTCCAGGTACGTCATGAACGTGGCCAGTGCCACCGCCACCAGGATCCAGGTCCGAGCCGGCCGCGCCCGTCCGAGGCGTCCCATGGTCGTCGTCGGGGCCAGATCGGTCTGCGCCAGATCGGTCTTCATGGTGGAGCTCCTCGTGCGGTGGATGAACCACGTACATGTACGTTGTTCAGTGACAGTGTTCAGTTGTACCTGAACGTTGTATAGTTGTCAACCATGAGCCCGACCGAGACTACCCAGACTGAGACTGGCGCCCGTCGCCGACT
>CAYVPF010000317.1:0-3664 GCA_964453355.1 uncultured Acidimicrobiaceae bacterium | reverse complement strand
TAGATACCCCTCCGGAGTATAAGTACCGGTCGAACTGGCGTCCAGGTTCGTCAGCGCAGGCCTCCCGGGTCTCGGGATTCACAGGTGGGTGCCAGAGCGGGCACATCGGGTTCAAAGCCACGGCGGGCAGAGTCGGTGTGTGCCGACCGCCACCGACTGGCCTCCCATTTCGGCGTCGGTGGCGGTACGCCACCCGGAGGAGTTGTCCGCCCCGTCCGCCCCATCCGCTCCGTCGGACGGCGGTCCCGCCGACCACCGACCCGGGTGGGGTCGACGGTTCCTCCGGGGACGGCCGGCGGACCCGGCCTGGGTCCGGCCGTGCCTGCTCGGGCTGCTGGCGGCCACCGCGGTGCTGTACCTGTCCGACCTGGGGGCGTCGGGGTGGGCCAACAGCTTCTACGCCGCCGCCGTGCAGGCCGGCACGAAGAGCTGGAAGGCGTTCTTCTTCGGGTCGTTCGACTCGTCCAACTTCATCACCGTGGACAAGCCGCCGGCGGCGCTGTGGGTGATGGACCTGTCGGCCCGGCTGTTCGGGGTCAATGCCTGGAGCCTCCTGGTGCCCCAGGCCCTGGAAGGGGTGGCGGCGGTCGGGATCTTGTACCTGGCGGTCCGCCGGTGGTGCTCGGCCGGGGCCGGGTTGTTAGCCGGGGCGGTGCTGGCGCTGACGCCGGTGGCGACGCTGATGTTCCGGTACAACAACCCCGACGCCCTGCTGGTGCTACTGCTGACCGCCGCCGCCTACGCCGTGCTGCGGGCCGTCGAGGGCGGCCGGACCCGCTGGCTCGTGTTGGCCGGATCGCTGGTGGGGCTGGGGTTCATCACCAAGATGCTGCAGGCGCTGGTGCTGCTGCCGGTGTTCGCCGCCGTCTACCTGCTGGCCGGTCCGCCGAAGCTGGGCCGACGGCTGTGGCAGCTCGCGGCCGGCGGCCTGGCCGTGGTGGTGGCCGGCGGCTGGTGGGTGGCCGCCGTCGAGCTGACCCCGGCCGCCGACCGGCCGTACATCGGCGGGTCGCAGAACAACAACCTTCTCAACCTGATCTTCGGCTACAACGGCTTCGGCCGGCTCACCGGCAACGAGACCGGCAGCGTCGGCGGCTCCGGGCCGGTCGGCTCGCGGTGGGGCCCCACCGGGTGGGCCCGGCTCTTCACGGCGGACTTCGGCGGCCAGATCTTCTGGCTGATCCCCGCCGCCCTCATCCTGGCCGTGGCCGCCCTGTGGCTGACCCGCCGGGCTCCGCGCACCGACCGGACCCGGGCCGCCGTCTTGCTGTGGGCCGGCTGGCTGGTGCTCACCGGGCTGCTGTTCAGCTTCGCCGACGGCATCATCCATCCCTACTACACCGTCGCCCTGGCCCCGGCGGTGGCCGCCCTGGTCGGCATCGGGACCACCCTGCTGTGGCGCCGCCGGGGGCAGTGGCGGTGCCGGCTGGTCCTGGTCGCGGCCCTGGCCGCCACCGTCGTGTTCGCCTACGCCCTGTTGGACCGGTCCCCGGACTGGTACCCGGCGCTGCGGCTGGTGGTGCTCGTCGGCGGCCTGGTGGTGGCCCTCCTGGTCGCCGTGGCGCCACGCCTGCGAGGACGGTTGGCGGTGGCCGTCGCCACTGCCGGCCTCGTGCTAGGCCTGGCCGGCCCGGCGGCCTACAGCCTGCAGACCGCCGCCACCCCGCACAGCGGCGCCATCCCGTCGGCCGGCCCCACAGTGTCGTCCGGCTTCGGCCCGGATGGTGGCGGCGCCCCCGGTGCCGGCGGGTTCGGCGGCACCGGAGCGCGGCCTGGTGGTGGGAATAGGCCGGGAGCCGCCTCGGTCCGGCCCGGCGGCTTCGGAGGCGGCGGCTTCCCCGGTGGCCCGGGTGGTGGGTTCGGCGGCGGGCCGGGCGGCGGCGGGACGGCCGGGGGGCTGCTGAACGGCAGTACCCCCGATACCGCCCTGACCAAGCTGCTGGCGACCGACGCCGATCGGTACACCTGGGTGGCCGCCACCGTCGGCGCCGACTCGGCGTCCGGGTACCAGTTGGCCACCGACGACCCGGTCATGGCCATCGGCGGGTTCAACGGCACCGACCCGGCCCCGAGCCTGGGCGAGTTCGAGCGGTACGTCGAGGAGGGGAAGATCCACTACTTCATCGCCGGCGGCGACAGCTTCGGCGCGGCCGGGCCTCTGGGCGCGGCGTCGACAAGCACCACCAGCTCCGGCGACGGCGACAAGATCACCGCCTGGGTCGAGAGCCACTTCACCGCCGAGACCGTCGGCGGCGTGACCGTCTACGACCTCACCAAGTGACGGCCCCCCGCCGATGATCAGCGACCGACGACCACCACGGAGCGGAGCACCTCGCCGCGTTGCATCCGGGCGAACGCCTCCTCGACGTCGCCGAGGCCGATGGTCTCGGTCACGAACCCGTCCAGGTCCAGCCGGCCGTTCAGGTACAGGTCGATGAGGACCGGGAAGTCCCGGGTGGGCAGGCAGTCGCCGTACCACGACGACTTCAGGGCGCCGCCGCGGCCGAACAGCTCGATCATCGGCAGCTCGACGGTCATCGACGGGTCCGGCACCCCCACCTGCACCAGGGTGCCGGCCAGGTCGCGGGCGAAGAATGCCTGCCGGTAGGTCTCCGGCCGGCCGACCGCCTCGACGACCACGTCGGCGCCGTTGCCGCCGGTCAGCGCCCGGATGGCCTCCACCGGGTCCGTGGTACGCGAGTCCACCGTGTGGGTGGCCCCGAACCGCCGGGCCCACTCCAGCTTCCGGTCGTCGACGTCGACGGCGATGATCGTCCGGGCCCCGGCCACCACCGCCCCGGCGATGGCGGCGTTGCCGACCCCGCCGCAGCCGATCACCGCCACGGTGTCCCCCCGGGACACCCCGCCGGTGTTCACCGCCGCCCCGAACCCGGCCATGACCCCGCAGCCGATCAGTCCCGCCGCCTCCGGCCGGGCGGCCGGGTCGACCTTCACCGCCTGCCCGGCCGCCACCAGGGTCTTCTCGGCGAACGCCCCGATGCCCAGCGCCGGGCTCAGCGGGGTGCCGTCCGCCAACGTCATCGGCTGCCGGGCGTTGGCACTGTCGAAGCAGTACCACGGCCGGCCCCGCCGGCAGGACCGGCAGGTCCCGCAGGGCGCCCGCCAGGCCAGCACCACGTAGTCCCCGACGGCCACCTCGGTGACCCCGTCCCCGACGGCCGACACCACCCCGGCCGCCTCGTGCCCGAGCAGGAACGGGAACTCGTCGTTGATGGCCCCCTCCCGGTAGTGCAGGTCGGTGTGGCACACCCCGCAGGCCGCCACGTCCACCACCACTTCACCGGGGCCCGGGTCGGGCACCACGATGGGCATCACCGCCACCGGCTCTCCCTTGGCCCGGGCCACCACGGCGTTCACGATCGTCGGCATCCCGGTACCTCCTCGGGGTCGTGGTGAGGGAACTCTACGGGAACCGGGGCCTGCCGTTGTCGGTGGACCTTCCCCGTTCGCGACGGAGCACTATCGGCCACTCCCCCTACTACTCGGCCGCCGGTCGTCCGAGCAGCCGGCGAAAACCGTCCTCCTCGGCCGCCCGGGCCCGGCGGATGGCGTCGGCGTGGGGGGCTCGCATCAACTGCTTGATCTCCCGCACCCCGGCCGGTGGGTACCCGGCGATCCGTCGAGCCAGGACCAGGGTCTCCTC
>CAYVPF010000316.1:0-3678 GCA_964453355.1 uncultured Acidimicrobiaceae bacterium | reverse complement strand
GAGGCCACCCGGGCTCCGGCGGCGAAGGGCTCGGTGGCTTCGGGCCGGACGTCGCAGACCGTCAGGTCCACGCCGGCCTTCATGAGGGCGCCGGCCACCCCTTTGCCGATGTCGCCCAGTCCCACGACCCCGGCCGGGGTGCCCGGGGCAGGGGCGGAGGGACTGGGCGCCGCGGCCTGCAACTCCCGCTGCTCCGGGCCCGGCTGTTCCGGTTCGGCCATGTCCTTCTCCGCCCCCTCCCTAGATTTGGACAACTGTCCAGACTATAGTTTGAACCAATGACCGATCGCAACGACTACCGCGGGCCGTTCGACCCCGGGTTCGACTACGAGGACCTGTCCAAAGAGGCCCTGGTGCGGCTGGTGCGGGAGTACGCGCTGATCGTCCACCTGCTGGACCGGTCCATGTGCGCGGCCATCGGCCTGAAGTACGGGCTGGAGGCGGTGCAGGAGCTGGCCATCGAGGAGTGGAAGGGGGCCAGCCCGGTCTACGGGGAGCGGCTGCGGCAGGTCATGGGCATCGAAGGGAACGGGGTGGAGGCCATCTTCAAGGTCCTGCAGCTGGACCCGGGGTTCCCGCACCACTACCTGGACGTGCACTACGAGGTAGTCGACGACCACCTCGGCTACTTCGAGCTGGCGTACTGCGGGGCGCTGATGGACGCCGAGCCGTACGGGGACCGGATGGTGACCAGCATGTGCCACCACATCGAGGACGGCACCTTCGACGTGACGGCCCAGGCGATCAACCCGAAGGCCCGGATCCGCCACGTCCACCGGCCGCCGCGGGTCCCGGGGGACCGGGTGCCGCACTGCCGGTGGGAGGTGGTCATCGACGACGACACCGAGACGCTGCCGGAGGCCGACATCACCAAGATCACCCGCCTGACCACCGCCGCCACGTTCCGGTTCCCGGACATGAAGGACGGCACCCCGCACCTGTCGCCACCCGCGGCGGTGGAGCCGTGACCGTGTTCGGGCGGGCGACCGTGGGGGAGGGCGACGAACCGGTGGTGCCGACCGAGGCGCCGCGCCGGCACCTGAGCGCCCGGCAGGCCGACCTGGTGGACCGGTTGGTGGCCGCCGCCGCCGAGGAGGTGGAGGAGCGGGACGACGACGCCATCACCGTCCGCTCCATCGCCAAGCGGGCCGGGGTCTCCGCCGCGTCGGCGTACACGTACTTCAGTTCCAAGGACCACCTGCTGGCCGAGGTGCTGTGGCGGCGGACCCGGGAATTGCCGCCGCCACTGGTCGACCTCAACCGGCCGGCCGCCGATCGGGTGGCGGACGTGGTCCGGCATCTGGGCCTGGGCACCGTCGACAGCCCGGCGGTGGTGGCCGCCTGCACCACGGCCCTGCTGTCGAACAGCCCCGACGTGAAGGCCATCCGGGAGCGCATCGGCGGGGAGATCCACCGCCGGCTGCTGGCCGCCCTCGGGCCCGACGCCGACCCGCGGGTGCTGCGGGTGCTGGAGACCACGTACATCGGGGCCATGCTCGGCGCCGGCCTCGGCCACCTGGCCTTCGCCGAGCTGCCGGACCGTTTGCGGGAGGCCGCCGAGGTGATGCTCGGATGACCGAGACGGCAGTGGGGACGCCGCTCGGGTACAGCCCGTACGACTACGCCATCCACGAGGACCCGTACCCGACGTACGCCCGGCTCCGGGCGGAGGCGCCGGTGTACCGCAACGACGCCCTGGACTTCTGGGCGTTGTCCCGGCACCGGGACGTGCTGTCGGCGTTCCGGGACGTCGACCACTTCTCCAACGCCTACGGGGTGTCCCTGGACCCGGCGGCCTTCGGTCCGGACGCCCACCGGGCCATGTCGTTCCTCGCCATGGACCCGCCGTCGCACACCCGGCTGCGGTCGCTGGTCGGCAAGAGCTTCACGCCGCGCCGGGTGGCCGAGCTGGAGCCCCGGGTACGGCAGCTGGCGATCGAGCACCTGGAGCCGGCCCTGGAGAGGGGGTCGTTCGACTTCGTGGCCGACTTCGCCGGGAAGCTGCCGATGGACGTCATCTCGGAGCTGGTCGGGGTGCCGAAGGCCGACCGGGCCGAGCTGCGGCGGCTGGCCGACCTGGTGGTGCACCGGGAAGAAGGGGTCACCGACGTGCCGCCGGAGGGGGCCGACGCCGCCTTCACCCTGGCCGGCTACTACGCCGACATGGTGGCCGAGCGCCGGCGGCGACCCACCGACGACCTGACCTCGGACCTGTTGGCCGCCGACCTCGACGGCGACCGGATCACCGACACAGAGGCCATCGCCATCCTGTTCCTCATGGTGGTGGCCGGCAACGAGACCACCACCAAGCTGCTGGCCAACGCCTGGTACTGGGCCTGGCGGTTCCCGGACCAGCGGGCCAAGCCGTTCGCCGACCCGGCCTGGGTGCCCGACTGGGTGGAAGAGACCCTGCGGTACGACAACTCCACCCAGATGCTGGTCCGGGTGACCCGACAGGCCGTGGTCGTGGAGGACGGTGCCGGCCCCGGCCGGGTGGCCACCATCCCGGAGGGGGACAAGGTGCTGCTGCTCGTCGGCTCGGCCAACCGGGACGGGGCGGTGTTCGCCGACCCGGACCGCTACGACCTGGACCGGGCCGGCCCGGACGGGGACGGCAAGGCCTTCGTCAGCTTCGGCGGCGGCCGCCACTTCTGCCTGGGGGCGCCGTTGGCCCGGCTGGAGGCCCGGGTGGCCCTGGCCGAGCTGGTCGCCCGGACGGCCACCTACGACGTCGACCCCGACGGGATCGTGCGGGTGCACTCCATCAACGTCCGCGGCTTCGCCACCCTGCCCACCACGGTGCAGGCTCTATGAGAACAGCACCGTGAGCCGGTTCGCTCCCCACCCCGACGTCCGACCGGCGGTGATCACCGGGGCGTCCTCCGGCATCGGCGCCGCCGCCGCCCGCGCCCTGGCCGCCGCCGGGCTGCCGGTGGTGCTCGGCGCCCGCCGGGTCGCCGTCTGCCAGGACCTGGCCGCGGCCATCACGCGGGACGGCGGCCAGGCCGTGGCGCTGCCGCTCGACCTCAGCGACGTCGGTTCCATCGACCTCTTCGCCAAGGCGGCCGCCGAGGCCTTCGGCCCGATCGAGGTCCTGGTGTCCAACGCCGCCCAGACCCGCCCCGGCCGGGCTGTCCGCCTTCCCGGGGCGGGCCCGGACGACACCAGCAGCGACGACGACCTGGAGGAGCTGGTCCGGGTCAACATGTTCGGCCCCCACCGCCTCGTCAGCCGCCTCGGGCCGGGCATGGTGGCGCGCGGTCGCGGCGACCTGCTGTTCGTCACCTCCGACGTGGTGGCCCACCCCCGCCCGTCCATGTTCGCCTACGTGGCCTCCAAGTGGGGGCTGGAGGGGTACATCCACGCCCTGCAGATGGAGCTGGAGGGCACCGGGGTACGGGCGTCCATCGTCCGGCCGGGGCCCACCGAGACCGGCATGGGCATGGACTGGGACCCGGACGTCACCGGGGAAGTCCTGGACGAATGGGTCCGCTGGGGCCTGGCCCGGCACCCCAACTTCTTGAAGCCCGAGGGCGTGGCCGGGGCCATCGTGGCCGCCGTCACCGCCGGCCGGGGCACCCACCTGGCCGTCATCGAGGTCCACCCGGAGGCCCCGGTGGCCCGCAGACCTGCGCCAGGGGGCGATGCTCCATGACTGTGACCGATGCCGAGCTGGCC
>CAYVPF010000315.1:0-3681 GCA_964453355.1 uncultured Acidimicrobiaceae bacterium | reverse complement strand
TTCCGCATCGACCACTTCCTCGGCAAGGAGGCGGCGCAGAACATCCTGGCGTTCCGGTTCGCCAACGGGCTGTTCGAGCCCATATGGAACCGCCAGCACATCGATCATGTGCAGATCGACGTACCCGAGTCGTTGCTGGTCGGGTCGCGGGCCGGCTTCTACGAGGCCACCGGGGCCTTCCGGGACATGGTGGTCACCCACCTCTTCCAGGTGCTGGCCTTCGTGGCCATGGAGCCGCCCACCGCCCTGCAGTCGGTGGCCATCAACGAGGAGAAGAACAAGGTCTTCCGTTCGATGCGCCCGCTGGATGTCAACCAGGTGGTGCGGGGCCAGTACGAGGGCTACCGGTCGACCCCGGGGGTGCTGGCCGACTCGGACACCGAGACGTTCGTCGCCCTGCGCTGCGAGATCGACAACTGGCGCTGGAGCGGGGTGCCGTTCTACCTGCGGACCGGCAAGGGCATGGCCGAAGGGGCCCGCATCGTGTCCATCGCCTTCCGGGAGCCGCCGAAGAGCATGTTCCCGCCCGGGTCCGGGGTGGGCACGCTCGGGCCCGACCACCTGACCTTCGACCTGGCCGACGCCGCCCGGCTGTCGCTGTCGTTCTACGGCAAGCGCCCGGGGCCGGGGATGCGGCTGGACAAGCTCAGCCTGCAGCTGGCCATCAAGGAGACCGAGCACGGCGGCGACGTCCTGGAGGCCTACGAGCGGCTCATCCACGACGCCATGAGCGGGGACCAGACGCTGTTCCCGAACGCCGACGGCATCGAGCGGCTCTGGGAGATATCGAGCCCGCTGCTGGAGCACCCGCCGCCGGTGCAGTCCTACCCGCTCGGGTCCTGGGGACCGCCGGCCATGCGCGAGCTGGTGGCGCCCAACACCTGGCGCCTGCCGTTCGAGCGCAGCTGGCGCCGGGTCGACTGAGCCGGTCCCCGGTGACCGCTGATGTGGGCCAGCCGGCCGGCCACAGCGGCCACGTCATCGTCTGCGGCCTGAAAGGGGTCGGCCTCCGGACGGTGGAGCAGCTGCACCTGTCCAATGTGGGGGTGGTGGTGGTCGACGACGACCCCGACCTGCGGCTGGCCCAGGTGGTCCGGGGCTGGGGGGTCCCCCACGTCCACAAGAGCGCTCGCCTGGGCGAGGGTCTGACAGAAGCCGAGCTGGCCTCGGCCCGGGCGGTGGTGTGCGCGGCCGCCGACGAGGTGCAGACGCTGGAGATCGCCCTGCGGGTCCGAGAGCTGCGCCCCGACGTCCGCTTGGTGGTGCAGATGGCCAACCCCTCGGTGGGGCAGGCCTTGGAGCGGGTCACCGGTCCCGGCAGCGTCCTGGACGTGGCCACCCTGTCGGCGCCGTCCTTCGTCGAGGCCTGCCTGCGCCGACCCACCCACCACATGAACCTCGGCGTTCGGGGGTTCTCGGTGCAGCAGCTGACGGTGCCCGACGACGGGGAGGCACCGTCCACCCTCCGGCACCGTTTCGGCCAGCTCGCCCCGGTAGCCGTCATGCCGGCCGACGGCTCCGAGATGGCGGTGTGCCCCGGCCGGGACCACCCGGTGGCGGCCGGGGACCGGGTGGCCGTGCTCGGGACCACAGAAGAGCTGCAGCGGCTGGACCTGGAACAGACCAAGACGGCCGAGTCGACGGCCCGGACGATCCGACCGCTGGTTCGTTTCCGCCGCCGGCTGGCCTCCCTCTTTCAGACCAGCAGCAGCCGGGCCCTGGCCCTGGTGCTGGCCGGCCTGCTGGCCCTCCTGATCGCCTCCACCGTCATCCTCCGGCTGGCCTACCACCAGCCCTCTGGCCCCGGCCATCTCGGCGTCCTCACCTCCATCTACTTCACCGTGGAGACCGTGGCCACCGTCGGCTACGGGGACTACAGCTTCGCCCACCAGGGCACCGGGCTGATGGTGTTCGCCATCCTGCTCATCGTGGTCGGGATCACCCTGGTCTCCACCGTGTTCGCCCTGTTCACCAACATCCTGGTCAGTCGGCGCATCGAGCAGTCGCTCGGGCGCCGCCAGGTCCCCGGCATGTCCGACCACGTGGTCGTCATCGGCCTCGGTTCGGTCGGCATCAGCGTGGTCGAGGGCCTGTTGGCCGAGGGACGCAAGGTGGTGGTGGTGGAGCGGGACGACAACAACCGCTACCTGGCTCGCGCCCGGGCCCTCCGGGTGCCGGTGGTCGTGGCCGATGCCACCCAGCGGCAGACCCACAAGATGATCAACCTGGACCAGGCCTACGCCGTGGCCGTGCTCACCAGCGCCGACTTCACCAACATCGAGACCGGTCTGGCCGTCCGGGAGTCTCTGGGGGACCGGTGGGAGCAGGTCCCCGTGGTCCTCCGGGTGTTCGACCGGCAGCTGGGACGGATGATGGAGCGCAACTTCGGGTTCCGCTACGTCCGGTCCACCTCCGCCTTGGCCGCCCCCTGGTTCGCTGGCGCGGCCCTGGGCCTCGACGTGCTGGAGACCTTCTACGTTGACCAGCAGCCCTTCTTGGTGGGGGCCGTCTCGGTCACCCCCGGCGGCGGGTTGGAAGGGCTGGCCATGCAGGACCTGTCGGCCCGCACCCGGGTGGTGGCCATCAGCCGGGCCGCCTCCGAGGGCCAGCTCGAGCACCCGCCGCGGCGTGGCACCCGGTTCGCCGGCGGCGACCGGGCCTACCTGCTGGGGCCGTACGAGGAGCTGCTGAGCGTGCTGCGCCGGGACCAGCTGTCCAGCTGACACGGCACCGCCCGGGGGCCGGGGCTTGGCGGCCGGCTGGCGGTCACGACGCCTTGTCGGTTAGGGAAGGCGCTGGGGTAAACACCGCGGGGCCATTTCCTCCTACGGTTCGAATCCCAAAACCCAGCCGGACCCCCGCTAGTGGGTCACCGGTCGGAACGTCGAAAACGCTCGGTCACCGCGATCCGTATAGCGGATTGCCTATCTTGCTGCCGGCCGTCCGGTTTGCCGTGCGCTGTGACACGAGGCCCACCTTGGCCGGGCTCGGCCACGACGTGCGGCACCTACGTCTAGCTGCCGCCTGGCAGCGATGGGTGGCCTACTTGCCACGCGGCCGAACAGTGCCTGATAACGTTTCAGTTGCCTGCTGCGATGAGCTTCAGGAAGTGAGCCCGAGACCCGTCCCGGATGGACGTGGCGCTCGGGCTTCACGCTTTTCATGGTTCAGACCATACGTACGGCAACCAAAGCCGGGGCGATCCGCCGCCGCCATTCCGCAGAGCGGACCCAGCACCATGCCGCAAGGTCTGGAAGCGCCAGGAGCGGCTCGTCGTGAGCCCGCTGGTGCTCGTAACGGAGCCTCCCTCGCTGGGTGGCGGCCCGGACAAGCTCAACGAGTCGCTGGTTATCGAAACTGACGAGTGAGTCGTCTTGCTCGATCACGAGTAGTGCGTCACTCTCATTAGCGGCCAGATCCTCGATCAGAGCGGCCAGGCATGCCGACCGCGCTTCACGTTCAGTCCGATAAAGACGTCCGGCGTCGTATACAGAGATCTCGATTCCCGCAGCCACGACCGCAGCCACGATGCCTGGACGGTTACGTGGCCGCTCGTCCACCATATGCAGACGACGATTCCCGGGTTGGACGAGCCCGCGGACGACTCTGCGAACGGCAGCAGGGTCGTCCACCACGACTGCCACCAGGACGTAGCCAGCCCGCTTCGTCTCGTCCACATAG
>CAYVPF010000314.1:0-3682 GCA_964453355.1 uncultured Acidimicrobiaceae bacterium | reverse complement strand
GGCGGCGTCGCCCGCCGCACCCGCCGCACCCGCCGCACCCGCGGCACCGGCAGCCCCGAAGCCGGCGGCGCCGGCAGTCGACTGCGACGTGGCCGTGCCGCTACGAGGGGCGGCGTCGCGGATCGTGGTCAACATGGAAGCCAGCCTGGGCGTGCCGACGGCCACCAGCTTCCGGGTGGTACCGGCGCGGCTGCTGGAGGTGAACCGGCAGATCCTGAACAACCAGCTGGCCCGGACCAGCGGGGCCAAGGTCAGCTTCACCCACCTGATCGGGTACGCCGTGGTGAAGGCACTGGGCGAGGTGCCGGCGCTGAACGCCACGTACGTGGACGAGGTGGACGGCAAGAAGGGCCCGGGGGTGGTCCGGCACCACCACGTCGGCCTGGGCCTGGCGGTGGACGTGGAGAAGTCGGACGGTTCCCGGACGCTGATGGTGCCGTGCATCAAGGGGGCCGACACCCTGGACTTCCGGGGGTTCGTGCTGGCCTACGAGGACCTGGTCCGCAAGGTGCACTCCGGCAAGGCCGCCCCGGACGACTTCGCCGGGACGACCGTCAGCCTGACCAACCCGGGGACCATCGGGACGATCCAGTCGGTGCCGCGGCTGATGCCGGGGCAGGGGGCCATCATCGGGGTGGGGGCCCTCGGGTACCCGGCCGGGTTCGAGGCGGCCGACCCCCGGGCGATCGCCGAGCTGGGCATCGGCAAGGTGGTGACCCTGACGTCCACCTACGACCACCGGATCATCCAGGGGGCCGAGTCCGGGCTGTTCCTGTCGAAGGTCGCCGACTACCTGACCGGCGGCCAAGGGTTCTACGACCACGTGTTCGAGTCCATGGGCGTCCCGTACGAGGCGGTGCGGTGGGAGAAGGACACCAACGCCGCCGACGACCCGGCCGAGGGGGAGCAGCAGCGGCTGATCAAGCAGGTGCACGTGCAGACCCTGATCAACATGTACCGGGTCCGCGGCCACCTGATCGCCCACCTGGACCCCCTGGACGCCCAGGAGCCCCGGATCCACCCGGAGCTGGACCCGCTCACCTACGGCCTCACCATCTGGGACCTGGGCCGCCGGTTCGTCACCGACGGGCTGGCCGGTCGGGACGTGGCCACGTTGGACCAGATCCTGCACGTCCTGCGCGACGCCTACTGCCGGACGCTGGGCATCGAGTACATGCACATCCAGGACCCGGTGCAGAAGCGGTGGATCCAAGAGCAGGTGGAGGGGGTCCCGGACCCGGTGACCTCCGACGAGCAGCACTACATCCTGCAGCGGCTGAACGCCGCCGAGGTGTTCGAACGGTTCCTCCACACCCGGTACGTCGGCCAGAAGCGGTTCGGGCTGGAAGGGGCCGAGTCCACCATCGTGATCCTCGACACCATCTTGGACGAGGCCGCCCGGACCGGGTCGTCCGAGGCGGTGTTGGGCATGGCCCACCGCGGCCGGCTGAACGTGCTGGCCAACATCGTCGGGAAGTCCTACCGGGAGATCTTCGAGGAGTTCGAGGGCAACCTGGACCCGGACTCGGTGCAGGGGTCCGGAGACGTGAAGTACCACAAGGGGGCCGTCGGCAAGTTCACCGGCCGGTCCGGCCGGGACCTGCCGGTGACCATGGCCTCCAACCCGTCCCATCTGGAGGCGGTCGACCCGGTGGTGGAGGGGATGGCCCGGGCCAAGCAGGACCGGCTGTCGCCGCCGACCGACGGCACCCCGGCCGGCCTGGCCGCCCGGGTGGGCGAGTTCCCGGTCCTGTCCCTCCTGGTGCACGGGGACGCCGCCTTCGCCGGGCAGGGGGTGGTGGCCGAGACCCTGAACCTGTCCGGGCTGTCCGGCTACCGGGTCGGCGGCACCGTGCACGTGGTCATCAACAACCAGCTGGGGTTCACCACGGCCCCGGAGGCGGCGCGGACGTCGGTGTACCCGACCGACGTGGCCAAGATGGTCCAGGCCCCGATCTTCCACGTGAACGGCGACGACCCCGAGGCATGCGTCCACGCCGCCCGGCTGGCGTTCGCCTTCCGGCAGAAGTTCCACAAGGACGTGGTCATCGACCTCGTCTGCTACCGCCGGCACGGCCACAACGAGGGGGACGACCCCAGCTACACCCAGCCGCTCATGTACCAGCGGATCGAGGCCAAGCGGTCGGTCCGCAAGCTGTACACCGAGACCCTGGTCCGCCGGGGGGACATCACCCTGGAGGAAGCCGAGCAGGCCCTGGACGACTTCAACAACCAGCTGCAGAAGGCCCTGGACGAGGTCCGGGCGGAGACCCCGCCGTCGGCGCCGCACCTGCCGCCGATCGACCGGACCGTCCCGACGATCCCGGCGGTGGAAACCGGGGTGCCCGAGGCCACCCTGCGGGCCCTGGCCGGCGCCTACCTGGGGGTGCCCGACGGCTTCACCATGCACCCGAAGCTGGCCCGGCAGTTCGCCCAGCGGGACGAGCTGGTCCAGGGCGGCGTGGTGGACTGGGCCCTCGGGGAGTCCCTGGCCGTCGGATCGCTGCTGCTGGAGGGCATAGACGTCCGGCTGACCGGCCAGGACACCCGTCGCGGCACCTTCAGCCAACGCCACGCCGTGCTGGTGGACTACGCCACCGGGGCCGAGTACATCCCCTTGGCCCATCTGGACCGGCTGCCCGACGGTGACCCGACGGCCACCAGCGGGTCACTGGGCCGGTTCACGGTGCGGGACTCGCTGCTGTCGGAGTACGCCGCCGTCGGGTTCGAGTACGGGTACTCGGTGGAGGCTCCCGACGCCCTGGTGGCCTGGGAGGCGCAGTTCGGCGACTTCGTCAACGGCGCCGAGATCATCATCGACAACTTCATCGTGGCGGCCGAGGACAAGTGGGGCCAGCACGCCGGCCTGGTGCTGCTGCTGCCGCACGGGTACGAGGGCCAGGGCCCCGAGCACTCGTCGGCCCGGCTGGAGCGGTTCCTGTCGCTGTCGGCCCGGGGCAACCTGCGGGTGACGGTGCCGTCGACGGCGGCCCAGTACTTCCACCTGCTCCGGGCCCAGGCCCACCGGACCCCGGTGACGCCGCTGGTGGTCATCACCCCGAAGTCCATGCTGCGGGCCCCGGCGTCCCGGTCGCCGCTGTCCGACCTGGCGGCCGGTTCGTTCGGCGAGGTCCTGGACGACCCCGGGGTGGCCGATCCGGCCGCCGTCCGCCGGGTGGTGCTGTGCAGCGGCAAGGTGGCCCACGAGGCCCTGGGCCGCCGTGACCAGCGGCTGGCCGGCAAGGGCCCGGAGCGGCTCCATCCCGACCGGCTGTCCCCGTGGCCCCCCGAGGCGGTGGCCGTGGTGCGGGTGGAGCAGCTGTACCCGTGGCCGGCCGAAGCCATCGACGGCGTCCTGGCCCGGTACCCGGAGGCCACCGAGGTGGTGTGGCTGCAGGAGGAGCCGGAGAACATGGGCGCCTGGTCGTTCGTGCACGCCCGCCTGCACCGGCTGCTCCGGGACCGTTACGACCTGCACCACATCAGCCGGGCCGAGTCGGCCAGTCCCGCCACCGGGAGCGGGGCTCTGCACCAACTCGAGCAGGCCGACCTGCTCGACCGGGCCATCGGTTGAGCCGCCATCGGTTGGGCAGGGGTCGGTTGGGCAGCCATCGGTTGGGCAGGGGCCGGCCGTTCGGCATCGCCCGGCGGCGGACGAGGTGGTTGACTGGCAACCAGCATG
>CAYVPF010000313.1:0-3689 GCA_964453355.1 uncultured Acidimicrobiaceae bacterium | reverse complement strand
CAACAGGGCCGTGGACGACCGCCGGGGCCCGGTCGGCGGTCGGTTGCCCGACCGGGCCGGCCGTTGGCCGCCCCCGCCTCCCCGGCCGCCCTTGCCGTTGGTCCCTGCGGCCGAGCCTTTGCCGGCCTGCGGTCCTTTAGCCGGAGCCTTGCCGCCGCCTTTGGGGGACGTCCGCTGTCCGGCCCCCGGCTGGCCCGAAACCCCCTTGGCGGCCTCTTTGCCGCTGACGGCGCGGCTCTGCTGCCGGCTGCGCTCTTTGGCTTCCGGGCTTTGGTTCGGTCGGTCGTTGTCAGCCATGGGGTCGAGTCCTCGCGGGTGGCGGCTTGGCGGGGCTCCCGACCAGGATGAGTAATAAAGGTTTCCTGGTGGGACGGTATGTGGCGGTTAGCGTAGACCAGGGTTCGACAGCGATGCGTTCGGCTCTTCACGAGTAGCCTCCGGGCAGTGACCGCGCCCGCCGACCCCACCCCCGGCCCGCCGCTCCGGCCAGCGGCGACCGTCATGGTCGTCCGGGACGGGGACCATCCGGCGGCGCCACTCGAGGTGCTGATGGTCCGCCGCAACCTGCGCACCGACTTCGCCGGCGGCGCCTACGTCTTCCCGGGCGGGGCCGTGGACGCCGAGGACGGCGGCCCGGCGGCCGAGGACTGCTGCGCCGGGCGCACCGACGCCGACGCCAGCCGCATCCTCGGCCTGGCGTCCGGCGGCCTGGCCTACTGGGTGGCGGCGCTCCGCGAGTGCTTCGAGGAGGCCGGCATCCTCCTGGCCGGCCCCCCCGGCGGCGGCGGGGTGCTGTCGCTGGCCGACCCGGTCGTCGCCGCCCGGTTCGTCGCCCACCGGGCCGACGTCAACGCCCACCGGCGCCGGTTCCTGGACGTGTGCCGGGAAGAGGGGTTGGTGTTGGCGACCGACCAGGTGCACTACTTCGCCCACTGGATCACCCCCGAGGGCGCCCCCCGCCGCTACGACACCCGGTTCTTCGTGGCGACCGCCCCGGTGGGCCAGATCGCCGCCCACGACGCCGGCGAGACCATCGCCGACGAGTGGGTCCGCCCGGCCGAGGCCCTGGCCCGGCACCGCGACGGGGAGATCGAGCTGGTGTTGCCGACCGTGCGGACGCTGCAGGACATGGGTCGGTTTCCGACCACCGCCGACCTGGTGGCCGCCGTCGCCCGGGCCGCCGAGGTGCCGACGGTGGAGCCCAAGGTCATCTTGGAGGGCCGCGGCTCCCGCATCGTCCTGCCCGGCGACCCCGACTACGACCGGATGACCGGGCCGCCGCCCGACGCCGACCAGATCGACTTCAACGAGATCGTGCGGACCTCCAGCCGGGCCGCCAACACCGAGCCGCCGGCTGGCCACCGGTGACCGGGGTGCCGGTGCCCGCCCCGGTACCGGCCGGGGCCACCGGCCCGGTCCCCGAACCGGGGCGGCCCGACCAGCTGCTCCCCGGCCTGGTCCGCCTGACCGCGCCCAACCCCGGCATGATGACCGGGCCCGGGACCAACACCTACCTGATCGGCACCGGGGACCTGGCCGTGGTGGACCCCGGACCGGACGACGACGGCCACCGGCGGGCCATCCGGGCCGCGGCCGGGGCCAACCCCATCCGCTGGGTGCTCACCACCCACACCCATCCGGACCATGCGCCGGGCGCCGGCCCGTTGGCTCAGGCGTGCGGGGCCGAGGTCATCGGGTTCTGTGCCCGGGACGGGTTCGTGCCGGACCGGGCCGTGGGGGAGGGGTGGACGCTGTCGGTCCCGCCGTTCCGGCTGCGGGCCGTCCACACCCCCGGCCACGCCGGCAACCACCTGTGCTGGTTGTTGGAGGAGCCCCGGGTGCTGCTGTCCGGGGACCACGTCATGCAGGGGTCCACCGTCGTCATCCGGCCCCCGGACGGCGACATGGCGGCCTACCTGGACAGCCTCCGCCGCCTGCTCAGCCTGGACCCACCGCTCGCCGCCATCGCCCCCGGCCACGGTCGCCTGATCGACCGGCCGGCGGCCGTCGTCGACGGCATCATCGCCCACCGGCTGCAGCGGGAGGAGGTGGTGGCCCGGGCCCTGGCCGCCGCCGGCTCGGCCACCGTGGACCAGCTGCTCCCGGCCGTGTACGCCGACGTCGACGGCCACCTGCACCCGGTGGCCCGCAACTCCCTGTGGGCCCATCTCCGGAAGCTGGCCACCGACGGCCGAGCCGTGGCGCCCGGAGGAGGCGATCCCGGAGAAGGCGACAGGGAGGGGCAGGTCGACGAGACCTGGACGGCCACCCCGACGACGGCACCCTAAGGACCTCTCGCCGGGCCGCCCTGGCCGCCGGCCTACGCCTCGGCGGCTGCCACGGCGGCGGTGACGTGGTCCAGCAGCCGGGCGGTGCAGCCGGCGGCGTCCACCACCGGGGCGACCTCCTCGACCACCGACCGGGCCAGGTCGGCGAAGACCGTCGCCAGCTCGCCGTCGCCCAGCTCCCCGTTGCCCAGCGCCACCGGCTGGCCGAGGTCGCCGCCGGCCGAAAGATCCGGGTGCAGGGGCACCGTGCCGACCAGCGGCACCCCGAGCTCGGCAGCCAGCCGGCCACCGCCGCCGGTGCCGAACAGGGCGTAGGTGGTGCCGTGCTCGCAGGTGAAGTCGCTCATGTTCTCGATCACCCCGGCCACCCGCAGGTAGCCGCGGCGGGCCATGTCGGCGGCCCGGGCCGCCACCTTCTGAGCCGCCAGCGGCGGCGTGGTGACGATCAGCATCTCCGTCCGCGGCAGCAGCCGGGCCAGGCCCATCTGCACGTCCCCGGTGCCCGGCGGCAGGTCGATCAGCAGGTAGTCCAGCGCCCCCCAGTGGGCGTCCTGGAGGAACTGCTGCACCGCCCGATTGAGGACCAGGCCCCGCCACATGATGGCCCGGTCCTCGTCGGCCAAAAAGCCCATGGACAGCACCCGCAGCAGGCCGTCCGGCCGTCCCGCGGTCCCGGCCACCGGCCGCTCCAGGGGCACCATCTTCCCGTCCCGGGCCTGCACCCCGCCGTCCATGCCCAGTAGGCGGGGCACCGAGAACCCCCAGATGTCGGCGTCCAGGACCCCCACCGTCAGGCCCCGCCGGGCCAGGGCCACCGCCAGGTTGACGGTCACCGACGACTTGCCGACGCCGCCCTTGCCGGAGGCCACGGCCAGCACCCGGGCGTTGGCCGGCACCGCCGTCGCCGGCGCGTCCTCCCGGGCCTTCCAGCGAGCCCGGGCCATCACCGCCGACTTCTCGGCGGGGTCCATCTCGCCGATCGACAAGTCCACCCCGGTGACCCCGGGCAGGCCGCCCAGGCGGCCCCGGACGTCCCGCTCGATCTGGTCCCGGAGCGGGCAGCCGGCGATGGTGAGGGCCACCGACACCGCCACGACGCCGTCCGGACGGACGTCCAGATGACGGACCATGCCGAGCTCGACGATGTCCGCCCCCAGTTCCGGGTCGACGACCGCCCGCAGGGCTTCCCGGGCCTGGTCGGTCGTCGGTGGCGTTTCGGCTGGCACAGCTCAAATTCTACTGGCACCCCCCCGCGTTGGGATCGGTGGGGTCCGCGCGTGACCGGTGGCCGACCGCCGGTAACATGTGCTCCTGGCCCTGCGGAGGGCTCGCGTGCCCTATCCGGGCCGGACGGACGTAGGAGGCAACCGTGACGACGATGGCGACCTCGGTGAGCATCGG
>CAYVPF010000312.1:0-3711 GCA_964453355.1 uncultured Acidimicrobiaceae bacterium | reverse complement strand
CCCGGACCACCAGCGCCTCGGTGTCGCGGCCGGTGGTGAACAAGCCGCCGAGGTCGTCGTCGGAGAACAGGTCCAGCATGGCCTCGGCGGCCTCGGCGGCCCGGTCGGTCCACTTCGGCTGCCCGGTCAGCTCCCCGACCCTGGTCCAGCCGTCGACCAGCCAGGCGTAGTCGTCGGCGAACCCGGCCACGTCGGTGCCGAGGGACCGCAGCCACCGGCCGTCGGCCCGGCGCAGGTCGGTGTACAGCAGCTCCGCCAGCGCCTCGGCCTGCTGGGCCCACCGCCGGTGGCCGGTGGCCGCCGCCGCTTCGGCCAGCGTGGACACGGTCATGGCGTTCCACTCGGTCAGCACCTTGCCGTCCCAGGCCGGCTGCGGTCGGCGTTGCCGGGCGGCCAGAAGGATCTGGCGGGCCTCCTCCACCGGCTGCGGCCGCCGGAGGGGTGCCCCCATCGGTCGGCACAGCACCGTGGTGCCCTCCCAGTTGCCGCCGTCGGTGATCCCGTACCAGTCGGTGGCCGCGGCCACCAGGTCGTCCCGGCCGGCGGCGGCCAGGGCCTCGGCCACCTGGGCCAGCGTGAACGTGGCGTGGCCGCCCTCCACCCCGTCGGCGTCGGCGTCCTCGGACGAGCACAGCCCGCCGGTCGGCCCGGCCAGGCCGTCCAGGACGTAGTCCAGGGTCTCGGTGGCCACCTGCAGGTAGTCCGGCCGGCCGATGGCCTGCCAGCCGTGCAGGTACGCCCGGGCCAGCAGGGCCTGGTCGGTGAGCATCTTCTCGAAGTGCGGCACCAGCCACCGGTCGTCGGTGGAGTACCGGGCGAAGCCGCCGGCCAGGTGGTCGTACATGCCGCCGGCGGCCATGCCGTCGAGGGTGGTGGTGGCCATTACCAGGGACTGCGGTGTGCCGGTCCGCCGGTGATGCCGCAGGCACAGCTCCACCAGGGTGGGGCGCGGGAACTTCGGCGCCGGCCCGAACCCGCCCCACCGCGGATCGAACCGCTCGGCCAGGGCGGCCACCGTCCGGTCCAGCACGTCGTCGAACGCCGGCACCGTCGCCGGGGTGCCGTCCCGGCCGGCGGCCAGCCGGTCCACCATCCGGAGGTCGCCGGCCACGGCCCCGACCAGCTGGTCGGCCTGCTGCTCCACCTCGTCCCGGCGGTCCTGCCAGGCCTCCGCCAGGGCGGCCAGCACCCGGCGGAACGCCGGCAGGCCGTGGCGGTCGGCCGGCGGGAAGTAGGTGCCGCCGTAGAACGGCCGGCCGTCCGGGGTGCAGAACACCGACATCGGCCATCCTCCGGACCCGCTGACGGCCTGCACGGCGGCCATGTACACCGCGTCGACGTCCGGCCGCTCCTCCCGGTCGACCTTCACCGCCACGAACCACCGGGCCAGGTCGGCGGCCACGTCGGGGTCCTCGAAGCTCTCGTGGGCCATCACGTGGCACCAGTGGCACGAGGCGTAGCCGATGGACACGAACACCGGCCGGTCCAGGTTCTGGGCCAGGTCGAAGGCCTCGGCCCCCCATGGGTGCCAGTCCACCGGGTTGTCGGCATGCTGCCGCAGGTACGGGCTGGTCTCGGTGGCCAAGCGGTTCACTTGGTCCGATGCTACGGGCTGGCACTGGGTAGGGTGACGGCCCGTGGACCTGCGACTGGACGGAAAGACGGCGGTGGTGACCGGCAGCAGCCGGGGGATCGGGTTGGCCATCGCCCGGCGGATGGCCGAGGCCGGGGCCAACGTGATGCTGACGTCCCGCAAGGCCGACGCCCTGGCGGCGGCGGCGAGCGGCCTGGAGGGGTCGGACGGGGAGGTGGCCTGGTACGCGGCCCATGCCGCCGACCCCGAGCAGGCGGCCGCCTGTGTGGCGGCCACTGTCGACCGGTTTGGCGGTCTGGACATACTCGTCAACAACGCCGCCACCAACCCGTACTTCGGCCGCATGATCGAGATCGACCAGGCCCGGGCCGAGAAGACCGTGGCTCTCAACCAGCTGGGCGTGTTGCTGTGGTCCCAGGAGGCCTACAAGGCCACCATGGCTGAGCACGGCGGCACCATCATCAACCTGTCGTCCATCGGCGGCCTGGAGCCGGAGCCGGGCATCGGGTGGTACAACGCCACCAAGGCGGCCGTCATCCACATCACCCGGCAGCTGGCCTATGAGTTGGCCCCCGGCGTCCGGGTGAACGCGGTGGCCCCGGGACTGATCAAGACCGACCTGGCCCGGGCGCTGTGGGAGGGCCACGAGGAGGCGCTGGCCCAGCACATCCCGCTCAACCGGCTGGGGGAGCCCGACGACATCGCCGCGGCCGCCCTGTTCCTGGCCTCGGACGCCGCCTCGTGGATCACCGGGCAGGTGCTGGTGGTGGACGGCGGCACCATGATGGTGCCGTCCGGGGGCTGGAAAGGCAGCTGATCGGCGGCTGCGGCCGCCGGTGTTGGTTTCCGGTGGTCCGCTGTCGGCTGGCCGATAGTTTGCTGGCGACTCACTGGCGCCCGGAATTGCGCGTATACGCTCTAAAAGTTGTGCCAGTGCCTCGGATGCGCCTGGCCTAGACACCAACTGCAACTGGGATTGAGCGGGCGGGTGGCGGCGCCGGGGCCGGATCCGGGCCGAGGATCAGCGCAGGTCGGTCCGGCGAACCTTGCCGGACGGGGTCCGCGGCAGGGCATCCACCAGGACCAGCTCCTTGGGCGCCGCCCACGGCGACAGGGTGGCCGCGGCCAGGTCGGCCAGCGACCGGAGGGTGGGCGGGGCGGAGCGGTCGGCCGGCACCGCCCAGGCCACCACCCGCTCGCCCCACTCGGGGTCCGGCCGCTTCCACACGGCCACCTCGGCCACGGCGGGGTGGCCGGCCAGGACCTGCTCCACGGCGACCGGCCACACCTTCTCGCCGCCGGTCACCACCACCTCGGCCAACCGGCCGTGGACGACCAGCCGCCCGTCCGGCTCCAGCCGGCCGCCGTCGCCGGTGGGCAGCCAGCCGCCGGCACCGTCGGGCCCCGGCACGGTCGGGTCGATGCCGTCCCGGTAGGCCCGCAGCAGCATGGGGCCGCGGAGCAGCACCTCGCCGTCGACGAGCGCCACCTGCACGCCGTCCAGCGGGTAGCCGTCGTAGACCACCCCGGACCCGGTCTCGGTCAGGCCGTAGGTGGCCACCACGTTGGCCGGCAGGTCGCCCGGGGGTGCGGCCCCGCCGAGCAGCACGGCCTGGAACAACCCCGGATCGACGCGGCGCAGGGCCGTGGCCACCAGGGAGACGTGGGTGACCGGGCCGCCGAGGCCGGCGCCGGCCCGGCCGATGGCCGTGACCCGATCGGCGTCGAACCGGGGCAGCACCGTCAGGGGGGTACCGGTGAGCAGGGCCCGGGTGACCACGGCCAGGCCGCCGATGTGGGCGAGCGGCAGGCAGGCCAGCCAGCCGTGGACGGCCGGGTCGACGGCCAGCCGGGCGGAAGTGGCCGCGGCCGAGGCGGCGACGGCGTCGTGGGTCAGGACCACCCCCCGGGGCTGGCCGGTGGAGCCGCTGGTGGCCACCACCAGGGCGTCGCCGTCGTCCACCGGGATCCCGTCGGCCAGCCGGGTGATGGTCCCGTCGGGGCCGACCACCCGGGTGGGTCGGAGGGCGGCCAGCAGGGCCCGGGCCGCCGGCGGTGGCAGCCTCGGGTCCAGCGGGGCGGCGGCATCGCCGGTGTCCCATACGGCGTGCAGGGCG
>CAYVPF010000311.1:2524-3712 GCA_964453355.1 uncultured Acidimicrobiaceae bacterium | reverse complement strand
CCAGCCGGTCGCGGATTACCTTCAGCGGCAGGAAGTGCTCCCGCTGCTGCCGCAGCACCCAGCGCAGCCGCTCGACGTCGTGGTCGTAGAACTTGCGGTACCCCGACGGGGACCGCTCGGGGTTGACCAGCCCCTGGCTCTCCAGGAAGCGGATCTTGGAGATGGTGACGTCAGGGAACTCCTCGCGGAGCAGGCTGAGCACGTCACCGATCGACAGGTACGTCCGGCCGGTCACTCGGTCACTCGTCCCCAGCGACCAGGTAGACGAGCTTGAACTTGCCGATCTGTACTTCGTCCCCCGCGGAGAGCACCTGCTCTTCGATCCGCTCCCGGTTGACGTAGGTGCCGTTCAGGGAGCCGTCGTCGTGGATGACCACCTTGCCGTCGGCGCCCCGGCGCACCTCGGCGTGCCGGCGGGACACGGTGATGTCGTCGAGGAAGATGTCGCTCTCGGGGTGCCGGCCGGCCCGGGTGACCTCGCGCTCCAGCAGGTACCGGGTCCCGACGTTGGGCCCCCGCTTCACCACCAGCGCCCCGGTGCCGTGGGGCACCTCGACCAGGGTGACCGCCGACTCCTCGTCACCGGTCTCCCCGTGGTCGTCGACGGCCTGCAGGGACACGGTCGACTCGGAGTGCTCGGTCGGCAGCGCCGAACCACACGACGAGCAGAAGTTGACCTCTTCGGGGTTCCGGTGCCCGCAGTTGTGGCAGTACACGCCCTCCACGGTAGTCGCTCCCCTCCGGTCGTTTCCCTGGCGATTTCGGTCGTTCAAGCTTCGACGAGCTGCCGGTAGGCAGCGGCGTCCAGCAGGCCGTCCACCGCCCCGGCGTCGGCCACCTGCAGGTCACAGATCCACCCGTCCCCGTACGGGTCCTGGTTCAGTCGCTCCGGATGGTCGATCAGGGCCGAATTCACCGCCGTGACCGTCCCGGCCACCGGGGCGTAGATCTCCGACACCGACTTGGTGGACTCCACCTCCCCGAGCGGGCCTCCGGCCTCGACCTCGGCGCCGACGGCCGGCAGCTCCACGAACACCACGTCCCCCAGGGCGTCCTGGGCGTAGTCCGTGATGCCCACCCGGACGGTGGTGCCGGTGGTCCGGGCCCACTCGTGGTCGGTGGAGTAGCGGAGGTCGTCCGGAACGAGCATGGCAGGACGATAGTGGACGGCGGCGCCCCCGGCCGCGG
>CAYVPF010000311.1:0-2424 GCA_964453355.1 uncultured Acidimicrobiaceae bacterium | reverse complement strand
GTCAACGGCTCGTCGGGGTCCGGGAGCACCAGCGCCCAGCCGTCCTCTTCCAGCACCTTGACCCCGTCGATGAGGACCAGGTCACGACCGTCCAGCTGCTCCACCACCGTCCGCATGACCATGCCCTTCTGCTCCCACGGCGTCACCACCCCTTCGTGAGCGATGTGGATGGACGGCAGCGAGTGGACCAATTTGGACAGCGACTGGCCGGTGGCCGCGAGCATGGACACCAGTTCCACCACCGTGGCGGCGGCGTCGTAGGCCGGCAGGAACGCCGGCCACAGGAACCCCCCGGACTGGCTGGCGCCGAAGGCCACCCCGCCGCTGGCGGCCACCTCCATGAGATGGGCCGACGACAGCTTGGTGAACGTAATGGGGGTCCCGGCGTCGGCGCAGATGGTCTCGGCGGCCCGGGGGACGGCCACCGGCAGGGCCACCCCGGCGCCGGGGTGGGTCTGCACCACCAGCTTCAGCAGCACCAGCAGGGCCTGGTCGTCGGTGAGCACGGTGCCTTCGTCGTCGACGATGACCAGCCCCTCGCCGTCGGCGTCCACCACCGCCCCCAGCTGGGCGCCGGAGGCCCGCACCAGGTTGGCCACCCGGGCGGCGTGGGCGTCGCGGTCCACCGACATCATCCCCGGGGTGTGGGCGTAGGGGTTCACCACCAGGACGTCGGCGTCCAGCTTGGACAGCAGGTTGGGCATGACGAAGCTGGACGACCCGTACGACAGGTCGAGCACCAGCTTCAGCCCGGCGGCGCCGGCTCCGGGCATCTGGACGCTGCCGGTCAGGTCGGCGGTGTACTGCTCCACGGCGCGGGCCGGGAAGTCGATGTCGCCGATCTCCCCGGCCAGCACCCGACGGAAGTCCTCCCGGTGGTACAGCCGCTCGATCTTGCGCTGCCCGGTCTCGGGCAGGTCCAGGCCCTCCCGGTCGAAGAACCGGATGATCACCGACTGGGGGTCGTCGGGGGCCAGGCGGACGGTGGCCCCGCCCCGGCTGGCCGAGGTGCGGATGTGGTGCCGGGTCACCGGCACCGTGGCCACCTCCAGGTCCTCCACATTTACGCCGGCGGCGTTGCAGCCGACCATCATCGCCCGCTTCAGCACCCGGGCCGCCCGGCTGGTGTCCCGGGAGGCGGTGATCGTGGTGCCCTTGTCCAGGGTGGAGGCCCAGGCCATGGCCAGGCGGACCACCAGCTCCGGGCTGATGTCGACGTTGGCGATCCCCCGGACCCCGTCCCGGCCGAACAGGGACCGCGACCCCCGGGACTCCCAGACGATGGACGAGTTGACGATGGCCCCGGCCTCCACCGTCTTGAACGGGTACACCTTCACCCCGTCCCGCACCTCGGCGTGGGCCCCCACCAGGCAGCCCTCACCGAGCACCGACCCCGGCTCGCACCGGGCCCCCTGCCGCAGGTCACAGGACCGGCCCACCACCGAACCGGCCACCCGCACCCCGGGGCCCAGGTACCAGTTGTCGGCCACCACCGACCGGCGGACCTCGGCGTTGTCGGCGATCCGCACGTTGGAACCGAGCGTCGTGTACTCCCCCAGGACCACCCCGGGCCCCACCGAGCAGTTGTCCCCGATGATGGCCGGGCCGTCCACCACCGCCGAGGGGTCCACCACCGACCCCTTGCCCAGCCACACCCCCGGCCGCAGGGGGAAGCCCTCGATCTCCACCTGCACCTTGCCGTCGTGGATGTCCTGGTGGGCCTTCAGGTAGGCCTCGGTGGTGCCCACGTCCTCCCAGTAGCCCTCGGCCACGTACCCGGCGATGGGCCGTCCCGCCTCCAGTACCGCCGGGAACACCTCTCCGGAGAAGTCCACCGGACGGCCCTCGGGGATGAAGTCGAAGATCTCCGGCTCCAGCACGTAGATGCCGGTGTTGATGGTGTCGCTGAACACCTGGCCCCAGGTGGGCTTCTCCAAGAACCGCTCGATGGTCCCGTCCTCGTCGGCGATGACGATGCCGAACTCCAGCGGGTTCTCCACCGAGCACAGCGCCAGGGTGGCCAGCGCGCCCTTGCGCTCGTGGAAGTCGACGACCGCGGACAGGTCGATGTCGGTGAGGACGTCACCGGAAATGACCAGGAACCGCTCGTCCAGCTCGTCCCGGGCGTTCAGCACCGACCCCGCCGTGCCGAGGGGGGTCTCCTCGGTGGCGTACACCATGCGGACCCCGAGCTCGGAGCCGTCGCCGAAGTAGCTGCGGATGGCGTTGGCCATGAAGGCCACGGTCACCACGATGTCGGTCATGCCGTGCTGGCGCAGCAGGCTGACGACGTGCTCCATCATCGGCCGGTTGGCCATCGGCAGCATCGGCTTCGGCTGGTTCGACGTCAGCGGCCGCAGCCGGGTGCCCTCGCCGCCGGCCATGATCACTGCCTTCACGTTCCCACCTCCGTAGTCCCCACCT
>CAYVPF010000310.1:0-3724 GCA_964453355.1 uncultured Acidimicrobiaceae bacterium | reverse complement strand
GTTCTTGTACGAGCGCCCGCTGGCGGTGGTGGCGTACTGGCTGCTCCGGCTCTCCCGCCGGCTCACCGGCCGGCCCCGGGGGGACCTGCAGGTGCAGATCGCCGGGCTGGTGGCCCGGGTGACGGTGGTCAGGCTCGACCGGCGGCAGGTCCTGGCCGTCCTGGGGTGGGGGATGGCCAACTGGCTGGCGGACTGTTCCTGCTTCGCCGTGGCCTTTCTGGCCGTCGGCGCCGGCATCCCGTGGAAGGCGTTGCTGCTGGCCTACGGGGCCGGACAGCTGGCCGCCAACCTGCCGATCACCCCCGGGGGTCTGGGAGCGGTGGAGGGCAGCATCACGATCGCCCTGGCCTACTTCGGCGGTGTCCACACAGCGGGCATCGACGCCGTCTTCGTCTACCGACTCGTAAGCTTCTGGCTGGTCCTGGTGGTTGGCTGGGTGGCCTGCGGCGGCCTGGCCTGGGGAGTCCGACGGGGTCGCTGGCCGCGCCACGCCATGGCGGCAGCCGTGGAGATGGACCCGGGCCAGGGTGTGCCGATCGACGTCGGTGCCCCTGCGGCCCTCGCCGCCGGCGCTCCCGAGGCTGGGGTGGCGGAGGCTGGGGTGGCGGAGGTGGAACCGTGAGGGCGGAGGGCAGCCGGAAGCACCGGGGGAGGGCGGTTGCCGCCGCCGCGCTCGCCGTGGCCGCCGCCATCGCGCTGGCCGGGTGCACGTCGGTGCGCAACGACCTGGGCACCGCCGACAGTGGCTGCTACGTCGCCCTGCCGACGGCGTCGTCGGCGGTGGGCGGCGCCGGCCGGCTGCTCGGGGTCCGTCTCGAGGGGGTGCCGGCGCTCAAGGCCGACAGCGCCCTGCTGTACCGGGCGGCCGTCTCAGCGGTCGGCCCCAAGGTGCACCGGGTCTGCCTGGTGGCCTTCACCGGTCGGTTCAGCGCCACCAAGGTGGCCCGGCCGGTCGGCGGCTTCTACGGCCGCGTGGCCGTGGTGGAGCTGGAGTACCCCGACAACCGGCTACTGGCCACCCTGCTGGTCGGCCGCGACTCCCTGCCGTTCGGCCACTCCCACCTGGGCCTGCTGTAACGGCCGGACCGCCGGCCGCGTCCGTAGAGGTGGTCGGTCCGGGCGGGTTAGTCGCCGACCGGACCGTCCTCGTCGGGCCGTTGCTCGCCGGCCGGCTCGGTCGGCCCGCCGCCGTGCCGGCTCTCGTAGCGGGCGACCCGTTGCAGCCGGCGCTCCACGTCGGCCCACGTCAACGGTTCCTCCTCGGCGTCCGGGCCGGGATGCTGGGCTCGGGTGATGATGACGAAGGCCACCGTCCAGAGGACGGCGATGGTGCCGAACTTGGCCAAGAAGCCGGACGCCTGCTGGTCGGCCAGCGGCGTGAGGCCGAGGACGCGGCCGTGGTCGGCGTAGGCCGAGTACAAGGGATGGCGGGCGAAGATCCAGACGACCGCCAAGAAGCTGGGGACGATGGACTGCACGATGAGGTAGCCGGTGCGGCCGAGCGCCGACAGCCGTGGGGTACCCGGCAGCCGGAGCAGGACCGGGATCCACAACACGAACCCCGTCGCCAACACCACCAGGTCGAAGGCGGCGCGGGCCACCACGGACGACGACTGGGCGTCGACGGCGCCGGTGGTCAGCGACCCGACGGCCACCACCGTGACCACCGCCACGGCGACCACCGGCCGGCGGAGGTACCGGAGGGCGGCGTCGACGGGGGCCGGGCGGGTGAGGGCGTCCACCAGCGGTTGCGGGAGGACGAGCAGTACGAGGGACGGCACGGCCAGGGTGAGGATCAGGCGCTGCAGGACCAGGGCCACCAGCAGCCAATGGGTGGCCAGGTCGGCCACCGGCCAGCTGAAGGCCACCAGCAGGGCGACGGCGCCGCCGGCGAACGCCCCTACCTGGCGGCTGGTGGCCGCCCAGCCCGGCCGCCGGACCGCCACGGCGTAGCCGACCACCAGGACCACCGCCAGAGCCCAGGCCACCGGGTGCGGGTGGAAGGACCAAGGGGACCCGGACGTCGTCAATCCCCCCGTCTGGCCCTACGCTGACCGCGATGGCGACCCTGGACCGCCTGGAACGACTGACCGATCTGGTGCTGGTGCTGCTGAACGCCCGGCAGCCGAGGACCCTGGACGAGATCGCCCGGGAGGTCCCCGGCTACCCGGCCGCCCACGACGCCCGGCGCCAGGCGTTCGAGCGCGACAAGCGGCTGCTCCGCGAAGAGGGGGTGCCGGTCCTCACCGAGCAGATCGGCGGCCACGAGCAGTACGGGTACCGCATCGACCCCGACGCCTTCTACCTGCCGGACCTCCGGCTGGCACCGGACGAGCAGGCCGCTCTGCACCTGGCCGTGGCCGGCGTCCACCTCGGCGATCCTAGTGGCCGGGATGCCCTGCTGAAGTTGGGGGCCACCGGGGTCGCCGACGCCCGACCGGTGGCCGCCCTGGTCCCCCCACCGGCCCTGGTGCCGCTGTTCGACGCCGTCCGGCTGCGGGCCGAGGTGACCTTCGGCTACCGCGGCGGACGGCGGCGGGTGGCCCCGGCCGCCGTCCGGTTCCGGGGCGGCCGCTGGTACCTGGTGGGCTGGGACCGCGACCGGGACGGGCCCCGCACGTTCCGGGTCGACCGGGTCGAGGGGGCGCCGGTGCCCGGTGTGCCCGGCAGCGGGCCGGTCCCCGAGGGGTTCGACCCGGCGGCCGAGGCGCCGGAAGAACCGTGGCGGGCCGGCGACGGCGATGCCGCCGACGTGCTGTTGTGGGTGGACGCCACCGAGGGGCCGCGGGTGGTCGAGGAGGTCGGCGAGGCGGCCGTGCACGACCGCCGCCCCGACGGTGCCGTCGTCCTGCGACTGGGGGTGTCCAGCGGCTCCGCCCTGCGCTCCTGGGTGCTGGGCCTCCTCGACCACGCCGAGGTGCTGGAGCCGGCACCGTTCCGAGCCGACCTCGTGGCCTGGCTGCAGGCGGTCGCCGACGGCCAGTGGGACCCGGCAGTGGCCGACCAGGAGGCGGTGGTGGCCGTGCCGTCCGTGCCGACCGCCTCCCCGGAGACGGCCATCGAGCGGGTCGAGACGGAGGGCGACGCCGAGGCCGATGCCGGGGATGCCACCGGCAGCCCGGGCCGGCTCCGGGACGCGAGCAGCCGGTTGCGGCGGCTGCTGGCCATCGTGGGGTGGCTGGCCCGGGTGGGGGAGGCCCCCATCGGCGAGGTGGCCCGTCGGTTCAACATCGCCGAGGACGAAGTGGTGCGGGAACTGGAGCTGGCCGCCTGCTGCGGCATCCCGCCGTACTCGCCGGACGCCCTGCTGGAGATCGTGGTCACCGACGAGACGGTCCGGGCGTTCCTGCCCGAGGACCTGGCCCGGCCCCGGCGGCTGACGGCGGCGGAGGGGTTCGCCCTGGCCGCCTCCGCCCGGACCATCCTGGCGGTCCCCGGGGCGGACGAGACCGGCGCCCTGGCCCGGGCACTGGTGCAGCTGGACGCCGTGTTGGGCGACCATCAGGGGCTGGTGGTGGACCTCGACGATCCGTCGTTGCTGGGGGTCGCCCGGCAGGCTGCCGACGACCGGGCGGCGGTGGAGATCGAGTACCACTCGGCCTCGTCCGACGAGACCACCCGGCGGGTGGTGGAGCCGTTGGCCGTGCTGTCCCTGGACGGCCACTGGTACATGGACGCCCACTGCCACCGGGCCGGTGGTCTCCGCCGGTTCCGGGTGGACCGG
>CAYVPF010000309.1:0-3728 GCA_964453355.1 uncultured Acidimicrobiaceae bacterium | reverse complement strand
CCTGGGCATGGTCGGGGCCGGCATGGCGCCGGACGGGTCGCCGGGGTCCGGCCTGTCCGGGACGCTCGGGGACCTGCTGGTGTTGGCCGAGGAGCTGTTGGCGCCGTCGTTGGTGCACCCGGACACCCTGGCCACGGCGACCACGGTGGCGTTCCCGGGGCTGGCCGGGGTGCTGCCCGGCTTCGGCCGCCAGGACCCCTGCGACTGGGGCCTCGGGTTCGAGATCCGGGACGGGAAGCGGCCGCATTGGACCGGTCGGGCCAACCACCCGGCGACGTTCGGCCACTTCGGCCAGGCCGGCGGGTTCCTGTGGGTGGACCCGGTCGCCGGGGTGGCCTGCGCCGGATTGACCGACCGGGACTTCGGGCCCTGGGCCGCCGAGGCGTGGCCGGCGCTGGCCGACGCCGTGCTGGACGAGGTCACCGGGCTGGACGAGGTCACCGGGCTGGACGAGGTCACCGTGCTGGACGAGGTCACCGGCCTGGACGAGGTCGCTGGCTGACCGGCCCTGTTACCATCGCACCGCCGATGTGACGGTCCGTCAGATTCCACAGGAGGAGCAAGACGATGAGCCCTATCAGGAACCTGGGGGAGCCGGACCCGGATCGGGGGACGGCGGTGGAGTACCTGTCGCCGAACCGGTTCGGCGGCAAGGTGGCGGTGGTCACCGGGGCCGGATCCGGCATCGGCCGGGCCACCGCCCGGCGGCTGGCGGCCGAGGGGGCGGCGGTGGCCGCCCTGGACATCGTCGAGGACGCCGTCAAGTCGGTGGCGGCCGAGATCGCCGACGCCACGACGGCGGCACCGGAGTGGGCGCCCGGTGGGCGGGTGGTGCCGATCCGGTGTGACGTCACCGACGAGGCGTCGGTGGCCGACGCCGTGGCCCAGGCCACGTCCGAGCTGGGCCCGGTGACCGTGGTGTGCAACGTGGCCGGCATCGGGCGGTTCGCCCACACCGTGGACCAGACCTTGGCGGGCTGGGAGCAGATCCTGGCCGTCAACCTGACCGGCACCTTCCTGGTCATCCGGGCCACCCTGCCCAGCCTGTTGGAGCACGGGGGGTCCATCACCAACGTGGTGTCCACCGCCGGGGTGATGGGCCAGGCCTACGCCGCCGCCTACAGCGCCTCCAAGGGTGGGGTGGGCATGATGACCAAGGCCCTGGCGGTCGAGTACGTCGACAAGGGGGTCCGGGTCAACGGGGTGGCCCCCGGCGGGGTGGACACCCCGCTCGTCTGGGAGTTCGGCTTCCCCGACGGGGCGGACCCGAAGCAGGTCGAACGCATGATGACCCCCATGGGCTTCTGCACGCCGGCCGAGGTGGCGTCGGCCATCGCCTACCTGGCATCCGACGAGGCCGGCTACGTGTCCGGGTCCATCCTCTCCGTGGACGGTGCCCTGAGCGCCTGAGTCCTGGCTGCCTGAGTCCTGGGGCGCCTGACCCACCCGGGCCGGCCGGTGTGCCAGGCTCACCGAATGCCTGATGGAGCCCGGAGCGAGAAGCCGCTGCGGGTGGCTTTGGACGCCACGCCCCTATTGGGCCGTCCCACCGGCATCGGAGCCTTCTGCGCCGGGGCCCTGGCCGGCCTGGCCGAGCGGCCGGACCTGTCGGTGTCGGCGTTCGCGGTCAGCTGGCGCCGCCGGCGGTCGGTGGAATCCCTGGTGCCCAAGGGGGTGCGGGTGCGGCAACGGGCCATGCCGGCGCGGCCGCTGCACTGGGCCTGGGCTCGGGCCGAGCAGCCGCCGCTGGAATGGTTCATCGGGCCGGTCGACGTGGTGCACGGCCCCAACTTCGTCGTGCCGCCCACCCGCCGGGCGGCCCGGGTGATGTCGGTGAACGACCTCACCCCCGTCCGGTTCCCGGAGCTGTGCGACGGACCCACGTTGGCCTACCCCGACCTGATCCGTCGGGGGCTGCGGCGGGGGGCTTGGGTGCATACGTTGTCGGCGTTCGTGGCCGCCGAGGTGGTGGACATCCTGGGGGCCGACCCGGAGCGGGTACGGACCGTCCACCTCGGGGTACCGCCGCTGCCGGTCCCCGACGCCGGAGCGGCCGCCCGGTACCGGCCGCCGGGGACGTCCCGCTATGTCCTCGCCATCGGTACGGCCGAGCCCCGCAAGGACCTGCCGAACCTGGTCCGGGCCTTCGACCAGGTGGCGGCCGACCGGCCGGACCTGGCCCTGGTGCTGGCCGGTCCGGACGGGTGGGGAACCCAGGCGTTGGTCGGGGCCGTCGAGCAGGCCGCGGCTCGGGCCCGCATCGTGCGGACCGGATGGCTGGACGACGCCACCCTGTCCGGACTGCTGCACGGGGCCGCCGTGCTGGCGTACCCGTCGGTGTACGAGGGGTTCGGGTTCCCGCCGCTGCAAGCCATGGCGGCCGGGGTGCCGGTGGTGGCCTCCCGGGCCGGGTCCCTGCCGGAGGTGCTCGGCGACGCCGCCCGGATGGTCGACGTGGGTGACGACTCGGCCCTGGCTGCGGCCCTGGCGACGGTGCTGGACGACGCGGCGGTGGCCGCCGATCTGGTGGCCCGGGGGCGGGTCCGGGCCGGCCAGTTCAGCTGGGCGTCCTGTGCCGCCGGCCTCGACGCCCTGTACCGGGAGGCTCACGCCGCCCACTCGGGCCATGGGGATCGAGGCCTGGGCGGTCGGGGCCCCGATACGGGCCACCGGGAGCGCCGGTGAAGGCGTCGGTGCTGGTGGTGGCGGAGCAGCTCCGCCGCAAGGTGCCGGGCGGCATCGGGCGGTACGCCTCTGCCCTCCTGGACGGCCTGATGGTGCTGGCCGCCGATCAGGAAGTGCCTGAGGTGTCGCTGCTGGCCAGCCGGCCGCGGCCGGCCGCGGCGGACCCACTGGCCCGATGGGGGCTGCCGGTGCGGACGTCGCGGCTGCCCGGTCCGTTGCTGACTAGGGGCTGGGACCACGGGGTGGTGCGGGCGCCGGCCGGGTTCGACGTGGTCCACGCCGTGTCCACCGCTGCCCCGCCGATCCGCCGATCCGGCCATGGGCGATCCGGCCGCCGGCGGCAGGCGTTGGTGGTCACGGTGCACGACACGGTCTGGCGGCGGTTCCCGGAAGCCACGACCCCCCGGGGCCGGCGGTGGCACGAGGCGGCCCTGCGCCGGGCCCTGCGCCGGGCCGACGTCCTGCTGGTGCCGTCGGCGGAGGCGGCCGGCGAGCTCCGGGCGGCCGGGGCTCCGGACGGGTCGGTGTCGGTACTCCGGTGGGGCACCGACCACCTGCCGCCGCCGGACTCGGCCGGGGCGCAGGCGCTGCTGCGCCGCCTGGGCGTCGACGGGCCGTACCTGCTTACCGCCAGCACCAGGGAGCCCAGGAAGAACCTGCACCGCTTGGTGGCCGGGTACCGGCTGGCGCGGCCGTCCCTGCCCGACCCGTGGCCCCTGGTCGTCGTCGGGCCGCTCGGATGGGGCGCCGACGCCCTCGGTTCGGACGGCGGTCAGGACGGGCCGCCGCCCGAGGGGGTGGTGGCCGCCGGCCTGGTGACCGATGAGATCCTGGCCGGCCTGTACCGCGGCGCCCGGGCCTTCGCCTACGTGCCGCTGGCCGAGGGATACGGGTTGCCGCCGCTCGAGGCCATGACCTTCGGGGTGCCGGTGGTGGCCAGCACCGGAGTGCCCAGCGTGGTGTCCCACGCCGCCGCCCCGTCGGCCCTGCGGGTCGACCCCATGGACGCCGACGCCATCGGCGAGGCGCTCGTGGCCGCGGCC
>CAYVPF010000308.1:0-3769 GCA_964453355.1 uncultured Acidimicrobiaceae bacterium | reverse complement strand
TCGTGTCGCCGGCCGTACCGGTCAGGGCAGTGTCGCCGGTCAGGGCAGTGTCGCCCTCGGCCCGGCGCTCGGCCAGGGACACCTCCAGCTCCTCGTCGCCGACGCGGTCCTTCAGCACCTCGACCTGGTAGCGGACCATCAGCATCCAGACGAACACCAGGGTCATGGCGATGAAGCCGAGCAGCATGGTCCAGAGCATGGAGCCGTGGACCTTGAACGAGTGTGTGGGGGTCAGGATGGAGGCGCCCTGGTGGAGGGTCTGCCACCACTGCACGGAGAAGTGGACGATGGGGACGTCGACGAAGGCCACGAGGGCGGCGACGGCGCAACGACGGGCCCGGACCTCGGGGTCGGCCGGCACCCGGCGCAGGGCCAGGTAGCCGAGGAACAGGACCAGTAGGAGGGCGGTGCTGGTCAGCCGAGCTGTCCAGGTCCACCAGACCCCCCAGGTGGGACGGCCCCAGAGGGACCCGGTGACGAGGGTGAGGGCGTTGAACACCACGCCGACCTCCACCGCGGCGGCGGCCAGGCGGTCCCAGAAGAGGGACCGGGTGCGCCGCCACAGGTAGGCCAGGCTGGCCAGGGCGGCCAGGCCGAAGGCCAGGTACAGGGCGACCCAGGCCACCGGGGGGTGCAGGTACAACAGGCGGACCAGTGTCTTTTGGTGGATGTCCGGCGGGGTCACCCACAGGCCCAGCCAGACGGTGAACCCGATGGTCACCACGGCGGCGACGCCGATGGACCGGACGACGATCGGCCGGGGGCCCGGTGGCTTCACGGTCGGGGGCGCCCCCGGGAGGCCGGGGCCGGCCGGTCCAGCGGCGGCCGGTGGGCTGGTGGGGGGAGCGGTGGTGGTCATGCAGCCTCCTGCAGCGGGCCGTACAGGACCACCCCGACGACCAGGTAGACGGCGGCGAACGGCCCGAGGATCCGCAGCCAGGAGGCCCCGGAGGAGACGGCGCCGGTGATGGCCGCGGACCAGGCCTTGGTCCCGGCCAAGAGGACGGGGGCCAGGATGGGGAGGACCAGCATCGGCAGCAGGGTCTCGCGGACCCGGAGGCCGGCCGACAGTGCCCCGTAGATGACCCCGGCGGAGGCCAGGCCGATGGTGGCCAGCAAGGACGCCACGATGGCCAGCCAGGCCACCTGCACCCGGACGCCGAACAGCAGGGTGATGCCGGCCCAGAGGACCAGCTGCAGCAGGGCCAGCTGCACGGCGACGGCGGCGGCCTTGCCCAAGAAGATGCCGGCCGGGTCGATGCCGGACAGGCGGAGGCCGTCCCGGGTGCCCTCGCCGGACTCGATGGCGAAGCTGCGCTGGGTGGCGAGGACGGTGGAGAACAGGACGGCCAGCCAGAACAGCCCGGGGGCGGCGGCCTTCAGGTCGGTCGGCCCGGGGCCGAGGGCGAAGGCGAACAGGACCAGGACCAGGAGGGCGAACGGGAGCACCTGCCACAGGGCCACCCGGGACCGGGCTTCGATGCGCAGGTCCTTGCCGGCGACCAGCAACGCGTCACGCCACATGGCTGCTCCCGCCCTCGGGGATGCCATCAGGGCCACCAGGGCCGTCAGGCACGGCGGCGAGGGCCGCCCGCCGGCCGCCGCGGGACTCCTGGGCGATGGCGCCGCCGGCCATGGCGACGACCCGGTCGGCCAGGGGGACCGCCAGGTCGGGCTCGTGGGAGGACAGCAGCACGGCCACCCCGCCGGCGGCGGCCTCGGCCACCAGCTCGGCCAGCAGCCGCCGGGCGGAGGCATCCAGGCCGGCGTGAGGCTCGTCCAGCAGCCACAGCGCCGGGCCGCGGGCCACCAGGGAAGCCAGGGCCACCCGGCGGCGCTGGCCGGCGGACAGGCGGCCGACGGTGGTGCGGCGCAGCCGGCCGACCAGGCCCAGCCGCTCCAGGGCCGGGTCCACCCGGTCGGTAGGCAGGCCGAGGGCCCGGACGGCGAACCGGACGTTCTCGACGGCCGTCAGCTCGTCGTAGAGGGGGGCGGCGTGGCCCAGCAGGCCGACCTGGCCGCGGACGGCGGTGCGGTCCTCGGACAGGTCGTAGCCGAGCACCCAGGCCTCCCCGGAGGTGACCGGCAGCAGGCCGGCGCAGGTCCGCAGCAGGCTGGTCTTGCCGGCGCCGTTGGGGCCGAGCACCACCACCACCTCGCCGGGGTCGACAGACAGGTCCACCCCCGAGAGGGCGGGGAACCGGCCGGCGAGCGCGACGGCGGAGCGGAGTTGGACTGCGGGGGCCATGGCCTTCGGCGACATGCTACGAGGGTCCGGTCGACCGAATCCAAGCAGGGGGGTCGGCGGCGGGTCAGCTGGTGGTCAGCCGCTCCAGCCCGAGGTGGGTGAGAAGGGCCGAGAACTGGCTGGACAGCCAGCTGAGCTGGCCGGAGACGAGCAGCACGCCGAAGACCACCAGGACGCCGCCGCCGATGAGGTTGACGACCCACAGGCCACGGCGGGCGCGGCCGTACAGGGAGGTCAGCCGGCCGAAGGCCAGGCCGGTGACCAGGAACGGCACGCCGAGGCCGAGGGAGTAGGCGAACAGCAGCACCACCCCGCCGGACAGGGTGGACCGGGTGTAGGCCAGCGACAGGACGGCGGCCAGGACCGGGCCGATGCAGGGGGTCCAGGCGAAGGCGAAGGCCATGCCCATGACCGGGGCGGCCCAGATCCCGAGGGTGGAGGCCCGGACGTGGAACCGCCGCTCACCGAACAGCCGCCCGACCGTCCCGGCTCCCCTCCCTCCCAACCGCGCCCAGAAAGCCGGAGGCAAGGCCCCCACCAACAGGAAGACCCCCATGACCAGCACGACCACCCCCGAGACGGTGGTGAGGACGTCCTTGTGGGTGTCCAGCGCGTGTCCCAGGCCGGAGGCGGCGGCGCCCAGGGCGACGAACACCAGGGTGAACCCGGCCACGAACAGGCCGATGCCCCGCAGCAGCGGCCGGAGGGGCGGCCGGGCCACGGGAGCGGCCGTCCCACCGGCGCCACCGGGAACAGGCGCACCGGCACCAGCCACGGCCACCACACCGGCCGCCACCGGAACGGCCGGGGCGCCGCGGCCGGCCTTCAGCTCGGCGGCGGACAGGCCGGACACCATGGAGACGTAGCCGGGGACCAGCGGCAGGACGCAGGGGGAGATGAACGACAGGATGCCGGCGCCGAAGGCGGCCAGGATCCCGAGCGGATCGGCCGTGATCCCGGCGGTGATCACCAGAGGTCCCCGGCCATCGAACGACTCAGCGCAATTGGCTCCGGACCAACGCCAGGTCGGCCTCGACCATCATGGCTACCAGCGAGGGGAAGTCGACCTCCCGGCTCCACCCGAGGGTCTGCTCGGCGTAAGAGGGGTCGCCGACCAATAGGTCGACCTCGGCGGGGCGGAGGAACCGCTCGTCGACCACCACGTGCTTCTCCCAGTCCAGGCCGGCGGCGGCAAAGGCCAGCTCGCACAGCTCCCGGACGGGATGGGTCTCGCCGGTGGCCACCACGTAGTCGCCGGGGGTGTCCTGCTGGACCATCAGCCACATGGCCCGGACGTAGTCGGCGGCGAAGCCCCAGTCGCGCTGGGCGTCCAGGTTGCCGAGGGCCAGCTGGTCGTCCAGGCCACAGGCGATGCGGGCGGCGCCGTGGGTGACCTTGCGGGTGACGAACTCCAGGCCCCGCCGGGGGGACTCGTGGTTGAACAGGATGCCGGAGGAGGCGTGCAGGTCGTAGCTCTCCCGGTAGTTGACCGTGATCCAGTGGCCGTAGACCTTGGCCACC
>CAYVPF010000307.1:0-3781 GCA_964453355.1 uncultured Acidimicrobiaceae bacterium | reverse complement strand
CGGATCAGATGACCGAGCCGGTGACCAACCAGGTGTCGTAGCGGATGACGAACCGGCCGCCGGCGGCGTCGATCTGGCCGGCGATGGCGGCCAGCAGCCGATCCCGGGTGGCCGGGTCCAGGGCGGCGTGGTCGCTGTGGGTCAGCAGGTGGTCGGTCCAGGTGTCGGTGGTGTAGGTCCGCTCGTGGGTGAACGGCCGGACGACCACGTCGGCGAACAGGCCACTGGCCCGCAGGGAGTCGGCGGCGGTGCCGTAGCGGTCGGGGCCGGCATTGCCGAGGACGACCGAGTACTCGTCCAGGCCCGGGGCGAGTTGCAGGTAGACGGCGTCCATGGCCGCCTTCAGGTCCGTAGGGATGGCCGCCACGTTCCAGAACAGACCGATGCGGCCGTCGGGGTCCAGCACCGAGGCCGCCTTGGCCGGTCCGGCCACCGGGTCGACCCAGTGCCAGGCCTGGGCGGACACCACCAGGTCGAACCGCCGGCCTTGCGGGTCCCAGCCCTCGAAGACGCCGTCCTCGACCGCCACCCCGTGCTCCCGGGCCACCGCGGCCATCCGGAGGTCCGGCTCCACCCCGAGGACCTGACAGCCGCGGTCGACGAACAGTCGCGAGGCCTTGCCGGTGCCGCACCCGACATCCAGCACCCGTAGCTGGTCACCTGGCCGGCCGGCCAGCAGGTCGTCGACCAGGGCCGGCGGGTAGGTGGGCCGGGCCCGGTCGTAGCGGAGGGCGTCGTTGCCGAACGACTCGGCGCGTTGGCGGTCCTGGTAGAGCATCGGACCCATGATGGTGGCCGGTGGCGATCGGCCACAAGCTCCAGGACCCGGGCGGTGGACCCGTCTAAATCTGGAATCGGAACCCGACACCCCGAACGGTGACCAGATGCCGGGGGTTGGTCGGGTCAGCCTCGATCTTGTGGCGCAGGCGCTTGACGTGGGTGTCCAGGGTCCGAGTGTCGAAGAGGTCGGCGGTGCCCCAGAGGGCGTCGATGCACTGCTCCCGCGTCACCACCTGGCCGTACCGGCCGACGAGGACGCCGAGCAGGTCGAACTCCCGTCGGGACAGGTCCGTCGTCCGGCCATCCACGGTGACCGTCCGGCTCTCCGGGTCCAACTGGACCAGCCCCCCGGAGATGACCGGACCCTGATCCGGCCGTCCCGGAGGTCGGGCCCGGTGGCGACGCAGGACCGCCCGGATCCGAGCCACCAGTTCACGTAGCCGGAACGGCTTCGTGACGTAGTCGGCCGCGCCCTGCTCAAGACTGAGCACCACGTCTACCTCGGCGTCACGGGCGCTGACCATGATGACCGGGACGGTAGCCAGATGGAGCATCCGCTGGCACAGCTCGGTGCCGGTAACGTCGGGGAGCACCAGGTCGAGGAGGACCAGGTCGGGGCGGAACCCGACGAAGCGGTCCAGTCCCTCACGGCCGTCGGCGGCCACGGCCACCTCGAACCCTTCGCGGGCGAGCCCCAGGGTCAGTGCATCCCGGTAGGCCTCGTCGTCGTCGACCACCAGCACCCGAGGGCGACTGGGGAGGCGCCCTCCGACGCAGGGGCCAGTCTCGGCCGCCCTCTGGTGGTCAACGGTCACGGCGTCACCCCGCAGCGACGGCTGCACCGGCCCCCGGCTGGCCCACGGGGCGTCTGCGAGACCACACCCGTGGGCCAGCCCGGTACGGCCGGGATGTCGGCCTCGGTCAGCAGGATCCGGTGAGGGACGTCGTCGGAGCACCGGGTGGTGATCTCGGCCAGGAACGGCACCACCGAGCCGAGGACCGGCGCGGCAAGTGGGTCGACCGGCTCGCGCTCGGTCAGGGGGGCGTGCCGGGGTCGCACGGCCGACTCCCGCCGGACGCCCCCGCATATCAGGGCGAGTAGCCAGCGCGGCCCTTGGAATTCACGTCGCGCGGCGAAGTTGGCATCGACAGCGACGGCCGTCCTAGTGGTACCTTCTGGCTGGTCCACGCGGCACTCTCCCCATTTCCGACCATGGCCGTCTCGTTTTGCATCCGGCAACGCCGATCCGGCGCATAAACGGTCTTGATGCTCGTTGCCCAGGATCTCCTGGTGCCGTCTCAGCCCAATGTCGTTCCGGGCCGACGAATGTCCGAATCGGACCGGACTCCCCTCTGGGACCCGATCATGTAGGAACTTTAGAACCGAGATCGCGCCGCTGATATCGGGATAAATGGTTCTTGCCAGTCGTCACGATTTACATCGGACCGCATGAACGCCCATATCGCCGGCGGGATGCCAGAGGGCAGGCTCGCATCATCACGATTCCTTTCGCCCGACTTGGATCGGAGACCAACGGGTCCGCCTTCTTTATCGGACAATGCCAAAAGGAATAGTACAGATCAAGCGCCGGCCTTTGGGTGACGTGTGACCAATTCCTCTGCGCCAAACGGGTTAACTTCGTCCATCGTCCCAGGTCATATGCCACAATGTGCTCCGCAGACAGTTGTCACCCGCCATATGCCGCAATGTTCCTCGGTGCAAACACAAAATAGACGTTACCTATTCAAAAGAGACCATGTGGGATACGACTGGTGACGGCATGCCGAACCGTCACGGTTGGCACGAATTCGACAGAAGCACTCTCGGGGAAAGGCCGTATCAGACGACGTGTCGATGTCATTCAGGCACGGGGGCGCAGCCGGAGCCCGGTTGACCTCGGGCGCCAGCCATCGGACCGCGCCCCAAAAGATCTGCTCGACCGGCTCCGGCGGATCGACCGATCGGTGTTGAACCGGCGATTTTCACGCAATTTCTGGCCGGCGTCGGGCCCCTCTTCCCCTCTCCCGCCGTTTTCTCGCGTTTACGTGAATTTGCAGTTTCCTGATTGCCACAGGCCGGCCGACCTCCTGTACCATCCCCAGTTCAAGCGGGTGGTGGCCGACCGTTTTCTATTTGCGTAGGTCGGGCTGGCCACCACCCGCTTGAACCCCCTCCACGCGTCGTGGTGACCATGACGCGTCAGGGAAACGGTTTGTGGAGCATGTCCGCCTCCTGCTCGCTGCATCGTCCTCAGCGGTCGTTCACCGTCACCACCCTCAGTCCGGCCGGACGTGCTTCGCCACGGCCACGACCACCGCTTGGGGAAGCCTCGAACCGCTGACCTGGACGGTGGACACCGCGGCCAGGTAGGCGGGGACCCCCGACCGAGGCAACGTCCAGGTGAGCGTGATCGTCCCTGACTTGGTGCTGAGCGTGGCCTTGACCCCCGGAGCCACCGCCACCGTCTTTCCGTGCGCTTGACCGCGGTGAGACGGCGACCGGCCCTTGGGCACCGAGCTACTCATGGTTGTGGCGTTGTCCGACGTCGGCGATCCCGGCGTCTTCTCCCAGTACAGGTCGGCGTAGCTCGCTTGACCCTTGGGTAACGGCGCCACGCTCCGCTGCAAGCCGTCGAACCCCGTCGGCAGCTCGGTGGGGTGCGGAAGCTGGCACCACCAGCCGTCAGGCTTGGGGTTGGCCCCCAACTGCACCGCGTATTCCGGTGCCTCCACCGACGGGTCGGTCGTCGTTGGCCGGCATGGCGCGGCTTGCAGAGAGACGGCCCCGGCGTTGCCCGATGCCGCCGGCGAGGGTTGCGCCAGGCCGAGCTGCGCCCAGCCCACGAACAGGACCGTCGTCGTCCCCAGGGCGAGTCCTGCTCGCCCAGACCGCCGGCCGGCGAGACGGCCATGGATCCCAGAGGTGCTCACGACGTACCTTCTGTCGTGGGAGCCAGGCCCACGATGGGGGCGTTCAGGTGCTGGCCGCCCATGGACCCGT
>CAYVPF010000306.1:0-3787 GCA_964453355.1 uncultured Acidimicrobiaceae bacterium | reverse complement strand
GCGGGAAGGGAAGCTCCGGGGGAGAGACTCGAACTCTCAACCTAGCGGTTAACAGCCGCTTGCTCTGCCATTGAGCTACCCCGGAATGGACCAGCCAACGGTAGCAGCCGGCAGGCGGCGTCCGACCCGGCAGGCGAGCGGTGTCAGCGGGTCGTGTGAAGTCCGATCTCGTGAAGGGCGGCGGCAAGCCGGAGGTTGTGGTTGCTGGCCGCCATCCGGACCGAGGCGTTCAGGACCGTGGCCGCAGCCAGGGCCTCCCGGGACAGGATGTTCAACCCGCGTCCGGGGCCGTCGAGCTGTTGGGCCATGACCGGACCGACAACCTTCCAGCTGAGCAGGCCGACCCGATCGGGCAACTCCAAGATGGCTCGCCACGCCCGATCTCGGCGGGCTGGTGGGAGGGCCAGGATCGGCCGTGACAGCGCACCGCCCCCGCCCCGGACGACGGCCTGGCAGAGCCGGAGGTACCAACAACCGGAAGTGAACACGTCGGTGTCCGGCCACGGCTCGGCGTCCCGCAAGAGCGCAGCCAAGGTTTGGTCGTCGACGAGTAGAGCCAGGACAGGGCTCCCCGGCTATTGATTGGCCAGGTCGGGATCGCCGAAGCCCGAGGCGGCGTCGTCCCATGTGGCGGCGGCCAGGCCCTCACGACGGAGCTCGTCCAGGCCGGTCGGGATGAGGAGCACGGCGTCGCCGAGATCGACCCAACCGACGGTGCCGCCACTGGCCAAGCCCCAGCGATGGCGGGTCTGCGCGGGCAGGGCCATCTGCCCTCGTTCACTGACCTTGGCCTCGCCGGTCTTCGCCATCTTCGCCCTTCATACAATGCACTATGCCTGAATGCATTGTACTACTCCCATGGCGTGATCCTGGTGGGGTGCGTGGTGGCGCGGCGGCTGGATGGGCTATGACGGAGGCCGTGACGGCCTTCCTGGACGGCTACCTGGTGGGGTTGGTGGGGATGCTGGTGGCCGGCGCGGTGCTGGCGACGGTCGTGATCGTCCGAGGCCGGTGACCCGGTCTCAGGCCTCTTCGAGGTAGTCCCGCAGCAGGTAGGCGGCGTCGGGCCGGCGGAGCTTGGCCAGGGTCTTGGACTCGATCTGGCGGACCCGCTCACGGGTGACCCCGAACTCCTTGCCGACCTCTTCCAGAGTGCGGATCTTGCCGTCCTCCAGGCCGAACCGCAGGCGAACGACGTCCTGCTCGCGGGTGGTGAGGTGGGCCAGGGCCTCCTTGACGGCCTGGTCCAGCATGGCCCGGGTGGCGGCGTCGTCGGGGACGACGGCACCGCGGTCCTCGATGAGGTCGGACAGGCTGAAGTCGTCCTCCTCCCCCACCGGCTGCTCCAGGGAGACGGTGTCCTGGTTGATCCGCTGGATCTCCCGGACCCGCTCGATCGGGAACTCGACCCGCTGGGCCACCTCCTCGGCGGTGGGCTCCCGGCCGAGCTCCTGGAGGAGCTGCCGCTGGGCCCACACGACCTTGTTGATGGTCTCCACCATGTGCACCGGGATGCGGATGGTGCGGGCCTGGTCGGCGATGGCCCGGGTGATGGCCTGGCGGATCCACCAGGTGGCGTAGGTGGAGAACTTGAAGCCCTTGGTGTAGTCGAACTTGTCGACCGCCCGCATCAGGCCCAGATTGCCTTCCTGGATCAGGTCCAAGAAGGCCAGGCCGCGGTTGCGGTACCGCTTGGCGATGGACACCACCAGGCGCAGGTTGGCCTCGATGAGGGCTTCCTTGGCCTGCTGGCCCCGGCGGACCAGCCGGCGGTCCCGGAACTCATCGTCGGACGACAGCAGCCGTTCCTCGGGCGCTCCCTCGGCCTCGGCCAGGGCATGGGCGGCCAGCCGGGCGGCGGCCTCGTTGCCCTCCTCGATCCGCCGGGCCATCTCCACTTCGAGCTCGGCGCCGAGCAGGGGGACCTTGCCGATCTCCTTCAGGTACGTGTGCACCGGGTCCTCGGCGCTGCCCCCGAAGTAGTCGCCGGACGACACCTGGCGGGCCTTGGGCCGGCCCTGGTCGGCCGACCGGGACCCGTCGGCCTTGGGCCCCGACCCGTTGCGGATCAACGCCGGCCGGGCCGCGGCCGGCGGGGCCGTGACTTCTTCCGCTACGGCCTCTTGCGCTGCAACCTCCGCAGCCGCGGCCGCCGCCGCAGCCAGCTCGGCCGCCACGACGTCCTCGTCGATGGCCAGCTCGTCGATCTCCGCCAGCTCGTCGACCTCCGCCAAGCCGAGGTCGTTCCCCACGGCGTCGGCGCCCCCATCGGCGACCAGATCGGCGAGAACCGCCTGCTCGGCGCCGTTCAGGGGCTCCACCAGGTCTTCGACGACCTCCGCCGGGGCGGTCTCCCCGGCCGCGTCGTTGACGTCGTCCGGGGTGAGCAGCCCTCGTCGGCGACCCTCGACGATCAGCGCCTGCAGTGGATCGGGGGCGGCGGTGGGCGGCACGGCGACCAGCGGGCTGGTCTCCATGTAAGCGGCGGCCGCCCTTTCTGTTGTTCGCACTCCGTCGTCTGGGATCAGTCCGCTCATCGACCCTCCTGCCATCCCCCGAGAAGCCACGCTACCAACCGGTCCGAGGCCTCGCGCCCGGACCCGAGGTCCTCGTGGGAATCGAGCCATCTGGCCAGCTGAAAGGTATCGAGCATCGCCGTGGACAGCTCGCGCTGATCGTCCGCGGTCCATTGGGGCGAGGTCCGCGCCCGACGCTCCAAGTCCCCGACCGCCCTTTTCGAGGCTTCCAGGACGAGCTGGAGCACGACCGATTCCACGTGGTCGCCCAACGCCACCTCCGGTTGCGCAGGCTCCTCCACCGACAGCCGGCGGAGCAGGTCGGCCACCTCGGGGTCCGCCCCGTCGACGGCTTGGCGCAGGTTGTCGGCGTCGACCAGGACCACAAAGGCCTGCCGCTGCAGCTCGTCGACGAACAGCACCTCCTCCAGCCGGTCCACCACGGCCTCTGGCTGGTGGACGGCCAGCCGCAACGCCTCCATCCCCGGACGGGACGCCCCGGGGACCGGCCGCCGGGATCCGGCATTGCGGCCGCCGGTCCCGTGGCCGGCGCCCCGGTCGTCGTAGGGGCCAGGCCGGCCGTCGTCGTCCCAACCACCGTCCCCGTCGTAGTGGCCGTCGCCGTGGTGGCCGGCGTCGTCTCGTCCGGCGTCGCCCCGGCCGGCGCGGTCGGCGCCCGGCCGCCCGCGGCCGTCCCGGCGGCCGGCCGGGGGCGGCGGCGGCGGGCGGCGGCGGACCTCCTCCAGTCGTTCCCGGAGCAGCACCGGGTCCAGCCGGCAGCGGTCGGCCACCTGCATGACGTATTGGTCCCGGACCAGGCCGTCGGGGTGCTCGCCGACGGCGGCGAGGGCGACGTCGGCGGCCCGGGCCCGACCCTCGGCGCTGGCCAGGTCGGCGGCGCCCAGCACCCGGTCGACCCGGAACTGCAGGAACGGCCGGGCCTCGGCCACGGCCTTGACCAGGGCTTGCGGATCGGTCCGGGCCAGGTCACCAGGATCGCTGCCGACCGGGAGGGCGGCGACGACCACGTTGACCTGGTGCTGACGCTCCCACTCGTAGACCCGGGAGATGGCGGACTGGCCGGCGTTGTCGGCGTCGTAGGCCAGGACGATGCGGGGGGAGAAGTTGCGGAGCAACTTGAAGTGCTCCTCGGCCAGGGCGGTGCCGCAGGTGGCCACCGCCCGGGGCACCCCGGCCTGAAAGAAGCCGATGACGTCGGTGTAGCCCTCGCACACCACGACCTCACCCTGGGCGATGACGTCCTGTTTGGC
>CAYVPF010000305.1:0-3787 GCA_964453355.1 uncultured Acidimicrobiaceae bacterium | reverse complement strand
GTGGGCGCTGCCGGGCTCGAACCGACGACCTGCTGGTTGTAAGCCAGCTGCTCTACCAACTGAGCTAAACGCCCGCGCCCCGGCCCGGCGACCGGAGAAGAGTGCGGGCCGCACCGGAGCCCACCAGCGTAGGCCACCGGTCGGTCCGTCGCCGCCGCCGTCGCCGGCACATGCCGGAGGTCGAGGTCGGCGGGTGGGCCGGCGTCAGACCTTGGCGGCGAGCAGCTCGGCCAGCAGCTCCGGGGTGGCGGCGGCCACCGGCCAGCGGCGGGAGTCGTCCAGGACGACGAGGTCGTTGCCGAAGAACTCCCCCACCACGGCTCCGGCCTCCTGGCAGAGCAACATGCCGCCGAGGTAGTCCCAACCGAACAGCGAGGAACCGCCGACCACCCGGTAGCCGTCGAGGACGCCCTCGGCGACGGCGCAGTGGTCGAGGGCGGCGGACCCGAGGGCCCGGAATTGGGCCCACCCGGGGTGAAGGTCGGGAAAACCGGAGATGCCGATGACGGCCTTGGACAGGTCACGGCAGCCGGACGGGGCGATGGGTTGGCCGTCGCGGAAGGCGCCGCCGCCGCGGACGGCCTCGTACCGGCGGCCGGTGGCCTGGTTGACCACCAGGGCGACCCGGGCCCCGGCGCCGTCCAGGACACAGAGGCTGGTGGCGTACCAGGGCAGGCCCAACGAGGCATTGGTGGAGCCGTCGACGGGGTCGAGGACGACGAGCAGTCCGTCCTGCCGGGGCCCGTCGGGGCCGCGGAGGCCGGACTCCTCGGACAGCACGGCCAGGCCGGCGCCGTGCAGTACGCGGCAGGCGGCGCTGTCGGCGACGAGGTCCAACCGGTACTGCCCGGGGCGGACGCCCGCCGGCTTCCAGTCGTCCAACTGGTCCAAGGCGTCCCGGACGGCGGCGGCGGCTTCGGCGAGCACTGCCAACAGCCCCCGGTCGTCCATGGCCAGGCACCCTATCCGTTCGACCGGCGGCTGAGCCGGGTCACAGGCCCCCACTAGGCTGGCTGCACTGTGGCAGCCATTGACGTCGCCGGGTACGTGGCCGATCTGAAGGACCATTCGGTGGACCACGGCTTCCACGTGCACGACGAGCGGCACTTCGTCGAGACGTACTCGCTCCGGCAGGTGTGGGAGGTGGACCTGCACCCCGAGGAGGGCTGCGGGGGACCGCTGGACCTGCACCTGGCCCTGGACGTGGATCCCCGGGTGCTGCTGTCGTTCGAGGACGCGGTGATGGGGCTGGGCGAGGACGACGAGCCGCCGGACGACTTCCACTTCCCGCTGACCTTCACCTGGGCGCTCCCCCCGTTGCCCAAGGGGCCGGACCTGCTGCGGCTGACCATGGACCTGGCCGGGGTGGGCGGGGTGGACCTGCCGCTGGAGGTGTCGGCCATCGACTCCTTCGCCTCGGCCACCGACGGCCCGGAGCGGCGGCTGAACATCGTGGCCCGCCAGCCGGTGTCGCTGGCCCGGGTGCTGGCCGGCGAAGAGTTGCTGTGCGAGGTGTTCGACCGCTGCCTGGCGGTCAGCCGGTTCCTGCTGGACGGGGCCGAGAGCTGGCTGGTCTGAGGTGCGACGGCGGGCAGCAGCGGCGCCCGCGTTGGTGGCCCTGGCCGGGATGGCCCTGGCGTTGAGCGCCTGCAGCAACAGCGGGCTGACGCTGGCCCGGCAGGCCTGCGGGTACGTGAAGACGTCCATCCACCTCTACACGGCGGCCGAGCACGACCAGGATCCGGCCCGGGCCGCCGCCCAGCGGACCAGGGCCATCGAGGCCCTGGAGACGGCCCTGCCGCTGGCCGCCCAGGCGGACGCGGCCGACGGGCAGTGGAACCCGCTGATGACCACGCTGCAGGAGATCGGCCGGAACTCGGAGGCCAACCTGGTCGCGGCCCTGAAGATGCAGTGCGCCCAGGCGGCGAAGACAAACGAGCAGGCGCCGGCCTACAGCAACGTCCCCGGCAACACCGTTCCGGGCCAGCCCACCCCCTCTACCCTTCCGGGTCAGTAGCCGCCATCTGCTCGCGGCCCACCTTGACGACGGTGGGCCAGATCTTGGGGGCCAGGTACTTGCCGCCTGTGATGGTGAAGTGGACGCCGTCGGATGTGCGGAGCGGGACGCCGTCGATGGCCTGCTGGTAGTGACCGTCGGGGCAGGCCAGGGCGCTGAGGTCCAGCACCGACACCGTCGTCGGGTCCTCGGCGGCCACCTGGCGGAGCAGCCCGTTGTAGGCATCGAGGCGGGCCAGGGAGTTTGTGGACCAGGGCTGGCCGTCGGGCTGCTCGCCGGTGGCGTAGCAGGGGGCGGTCAACAGGACGACCCGAGCGCCCTTGGCCGAGGCCAGGGCCACGGTGTGCTGCAGCTGGTCCTTGACGTAGGCGGCGAAGGCGGGGGCGAGGATGTTGGTCGACTTGCCCTCGTATGTCCGTGTGACCACCTCCCAGCGACCGGCCAGGACCATGACGACGTTTGGGTCGAACTTGTCGACCCAGTTCGTGTACCACACTGTCCAACGCTCGGCGTCGGGCGACTTGACGGTGACGCCGTAGGGCGTCGCTGTTGTCTTCAGCTGTGGGGTGCCCGGCGGCGGCGGGTTCGAGTTGCAGGGCTGGTTGAAGGGCACCTCGGTCCCCTTTGTGACGTACTGGGTGCCAACGGTCACCCCGCAGCCGATGATCCCCTGATCTTGCTCCGTCACGTCGTATGTCTTGTCCACCTCGGACAGGCCCAGTCCGAGGGTCACGGCGGTGGAGTCGCCGATCAGCAAAGCCTTGACCGGCGGCCCCTTGTACAAGGACGAGTCCGGCGCCGGCCCCACCCCGACGTCGGCCACCGCCGGCACCATGGTGGCGGCCACCAGGGCCACCACCGTGACGGCCACGGCCACCGGGGTGACCACCCAGGCCCGCCACTGCCGGAAGAACGTGCCCTGCCGGATGGGCCGCTCGACGGCGTAGAAGGACACGGTGGCCACGGCGACGGTGGCCGCCGCCCGGACCACGAACAGGGGGTAGCCGGTCAGTCCGGTGCGTGTGCCGTTGATCCAGATGAACAGCGGGTAGTGCCACAGGTACAGGCCGTAGGAGATGCGGCCCAGATAGCGCAGCGGGGTCACCGACAGCAGCCGGGCCAGTGGGGACCGCTGGGCGCAGACCACCGACACCAGCACCGCCGCCGTGGCCACCGACGCCAGCAGGAAGCCGCCGCGGTACAAGAGGGACGAGCCCCCTGTCAGCCGCCACCACATGACGGCCAGCCCGGCCACGCCGGCGAAGCCCACCACGGTCAGCACCACCCGGCCGACCACGGTGGTGGCCGCCCACCCGGGATCGCCGCCGGGCGGGCGGAGGTGGGCACCCCGGCGGTGTACCGCCCGGGCGGCGGCAACGTCTTCGGCGGCCCGGCGGGCCCGCTCCCGGGCCAGCAGGGCCAGCGACACGGCCAGGCTGGCCCCGACCAGCAGGCACTGGGCGTGGGTGTCGGTGCCGTAGTACAGCCGGGTGGTGTCGGTGCCGGGATGGTAGAGCAGGGCCATCTCGGTGGCCGAGGCCAGGGCACCGAGGACCGAGACGACCAGCAGCACCCGCAGGTTGCGGGTCAGCTTCAGCAGGCCCAGGACCACCAGGGGCCAGACCAGGTAGAACTGCTCCTCGATGGCCAGCGACCAGGTATGGGTCAACGGCGACGGCAGGCCGGTCTGGTTGAAGTAGTTGGACCCGACCAGGATGAAGTGCCAATTGGCCACGTAGAACAGGGTGGACAGGCTGTCGAGGCGCAGCC
>CAYVPF010000304.1:0-3792 GCA_964453355.1 uncultured Acidimicrobiaceae bacterium | reverse complement strand
GGGAGCCGGGGCCGGGGCGGCCGCTTCGGGCGCGGCGGCGGGAGCCGGAGCGGCTCCGTCGGCGGCGTCGCCGATGACGGCCAGCCGGGCGCCAACCTCGACGGTGTCGCCCTCGGGGACCAGGATCTCGGTGAGCACGCCGGAGGCCGGGGCCGGGACCTCGGAGTCGACCTTGTCGGTGGACACCTCGAACAGCGGCTCGTCCCGGGCCACCTGGTCGCCGACGGCCTTCATCCAGCGGGTGATGGTGCCCTCGGTGACGGTCTCTCCGAGCTGCGGCATGGTGACGTCAGCCAACGTGCAATCCCCTTCCGGTCAGTGCCTGCACCGTCTCGCCGAAGGTCTCGGACAGCGACGGATGGGGCTGGACGAAATGGGCCACCTCGTCGGGGGTGGCCTCCCAGTTGACGGCCAGGTAGCCGGCGCCGAGGAGCTCGGTGACCCACGGGCCGACCATGTGGACGCCGATGATGGCGCCGGTGGACCCGTCGGGGCGGCGCTCGGCGATGACCTTCACCAGGCCGTCGGTGTCGCCGATGATCCGGGCCCGGCTGTTGCCGCCGAAGGGGTCCTTCTTGATGACCACGTCGATGCCCCGGGCGGCGGCCTGCGCTTCGGTGAAGCCGGCGAAGGCCACCTCGGGGTGGGTGTAGATGGCCCAGGGCACCCGGTCGTAGTCGACCGGGATCATGGTCTCGCCGAGGATGCCCTTGATGACCAGCATGCCTTCGGCGAAGCCGACGTGGGCGAGCTGGGGCGCGTTGGCCACCAGGTCGCCGACGGCCCACACGTGCTTCTCGTGGGTCTGCTGGAAGTGGTTGGTGAGGACGAACCCGCGCTGGTCCAGCTGCACCTCGGTGCCCTCGGAGAGCAACCCCTCGGTGCGGGGCCGCCGGCCGACCGACACCACCACCATGGCGGCCTCCACCCCGCGGCCGTCGGCCAGCTGCACCGTGGTGCCCGAGCCGTCGTCCTTCGGGGTGTGGCCGGTCACCTGCACCCCGGTGATCACCTCGATGCCGCGCTTGCGGAACGACCGGGCGATGACCGGGACGATGTCCTGGTCACAGCCCACCAGCAGGCCGTCCAGGGCTTCGAGGATGGTGACCTTGGTGCCCAGGTCGGACAGCAGCGAGGCGAACTCACAGCCGATGACCCCGCCGCCGACCACGGCGACGGACGGCGGCAGCCGGTCCAGGTCCAAGAACTCGTCGGAGGTCAGCACCAACCGGCCGTCGACGTCCAGGCCCGGCAGCGTCCGGGGGACGGAGCCGGCGGCCAGCACGATGTGCCGGCCGGTCACCTCGGTGCCGGCATCCTCGCCGTCGACCACCCGGACCCGGCGGCCGGGCAGCAAGGTGCCGGTGCCATTGAGGGTGGTGACCTTGCGGCCCTTCAGCAGGCCCTGCAGGCCCCGGAACAGCTGGCTCACCACCGTGTTCTTGCGGGCCTGGCTGACGGCGAAGTCCACCGTGGGCCCTGTCGTGGATGCCGGGGCCCCGATGCCGAACTCGCCGGCACCGACCACGGTGCGGTAGACGGCGGCCGTCTCCAGGAACTCCTTGGCCGGGATGCAGCCACGGTGCAGGCAGGTGCCGCCGACCTTGTCCCGCTCGACGATGGCGATGTTCAGTCCGGCGGCCGCTCCGTAGAGGGCCGTGGCGTACCCGCCGGGGCCCCCGCCGATGACGACGACGTCGTACTGGGTCTCCTCGGTCGCCACCTTGCCTCCTCTGTCGCCTGCCGTTGTCGCCTGCTGCTGCCTGGCCCCCCGCCGTGCTCGCTATCTGCCTGATCGCCCTCGGCCGCGTCGTGCCGCGCCCTCGCCCGCGGCGCCGTCAGGCGGTCGCAGCCTACCCGGCGGTCGATCGGCTCCGGGCGGCCCGCCGGGTCACTTCGGCGGCATCCGGATGCCGCCGTCCAGCCGGATCACCTCGGCGTTCAGGTACGGGTTCTTGGCGATCTCCACCACCAGCCGGCCGTACTGGACCGGGTTGCCGAGCCGCTTCGGGAACAGCACCGACTGGGCCAGGATGTCGCGCTGCTCGTCCGGCAGCATGCCGAGCAGCGGGGTGTCGAACAGGCCGGGGGCGATGGCCAGCACCCGGATGCCCACCACCGACAGGTCCCGGGCGGCCGGCAGCGTCATCCCGACGATGGCGCCCTTGGAGGCCGAGTAGGCCAGCTGCCCGATCTGGCCGTCGAAGGCGGCGACCGAGGCGGTGTTGACGATGACCCCCCGCTCGCCGTCCTCGTTGGGCTCCGTCTTGGCGATGGCCGAGGCGGCCTTCGTCATGACGTTGAACGTCCCGATGACGTTCAGCCGCTGGATGAACTCGAACGCCCCCAGGTCGTGGGGGGTGCCGTCCCGGTTGATGACCCGCCCCACCCAGCCGGTGCCGGCGCAGTTGACGGTCACCTTGAGGGCGGCGCCGTCGGCGGCCTGGTCGACGGCCCGCTGGCAGTCGTCCGGCTCGGTGACGTCACCGGCGACGTAGTTGCCGCCGATGTCGGCGGCCACGGCCTTGGCCCCCTCCTCGTTGCGGTCGAAGACGGTGACCCGGACGCCTTCGGCGGCCAGGGCCCGGGCGGTGGCCGCCCCGAGGCCGGAGGCCCCACCGGTGACCAGTGCGGACGTGCTGTCGTTGAGCTCCATGGCCCCGATGGTAGGTCAGGGGCCGGTGGTGGGTGAGGGGCCGGACCGGCCCACCCCGGCGGCCGCGGCGGCGGTGGCCAACTGGTCGACCACCTCGTTCCAGCGATCACCGGAGTGGCCGCGGACCCAGTGGAACCGGACCGGCACCGCCGGGTCCAGGGCCACGGCCAGCAGCGGCTCCCACAAGTCCCGGTTGGCCACCGGCTTCTTCTGGCTGTTCAGCCAGCCCCGGCGCTGCCACCCGGCCCACCACCGGTCCCGGAAGCAGTTGACCACGTAGGTGGAGTCGCTGAACACCTCGATGCCGGCCGGTCCGGCCGGTCCGGCCGGCGGCCGCAGGGCCCGGAGGGCCTCCAAAACAGCGGCGATCTCCATCCGCTGGTTGGTCGTGTGCGGCTCTGCCCCGCTGGCGAACGGGCCGCCGGGCACGGCCCAGCCCCAGCCACCCCGACCGGGGTTCCCCAGGCAGGACCCGTCGGTGTACACGACGATGGGTCCTCCGGCAGCAGCGTCAGCGGTCATGGCCGCCAAGTTGTACTACGTCGCTCCGCCGCCGGCTCCCACCGGGGCTGGAAACCCCCGCCGCCGACCCCGGGGACCGCCCGCCACCGGGCCCGGGACCGGCCACCACGGACCTCCGGATGGTGCCAACCGAACGGCAGCGCGGGTACCGTGGAACCGTGCTCTTCGACGGCGTGTCGCACCAGGTGCCGGACATCGACCCGGGCGAGACGGCGGAGTGGTTGGACTCGTTCGACGCGGTGGTCGGCACCCAGGGCCGACCCCGGGCCCGGTACCTGCTGATGAAGCTGCTGGAGCGGGCCCGGTCGCTGCAGGTGGAGTTTCCGGCCACGGTGTCGACGCCGTACGTCAACACCATCCCGGCCGACGAAGAGCCGTGGTTCCCCGGCGACGAATTCGTCGAGCGGCGCATCCGCGCCTTCATCCGGTGGAACGCCGCGGTGATGGTGATCCGGGCCAACATGCGGACCGACGGCATCGGCGGCCACCTGTCCACGTATGCCAGCTCCGCCTCCCTCTACGAGGTCGGGTTCAACCACTTCTTCCGGGGCAAGGACGACGGCGGGGCCGGCGACCAGGTGTTCTTCCAGGGCCACGCCTCCCCCGGCATCTAC
>CAYVPF010000303.1:0-3806 GCA_964453355.1 uncultured Acidimicrobiaceae bacterium | reverse complement strand
CGCCGCCGTCAACCCGGCCGGGCCGGCACCGATGATCACCACCGGGCCATCCTCGGCCGCGCCGGCATCTGCCGCTCCAGCGGCCGGGCCCCCGCGCCCCGTCTGCCGTCCATCGGCTGCCGTCGTCATGTTCCGGGGTGAGGATAGTTGGTTCAGGGGACGGACAGGTTGAGGAACGCCATCACCGCGTAGCCGGCCATCCCGGCGGCGGCCAGCACCACCACGCACCGCTCCACCCTCGGGCGTGAAGTCAACGACGCCGCCGCCATCACCAGGGGGAACGCGCTGAGGGCGTACCGTTCGAACGAGTCCAGGTTGGTCCCGGTCACCGCCACCAGGGCCACCGCGGTGGCAAAGGCCCCGTACGACGCCGGCAGCCGCCGCCAGCACACCACCAGCAGGGCCACCACCAGGATGACCCACGGCACGTGCAGGGCGGTGCCGAAGTGGTGGTGCACCACCCCCGAAGCGTCGTGCACCAGGGTGCGGAACGGGTCGGACAGGCCGCCGTGGTGGCCGGCCTGGGTCTGCACCCGCAGCGGCGCCCACCCGTCCCCCTTGGCCGCCGCCGACCAGGCCAGGAACGCCCCGCCTCCGGCCACCGGACCGACCACGGCCACCGCCGACGCCACCCGCTCGCCGTTCCCCGCCGACCACCACCGGCGGGCTGCCTCGATGGCCACCGGCAGCACCAGCAGCACCCCGAGCGGCCGGGTCAGGCCGGCCGCCGCCCCGAGCACCGCCGCCCACCCCCAGGCCCACGGGCTCCGGGCGGACCGGATGACCACGAAGCAGCCGACGCACAACGCCAGCAGCAGCCCCTCGGCGTAACCCATCACCAGCACGAACGCCGGCGGGGCCACCGACAGCAGCCACACCGACCGGTCCGCCCAGCCACGGTCCCCGGACTCCTTCAGCACCAGCACCCGCAACAGGGCGGTGGCCACCAGGGCCGACAGGTTGGCGAGCACCACCAGGGCCACCCCGGCCGACACGCCCGGCAGCACCGACAGGGCCCGGCCGGCCAGGGGGAACAGCGGGAAGAACCGCAGCGACTGCTCCTGGCGGTACCCGAACTGGGCGATGGACTCGTACCAGCCGGCGTCCCACCCGAGCAGCCCCTGGTGCACCCGGAAGGCGGTGGCCGCCGTCGGATGGGCCCGGTCGACCACCAAGTGGGCCAACCCCAGGGCGCCCAGCACGATGACCCGGGCCACCGCCCACTGCGGCAGCACAGCCACCACCGCCCGCCAGGCTCGCCGCAGGGGCCCCCCCCGCCCGCTCACCGGGTCGGCGGCGGGGCGAACTGGGTGAGGCCCATCGGCTCGTAGTACCGGGCGGGGTTGGTGTTCACCCACTGGTGGCCGCCGTAGCCGGGGGCGTGCAGCAGGTCGGCGGCCAGCGTCTGGCACTTGGTCCCGAACCCCTGGTAGCCGCCGGCCGACACCAGCCAGATGTCCTGCCCCGGGCCGACCATCGCCTCCAGCTTCTTGGCGAACCCCGCCGGGTGGGCGGCCTCGGCGACCTTGGCGTAGTTGACCCAGTCCACGTACGCCGGGCCGTTGGCCCGGGGGAAGGCGATCTGCCGGTACCCGCCGGACGCCGTCAGCCGGTAGGTGGCCGGGCCCAACTGGTCCGGGCAGTAGGCCACCACGTCCCCCGGCTTGGCGTGGGCGGCCAGCACCGCCGCCACCTCCGGGGCCTGGGTCCGCTGGGTGTTGACGTACGGGACGCTGGACGCCACCCCGGCCACCACCACCACCGCCACCACCACGGCCCGGATGCGGGCGTCGGCGAACGCCATGGTGCCGACGGCCAGCAGCACCAGCAGCGGCACGAACACCACCGCGGCGTACCGGGCCGAGAACGCGCTCTGGCTGATGATGCCGCCGGTGATGGCCGCGGCCAGGGTCACCACGACGACGAACGCCAGCGCCCGGCCCTGCGGCCGGGTGCGGATGTCCAGGTCGATGTGGAAGCGGCCCCGGGCCACCCCGAACAGGCCCAGGCCGGCCAGCACGAAGTACCCGAGGGCCAGCAGCCGGCCCTGGTTGGACCCGGTGGTGGCCAGCGACGCCTGGTTGTCCGTGAACCCGGTGATGGCGTTGATGATGGCGGCGTACGTCGGCACCCCGGCCCAGGGGGTGCCGGTGTACCGGGACTGGTACACGAACGTCGGCACCCACGGCACGAACGCCAGGCAACCCACCACCGTGGCCCCCAGCGCCCACCGGGCGTTCGATCGTGTCCGGCCGCCCCGCCAGGCCTGCCAGATCAGCCACACCCCGAAGGCCCCGACCAGATAGATGGCCCAGTACTGCGTGTACAGCAGCGCGGCCACCACCACCGCCAGGGCGACGAGGTTGCCCGCCCTCGGCCGCGCCAACGCCCGGCTGATCGCCCACATGCCGCAGGCCGTCAGCAGCATCACCAGCGAGTACATCCGGGCCTCGGTGGCGTAGTACACGGCGAACGGGGCGCTGGCCAGCACCACCAGCACCGTCCAGGCCACCGTCCGGCCGCCGAGACGGCGGCCCACCACCCAGGCCACCGGCAGGGTGACCACCGAGATGACCCCCGACAGCGACCGCACCCCGACGTCCGAGGTGCCGAACACCTTCATCCAGAAGTGCAGCAGCACGTAGTACAGCGGCGGGGCCCCGTCCCGCTTCAGGTACGACGGGATCTCGTGCAACGGCCGCTTGGCGATGTCCACCGTCAGGGCCTCGTCCAGCCACAGGGCCGACCGGGTCCAGAACCGCAGCACCAGGCCGACGGCCACCACCAGCACGATGCCGATCTCGGCCACCACCAACCACGGGCCGCTCAGCGTCGCCGGCCAACTGGTTTTTCCCTCGCCCGCACCCCTCTCGCCCGGCCGATCCAGGGCCGCCGCCCCATGGTCGGTCGACCGCACCTTCACCGTCGGTCCGTCCATGCGCAGGCATGGTAGGCGACGGCCCACCACCGGACGTAGGATCAACGCCCGACGGGGGGGACGGACCGTCGGGGCCGGAAACACGGAGGGGGTGGCGCGTGGCGAAATATGTGGCCAAGCGCCTGGTGGCCCTGATCGTCATCCTGTTCCTGGTGTCCCTGGGCACGTTCTTCCTGGTCCACCTGCTGCCGGGCAAGCCGGCCATCACCATCTTGGGGCCCAACGCCACGGCGCAGAACGTGGCCATCGTCAACCACCAGCTGGGGTTGGACAAGCCGCTGTGGCAGCAGTACTTCATCTGGCTCGGCCACGTCCTGCAGGGCAACCTCGGTCAGTCGTTCACCACCCACCAGTCGGTGACCAGCATCCTCGGGAACGCCTTCCCGATCGACGTCGAGCTGGTCGTGATCTCGCAGATCCTGGCCTTCGCCGTGGCCGTCCCGCTGGCCACCACGGCCGCCCGGCGGCCCAACAAGGCCTTCGACACCACCGCCACCGCCGGCACCTTCGCCATGCTGGCCATGCCGCCGTTCATCATCGCCCCGGTGCTGGTGCTGCTGTTCTCGGTGGACCTGCACGTGTTCCCGGGGCCGGCCTCCTACGTGCCGCTCGGCCAGACAGTGGGATCCAACCTGCACACCATGCTGCTGCCGTCCATCGTGCTGGCCCTCGGGTCCATCGTCATCTACTTCCGGCTGCTCCGGAACGACCTCATCGCCACGTTGCAAGAGGACTTCATCACCATGGCCCGGTCCAAGGGCCTGACCGACCGCCGCATCCTGTACCGCCACGCCTTCCGGCCGTCGTCGGTGTCCCTGCTGGCCTCCGCCGGCATCAACATCGGCGGCCTCATCGCCGGCACGTTCGT
>CAYVPF010000302.1:0-3855 GCA_964453355.1 uncultured Acidimicrobiaceae bacterium | reverse complement strand
CAACTCCGGCCACTGGACCATCGAGGGGGCCGTGACGTCGCAGTTCGAGAACCACCTGCGGGGGGTGCTGGACCTGCCACTCGGGTCCACCGCCACGGCGGCGCCGGCGGTGGCCAGCGTCAACGTGTTCGGCGGCCCCGACGGGGTGGACCCGGTGGCCGCGCTGGCCGACGCCCTGGCGGTGGAGGGGGCGCACGTGCACCTGTATGGCAAAGGACCGCGTCCGGGGCGCAAACTGGGACACGTGACCGTATGTGGAGAAGACGCCGACGACATCCGCCACCGGGCCTGGACGGCCGCCCGGGCGCTCGGCACCCCGGTGCCGGCGGGGATCCGGCTGACATGACGCAGGTGGCCGTGGTGATGGGCAGCTCGTCCGACTACAAGGTCATGGAGGGGGCCGTCGAGATCCTGGACCGGTTCGGGGTGGCCCGGGAGGTACGGGTGGTGTCGGCCCACCGGACCCCCGACGACATGCTGGCGTTCGGCCACCAGGCCGCCGGGCGGGGGCTGCGGGTCATCGTCGCCGGGGCCGGCGGCGCCGCCCACCTGCCCGGGATGCTGGCCGCGGTTACCACCCTGCCGGTCATCGGGGTGCCGGTGGCCCTGGACCGGCTGGACGGGTTGGACTCGCTGCTGTCCATCGTGCAGATGCCCCGCGGGGTGCCGGTGGCCACGGTGGCGGTCAACGGGGCCCGCAACGCCGGGCTGCTGGCGGTGCGGATCCTGGCGGTGTCGGATCCGACGCTGGCCGAGGCCATGGCGGGGTACCAGCGGGAGCTGGCCGAACAGGCCCGGGCCCAAAACGACGACCTGCCCCGATAGGCACGCTACCGTCGGGGCATGCCGACGCTGGCCGAACGACTGGGTTACCCCGCCGACGCCAAGCTGCTGATCGTCAACGCCGACGACCTCGGGTTCTGCCACTCCGCCAACGTCGGGGTGTACGACACCCTGCGGACCGGGCTGGTGACCAGCGCCAGCCTGATGGTCCCGGCGCCGTGGGCCCGGGAGGCGGCGGCCCGGTACCGCGGCGAGGACGTCGGGGTGCACCTGACGGTGAACGCCGAGTGGGAGCTGTACCGGTGGGGGCCGGTCACCCACGCCCCGTCGCTGTTGGGCGGCGACGGCGGGTTCCCGCGGACGGTGGAGGACGTGTGGGACCACGCCGACCTGGACGAGGTCCGCCGGGAGTGCCGGGCCCAGATCGAGCGGGCCATCCTCTGGGGGTTCGACGTCAGCCACCTGGACGCCCACATGGGTGCCCTGCAGATGCGGCCGGAGTTCTTCGACGTCTACCTGGACCTGGCCGTGGACTTCCGGCTGCCGCTGCGGTTGCTGGGGCCGGCCACCGAAGAGCGGCTGGGGTTCCCGGCGCGCGAGGTGGCCGAGGACGCCGGGGTGGTGTTCACCGACCAGATGCTGTTCTACTCCGGGGTCGGCGCCCGCAAGGTGCTGGCCGACCTGGCCGACCTGGCGCCGGGGGTGACCGAGCTGCACCTGCACCCGGCGGTGGACAGCGCCGAGCTGCGGGCCATCGCCCCGGACTGGGCCGCCCGGGTGGACGACCACCGGCTGGTCTGCGACGACGGCGCCCTGCGGCGGGCCGTCGAGGAGGCCGGGGCCACCCTCATCGGGTTCCGGGCCCTCCGGCAGCTGGCCCGGAAATGACCCACCGGTGGCCGGTGGTGGCCCTCGTGGTGGTGCTGGCCACCGCGGTGGCGTTGGTGCTGGCGGAGAGCGCCGGGGCCATCCACCTGTCGGTGCTCGGCGGCACCGGCTAAACCCGGGCGAACAGGTCGTCCTCCAACCCGTCCACCCCGCCGACCCGGCTGGCGGCCAGGAAGTAGTCGTCGTAGGGGTGCAGCTCCCGGAGGACCTCCGGGGGGAGGCCGAACCAGAACGGCGAGGTCGGGTCCACCTGGGTGGCGTGGGCCTTCAGGGCCTGGCCCCGGATGTCGGCGAACCCGGCCAGGTCGATCGAGGTGGTCAGCGGCTCTGTCCGCTGCAGGCGGGCCAGCCACTTGTCGTCGAACGGCGACTGCAGGTCGAGCTCGGCGAACTTCTCGTGCATGGCCAGCATCCGCCGGCGGGGCCAGACGGTGTAATACAGCTTCGACGGCGTCCACGGCGGCCCGGCATCGGGGTACCGGTCCGGGTCCCCGGCGGCGTCCCAGGCGGCCATGGTGATCTCGTGCACCCGCAGGTGGTCGGGGTGGGGGTACTCGGACTGGTCCTCCGGGTAGGTCACCAGCACCTGCGGTCGGGTGCGGCGGACCACGGCCACCAGCCGCCCCACGGCGTCGTCCAGGGGGGCGTTGGCGAAGGCCTCCGGGCGCTGGTTGGCCTCGGTGTCCGGCATGCCGGAGTCCCGGTAGCCGAGCATGACCACGTCGTCGTAGCCGATGATCCGGGCGGCCTCGGCCAGCTCGGCCCGGCGGACCTCGGCCAGATGGTCCCGGACCTCCGGGCGGTCCATGGCGGGGTTCAAGATGTCCCCCTCCTCGCCGCCGGTGCAGCACACCAGCACGGTCCGCACCCCCGCCGCGTGGTACCGCGCCACCGTGCCGGCACCCTTGGAGGACTCGTCGTCGGGATGGGCGTGGACGGTCAACAGGCACCGGGGCATCCCGGTGAGGTTACCGGTGCCCCACCCACCCCCCGACGGCCTTATGCTCGATGGTCGGGCATGACGCCGTCTGGAGGAGAGTGACAAGGTGCCAGGTGTCTGGGCGCGGACGAAGAACATCTTTCAGGCCAAGGCCAACAAGGTCCTGGACAAGCACGAGGACCCCCGGGAGACCCTGGACCTGTCCTACGAGAAGCAGCTGGACAGCCTCACGAAGGTGCGGCGGAGCGTCGCCGACGTGGCCACGGCCCGCAAGCGCATCGAGCTGCAGGCTTCCCAGCTGCAGAAGCAGGCGGACAAGCTGCAGGACCAGGCCAAGGCGGCGCTGTCCCAGAACAACGAGGACTTGGCCCGCGAGGCCCTGTCCCGCCGCGCCGCCCTCGGCGAGCAGCTGACCGACCTGAAGACCCAGCACGACCAGGTCAGCGAGCAGGAAGAGAAGCTGGTGCTCACCTCCCAACGGCTGCAGGCCCAGGTGGAGCAGTTCCGGACCAAGAAGGAGACCATGAAGGCCTCCTACACCGCCGCCGAGGCCCAGACGAAGGTGGGCGAGGCCGTGTCGGGCATCTCCACCTCCATGGGCGACGCCGGGCAGACCATGCAGCGGGCCCAGGACAAGATCGCCTCCATGCAGGCCCGGGCCGGGGCCATCGACGAGCTGCTGGCGTCGGGCGCCCTCACCAACCTGGACACCCCAGTCGACGACATCCAGGCGCAGCTGGACAAGGTGCAGTCCACGTCCCAGGTGGACAACGAGCTGGCCGCGCTGAAGGCCCAGCTGGCCACCTCGGCCCCGAGCGCCGCCCTGCCGTCGGCCGACGACGCCGAGGCGGTGGCCCCGCCGGCCGACACGGCACCGGCGACGGAGGCCGGCGGCGCCTGATGGCGGTGGCCCGCAACATCCGGTCGGACCGCGGGCTGACCGGCCGCATGTTCTTGACCGGGCTGTTCCTGGTCGTCCTCTACGTCGTCTTCGGGGCGGTGCTGTTCCACTTCCTGCACAGCCTGGTCGCCATCTTCGTGATCGTCGGCGCGCTGCTGTTCGGCCAGTACTGGTTCTCCGACAAGATCGCCCTCTGGGGGATGCACGGCCGGATCGTCACCCCCGAGCAGGCCCCGGAGCTGCACGGCGTCATCGACCGGCTGTGCGCCCTGGCCGACATGCCCAAGCCGCGGGTGGCCATCGCGGATGTGGACATGCCCAACGCCTTCGCCACGGGCCGCAA
>CAYVPF010000301.1:0-3872 GCA_964453355.1 uncultured Acidimicrobiaceae bacterium | reverse complement strand
GACGGCCACGTCCACCACCACAGCCCGGGGGGCGGCTTGGTACAGCACTGACGGCGGGGTCACCTGGTCTCCCTCCACCGTGCCGTCAGGGCTGGCCGTCGTGCGGGCCGTGTCCTGCGCCGGCTCCCGGTGCCTTGGCCTGGCCGCCGGCCCGGCCTCGGCGACGACCGGCGTCGGGGCGACCTACCCCTACGGGCCCAGCCAGGCGCTGGCCAGCACCGACGGTGGCCGCAGCTGGACGGCAACCGGCTCGGCCGGACTGCCGACGGCGTACCTGGACACCGTGTCCTGTTCCACGGCCGCCACATGCTGGGCCGCCGGCTACGGCGACGGTAACGGATCCGGGTCGGAGGTCGGCGTGATCGCCCGCACCGACGACGGCGGGACCACCTGGACCACCGAGACCCTGCCCACCACCCAGACCGCTCCGGAACGGCTGGGCAGCAAGCTGGCCACCCTGGACGTCCAGGACGTGTCGTCCGTGTCCTGTGTCGCCGGCGGCCACTGCCTGGCCATGGCCGCCCAAGGATCGTCCGCCGATCCCGCCCAGCAACATTTGGCCCTGGCCAACTGACAGCCCGGGGTCACCACCCGGCGGCTGGGCCGGCTGCTCCTGCCTTTCCTCCCGTGAGGTTGTCGTAGTAGAGGTCCACGCAGGTGGCCACCGCCGCGGCCATCCACCGAAGCTCGTCGGCCACCAGCTGTTCGATGGGGGCCGGTGGCAGTGTGGCCGCCGCCGGCGGGTACCCGGTGAACGGCGGCACCGGACCGGAGGCGCCGCCGTCGACGGCGGCGGCCAGGGTGGCGAAGAAGTCGGTCACCGCCTGGCGGGCGGCCGCCAGCTCCGGTAGCCCGGACGGGTCGGGGTGGTCGTGGTGCACCCGTAACGACAGGCCGGCCAGGCCGTACCGGTGCATCTGGGCCAGCATCCCCTCGGCGGCCGGCAGGGACAGCCGGCCCTTGCCGACCCCGGGGGTCTCCGCCGCCATCCGTTGCACCGCCGCCTCGGCGTTGGACCGGGCCAGCCGGGCCTCCCGCACCAGCCGGTCGACGGTTTCCTCGTCGACCGGGGTCTCGTTCCGGCGGACGAAGGCGGACAGGACGGCGTCGCCGAACCGGTGCTCGGCCCTCAGGCAGGCGGCCACCAGGCCGGGCACTTCGGTGGCCACCCAGGTGGGCCAGACCACGACCGCCACGATGGTCAGGGCGGCGGCGATGACGTTGTCCACCGCCCGGTTGGCCACTGCGGTCATCGGCGGCAACCCGGTGAAGGCGGCCAGGGACACGGTCAGGCAGGTGAGGAACACGGTGAAGGCGCCGTAGTTGGCGGTGAACAGGGAGTAGGCGAACACGGCGGCGGCCACGGTGATCACGGCCAGCAGCACCGGCCCGGGGCGCAGGGTGGCCAGCAGCAAGGTGGTCAGCGTGACCCCGACCAGGGTGCCGACGGCCCGCAGCATCCCGCGGCCGACCGTCGACCCGAAGTCCGGCTTCATGATGAACAGCACCGCCACCACGATCCAGTAGCCGTCGTGGGTGTCGATGACCCGGTACAGGGCGGTGGCCACCGCCACGGTGACGGCCAGCCGCAGGGCATGCCGGCACGTCGTGGACCGCAGGGTCAGGTTCGCCCGGAGAGCCAACCGGGCCTCGTCCAGGGCGTCCGGCCGGTGGGTCAACACTCGCAGTTCATGACGGACCCCGCCGGCGGCCCCCGCTCCGGCGGCGGGCGACACCGCTCCGGCAGCGGGCGACACCGCCTCGGCGGCATCCGGTCCGGGCCCGAGGAGGAGGGCGGCGGCGGCGGCGGCCAGGGCCCGGTGGATCTCGGTGAAGAGCTCGGCGACCGGCCGGGCGGTGACGCCCGCGGCCTGGCGCAGCCGGCGTTGGGCGGTCGCCAGCGCCTGGTCGGGAACGGCGGTCGACGGCGGTGGTTGGTCCCGGCCGCAACCGCGGGCCAGTTCGTCCAGGGCGGCGCCGGCGGCGGCGGCGAAGAGGTCCACCGCGTCCACCGCCGGCTGCACGGCTGCGCCGGCCGCCGGGGTGGCGCCGGCGGTCGCCTGCAGGCGGTCCCGGGTGACGGCCAGCGCGGCCAGCAGGGTCCGGAGCCGCTCGGCCCGGTCGGCCAGGGCGCGGTCCCGGTAGGCCAGGGACCGGGTGCGGTGTGGCCCGGGCACCGCCAGGGTGGCGGCCAGGGTGTCGAAGCAGCCGGCCTCCGGGAGGGCGGTGGTGCCGTGGGTGATGCCGGTGGCGTAGCCGGCCAGGGACCGGTAGGCGGCGGCCAGGGCGGTGCTCTCGGCCCGGCGGCCACCGCGGTGGAAGGCGAACGCCACGACCGCCGCCCCGAGGCCGCCGCAGAAAGCGGCCGCGGCATCCTCCAGGGCGATCGCCGGGGTGGCGTTCAGGGCGGTGGCCACCGCCATGCCCACCGACGACACCACCCCGACCATGGCCGCGCTGGGTCCGAGGGTCACCAGCAGGCCGGCCAGAAAGCTCCAGCCGGCCATCAGCGGGAACACCGCCGGGCTGTCGACGCCGGTGACCGCCCCGAGGAAGGTGGCGACGGCCACCACCACGGCGGCGGCCACCACGACCCGGACCCGGACGCGGTAGCCGGGCTGGAACGTGGAGAAGTCGGCCAGGAACGCCCCGATGGCGCCCCAGGCCCCGGGCAGGTCGTGGCCGGTGGCCAAGCCGACGGCGAGCGGCAGGGCGACCGCCAGCGCGCATTGCACCCCGCGGACGACGTCGATCTGGCTCCGGTCGATGCGGAAGGCCGGCCGGAGCAGTCCGCTGGTCAGGGTGGTGGCCCCCACCTCCGGCAACCTACCGGTTCAGGGGTGCAGCCACCGGAGGACGGCCGCGGCGACCTGGGCGTCCTTGCCTCGCAGGCCGTGGTCGCCGCCGTCGATCCACACATGGGTGACCGGCCCCGGGATGGCGGTGGTGGCCTGTTCCAGTTCGGCCGGGCGGCCGAAGGTGTCCCGGGTGCCGGACACGAACAGGCACGGGAGGGCCAGGGCCGGGAAGTGGTCGGTCCGTAGCCGCTCCGGCTTGCCCGGTGGGTGCAACGGGTAGCTGACCAACACCAGGGCAGCCGCGGCCAGGCCGTCGGCCACGGCCATTGAGCACATGCGGCCGCCCATGGACCGGCCGCCGAGGGCCAGCCGGGCGGTGGTGGTCCCGGCCGCTTCGGCCAGGGCGGTGGCCGCCTCCACCACGGCGGCCAGCAGCACCGGCGGCCGGTCCGGGGCCCGGCGGCCGGCCAGCCGGTACGGGAAGTCCATGCGGGCCACCGCCAGGCCGGCGGCGGTCACGGCCCGGTCGATGGCCACCAGGGCCGGCTGGTCACGCCCGGCCCCGGCGCCGGGGGCCAGCAGCAACCCGGCAGGAGAGCTCACGGTCGGCATCATGGCCCACCGGGCCACCGACCGCCGGTACGGGCCCAGTTAAGGGCGGTGCCGTCCGGTGCGGCGGATGGGGGCGAACGGGCGCGGCCGCGTCGGGGGGGCCGCCAGGCCGCGGGCCCAGGCGCTGTCCGGCCAGGGCACCGCTCCGACCCCGGTGGCCTGGTGGGCGAACTCCAGCAGGAACCACTTGCGCAGGGCCACCGCCTCGGCGGTGGCCGGCAGGGTGATGAGCTCGGCGGCTCGGCAGAAATGGTCGGCCTGGTCGAGCAGGTGGTCGTAGTGCTCGCAGGCCTCCCCGACCTCCCGGGGCAGCCGCAGCGTCAGGTCCACCGTGGGGTCCCCACGGCCGAGGGCGGCCCGCCATTCTTCGTCCATCCCGGCGGTGAACCCGGCGAACCGGGTCCCCAGCTCGTCGATGAGGGCGATCAGCCGTTCGGGAGCCCCGCCCGGGTTGGCGGGGCC
>CAYVPF010000300.1:0-3872 GCA_964453355.1 uncultured Acidimicrobiaceae bacterium | reverse complement strand
GCCGGTGGAGCACACCCAGGCGTTGGCGGTCGCGACGTTGCCGGCCTTGCACCGGGACCCGTTCGACCGGTTGCTGGTCGTGCAGGCCGGCGCCCTGGGGGCCACCTTGCTCACCGCCGACCCCCAGGTGGTCCGCTACGACGTCAAGACCGTGCTCGTCGGCGGGGCCTGATCGATCAGCGGCCGCCGGCCCCATTGTCGGCACCGGGGGCAGCCGGGCCGGAGGGACCACCGGCCGGGCTGGCCCTGCGGAGCAGCCGGCGGCCGTGGGGACCCCATCGCAGGGACAGGTAGGCGGCGCCGCCCAGGGGGATGGGCAACCAGAAGTTGACCAGCCGGTAGGACAGGACGCCGAGGATGGCGATGGTCTTGGGCACGTGGAAGCCGACCAGGGTGGGGATGAGGACGCCTTCGATGATCCCGAGCCCGCCGGGGGTGATGGGGATGACGGCCAGGATGTTGGCCAGGCCGTAGGCCACCAGCAGGTCGATGGGGGAGACGGTGTGGCCGAAGGCGAAGATGAACAGCCACAGCGAGGCGGCGTCGAGCAGCCAGTTGGCCGCCGCCCACTCCATGGCGTGGATGAGCAGGGCCCGGTCCCGAAGCAGGATGACCAGCCGGTCGGCGATGTTCTGCACCAGCGACGACAGCCGGTCGGGGTTGATGAACGGCAGGTGGCCGGCCAACCGGTGGAGGTACTCGGCGGCGCTGTTCTTACCCCGGGTGAGCAGCAGCACGGTGCCGGCGAACAGGGCGATGAGGATGACCCCGGCGATGGCCGCGAACCCGTACAGGGGGTTGTAGCCGGTGAGCGGAATGGAGATGAGCAGGGCGAACCAGAACAGGGCGTTCAGCACCACCGCCGATCCGACCCCTTGGATGGCCAGGCCGAAGCCGGCCACGCTGCCGGGCACTTGCTGGTCGGCGGTGAGCAGCCGGTAACTGAGGGCGGTGCCCGGCGCGGTGCCGCCGGGCAGCACGTGACTGACGGCCAGGCTGGACATGTTGATCCGGAACAGCGTGAACCGCTTCGGGGAGTACGGGGTCAGGACGGTGTGGCTGAGCTCGGCGTAGGCCACGAGGGAGCAGCCCTCCAGCGCGACGGCCACGATGAGGCAGAGGACGTTGACCTGGCCCAGCAGGTGGATCGAGCTGCGGGCGCTGGCCAGGTCGGGCAGGAGCAGGTACTCCAGGACGAAGAACATGGCCACGACGGTGATGGTCCACTTGACCTGCCGGGGGATCCATCGCTTCTTCTTGGCCGGCGGCCCCGGTGTCGGCGCGGGCGGGGCCGCCATGTCGGGCGGGGGCGGGACAACTCCGCCGGACGGGGGCAGGGCCGATGCCGGCTGCTCGTCCGCCTCGTCCATCCCGTTCATGCTGGCACGTGTCGCGTACCCGGACCTGCAATGCTTGGCCGATGGGAGGGTCGACGGAGGTCCACGGCTCCCCCGGCGGCGTCCCTCCGGACGAGCCGACCGCGTTCGTGCCGCCGCCCGGACCGGTGGTCGACCCCGAGACCTACCGGGGCCGACTGTCGGCGGCGGCCCACTCCCGGGGCATCCCCCTCGCCACCATCCTGACCACGGTCCTGGTGGCCTTCTTGGTGCTGGACGTCAACGCCCTCGGCATCCTCTTGCTGTGGGTGCTGCGGAAGATCGTCCTGTACGCCGTGGTGGCGCTCTTCGTCGCCCTGCTGCTGTCCCCGGCGGTCCACATGGTGCAGCGGGTGGTCCGCACCCGGGGCTGGGCGGTGACCATCGTGTTCTTGGTCACGGCGGTGGTGTTCGTCGGCATCGTGGTGCTGTTCACGGCGCCGCTGGTCGAGGCCGTGACCCACTTCGCCCGGCAGTTGCCCTCCCTGGTGAAGCAGGCCGAGCACGGCCGCGGCCGGATCGGGCGGCTGCTGAAGCGGTTCCACCTGCAGCAGTGGGTGACCAAGAACGCCCCGAAGCTGGCCGGGGACGTCACCCGCAGCCTTAAGCCGGCCCAGGCCCTGTCGGTGGGGTCGGCGGCGGTGAGCACGCTGGTGGCGTTCGGGACCATCGCCGTGCTGTCCCTGTTCATCCTGCTGGAGGCCCCGGCGCTCCGGCGGGGGTTCTTGGGCCTGCTCACCCCGGCCCGGGCCGACCGGGTGGCGCGGGTCTACCACGAGGCGTCCCGGTCGGTGACCGGGTACATGCTCGGCAACGGGCTGACCTCGGTCATCGCCGGCGTCGTGGTCTTCGTCACGCTGGTCGTCATGGGGGTGCCGTACCCGTTCCTGCTGGGGCTCTGGGTCGCCCTGGTGGACCTGCTGCCGTTGGTGGGCGGGTTGCTGGCCGGCGTGCCGGTGGTGATCATCGCCGCCTTCCACTCGGTACCGGCCCTGATCGTCACCGCGGTGGTCTTCTTGGTGTACCAGCAGGTGGAGAACCACTTTCTCAACCCGGTGATCATGAGCCGGACGGTCCGGCTGAACCCGTTGTGGGTGCTCCTGGCGGTGCTGGTCGGGGCCACCCTCGGGGGCAGGATCGGAGCCGGGCTGGGCACGTTCGCGGGCGCCCTCATCGGCATCCCGGTCGGCGGGGCCATCCAGGTGGTGGTCCGGGAGATCCGCAAGGGGCCCGACGACGACGCGGCGGCGGCGTCGGAGGCTCTACGGGACGTTCCCAGCGTTCCCTAAGGTCGGCTCCGGTCTCGTAAGCTGCCCGGGTGCGAATCCTGGTGGTGGTCCCGACCTACAACGAGGCCGAGAACATCGAGAAGATCCTGGGGGCCGTCCACGACGCCCTGCCGGACGCCGGCATCCTCGTCGTGGACGACGGCAGCCCCGACGGCACGGCGGATCTCGCGGACGGCATGGCCGACACGGTGGGGGACCTGCACGTGTTGCGCCGGACGCAGAAGTCCGGGCTGGGCAGCGCCTACCGGGCCGGGTTCGGTTGGGGGCTGGAGCGGGGCTACGAGGCCTGCGTGGAGATGGACGCCGACTTCTCCCACGACCCCGCCGCCCTGCCGGGGCTGGTGGCGCCGCTGTCGGCGGGGTACGAGGTGTCCATCGGGTCCCGGTACGTGAAGGGCGGGTCGATCCCCAACTGGTCCTGGTACCGGCACCTACTGTCGTGGGGGGGCAACCGGTACGCCACAGTGGTCCTCGGCCTGGGGGTGGCCGACTCGACCGCCGGGTTCCGGGCCTACGCCGCCACGGTGCTGCAGCGGATCCCCCTGGACGACGTGCGCGCCGACGGCTACGGGTTCCAGATCGAGATGACCTACCAGGCCAAGCGGGCCGGGGCGGCCGTCACCGAGGTCCCGATCCGGTTCGTGGACCGGGTGGCCGGGGAGTCGAAGATGTCGTCGGCCATCGTGGTCGAGGCGTTGGGCCTGGTCACCGTGTGGGGGCTGCAGCGGCTCTGGCGGGGGGTGGCGGCCCGGCTCGGTCGGCCGCCGGCCGCGGCGGGAGCCGGAACTCTGCGAACATAGGAGGATGGTGACCGAGGGCGAACGGATCCTCGTCGTGGACGACGAGCCGTACATCACGGACTTGTTGTCGGCGGCGTTGCGGTTCGAGGGGTTCGCCGTCGACGTGGCCTCCACCGGGGCCGAGGCCCTGCAGATGGCCCGTAACAGCCATCCCGACCTGGTCATGCTCGACGTCATGCTGCCGGATATGGAGGGCACCGAGGTGTGCCGGCGGCTGCGGGAGGGCGGCGACAAGGTGCCGGTGGTGTTCCTGACGGCCCGTGACGGCACCGAGGACAAGTTGGCCGGCCTGGCCATGGGGGACGACTACGTCACGAAGCCGTTCAGCCTCGACGAGCTGGTGGCCCGGGTGCGGGCGGTGCTGCGCCGGACCGGGCACGACGAGGCCTCCGGGGCCGAGTTGCGGT
>CAYVPF010000299.1:0-3883 GCA_964453355.1 uncultured Acidimicrobiaceae bacterium | reverse complement strand
AGAAGTGGGGGCCGAACCCGAAGGCCACGTGCGGGTTGGGGTCCCGGCCCACGTCCAGCCGGTCGGCCGTCGGGCCGAACACCGCCTCGTCCCGGTTGGCCGAGGCGTAGACCATCAGGACCGGTTCCCCGGCGGCGATGGGCTGCCCCCGCAGCTCGGTGTCCCGGGTGGCCGTCCGCAGTAACGAGATCACCGGCGTCGTCCACCGCAGCAGCTCCTCCACGGCGGCCGGCACCAGCGACCGGTCGTCGCGGAGCCGGGCCCACTGGTCCGGCCGGTCGGCCAGGGCCAGCAGCCCGCCGGACAGCAGGTTCCGGGTGGTCTCGTTCCCGGCCACCAGCAGCTGCACCAAGAACATGGCCAGCTCGTCGTCCGACAGCTCGTCCCCCTCGGGGGCGGCGGTGGCGATGGCCGAGATGACGTCGTCCCGGGGCTCGGCCCGGCGGGCCTTGGCCGTGCCCACCAGGAACTCCCACATCTCCAGCTGCAGCGCCCCGATCTTCTCCGCCGGCCAGTCCACCGCTCCCGGGATCACCGCCTCGGACCACTCGTAGAACTTCGGCCACCGGTCCCCGTCCACCCCCAGCAGGCTGCAGATGACCTGCAGCGGGAACGGCACCGACAGCGCCGGCAACAGGTCCAGGACGGTTCCGGGCTCGACGGCGTCGATCAGGCGGCGGGCGTGGGCCCGGACCGTGTCCTCCAGGTTGCGGACCACCGTCGGCTTGAACCCCGGCTGGACCAGCCGCCGGTAGCGGGTGTGGGCCGGCGGGTCCGTGTGCATCATGGTGGGCGGACTGGCGTACTCGGTGCCGATCTCCTGCACCAAGATGCCCTGGCCGCTGCAGAACGTCTGCGGGTCCACCCCGGCGTGCTGCACCTCCGGATGGCCGGTCAGCGCCCAGAACCCATGGTCGGCGTTCCAGGCCACCGGCGCCTCGGCCCGTAGCCGGGCGTACAGCGGGAACGGGTCCCCGGCGTACAGCGCCGGGTCCGTCAGCGCGGCGGCCAGCGCCTGGCCGGGGCGTGTCACGGGCGCCGTCACCGCCGGTGTCCGCGCGGGGTCCTCATCCTCGCTCGGAGGCCGCCGCTCAGACGATCAGGCCGTTGGGGCGGGGCTTCCCTTCGGCCTCCAGTAGGGCGTAGTACGCCGCCAGGGTCCCCGGGCCGTCCATGACGCTGTCCACCTTGCCGTCCGGGTCCAGGTTCAACAGGGCCCCCTCGATGATGAACAGCACGTCGGTCACCCCGGTGTTGTCGTCCGGCACGTCCAGGGTGTGCACCGAGTTGGCCGGCTCGTAGATGTACGACCCCGCCGTCGAGTAGAAGTCGTACTCCAGGTAGTGCCACCTGCCGGCCAGGGTGTACCCGTCGACCGGCCCGGTGTGCTTGTGGATCTGCAGCCGTACCCCCGGCTGGAACCGGTTGATGATCACCCAGGTGCCCCGCAGCGGGTCGTACCGGACCACCTTCAGCCCCACACCGGTCCCGGTGTCGGCCATCAGGGCGTCGTCCTCGCCCACGTGCCGCACCACGTCGGCCGTTGCGGTGCCTTCGGTGGTAGTGGCAGTCATGGCATCCCCCTTGGCTCCATCCCGTATCTCCGGGCCCGTATCTCCGGGCCCGTATCTCCGGGGACCGGCCGAGCTGACGGCCCGTCAGGTCGCAAGTATGCCAGGCCGTCAGGCGCCGGGGGCCAGGCCCCGGACCGACTCGGCCAGGTCCACCCCTACCGGGATCACCATCAGGGCCGGCACCGTGACCCCGTTGGCCACGTACCGGGCCACGTGCTCCCGGCAGGCCGCCGGGGACCCGTGGACGATCAGGTCGTCCACCACCTGGTCCGGGATGGCGGCCAGGGCCGCCTTGCGGTCGCCGGCCGCCCAGGCCGCCCACATCGCCTCCAGCGCCGGCCCCCGGCCGAGCCACCGGTGGAACTCGGCGTACGCCGCCACGTTCAGGTACGCCGTGATCATCCGCCGGCCGACCGTCCGGGCCGCCTCGGCGTCCTCGGTCGGGATCACGAAGATCCGGGCCACGATCTCCTTGCCGGGGCCCACCTCGGCCGCCGCCGTGGCCACGTCCTCCGCCGACAGCCAGTTGAGGATGACCCCGTCCGCCTCCCGTCCGGCCAGCCGCAGCATCCCGGACCGCAGCGCCGCCACGTAGATCGGCGGCACCTGCTCCGGCACCCGGCCGAGGCGGAAGTTCCGCACCGAGAACGTCTCGTACTCCTCCGTCACCTTCTCCCCGCCGAGCGCCGTGCGCAGGAACCGCACGGTGTCGCGCACCCGGCGGAACGGCTGGTCGTAGGGGATGCCGTTCCACTGCTCCACGATCACGTCCGAGGACGCCCCCAGCCCGAAGGCGAACCGGCCCGGCGCGGCGTCGGCCAGGCCGGCCACCGTCTGGGCCAGCAGCGCCGGCCCCCGGGTGTACGCCGGGGCGATGGCGATGCCCAGCTGCAGGCTCGGCGCCCACGCCGCGGCCAGGGCCAGCGGCGTGAACCCGTCCACCCCGTCCGATTCCGCCGACCACACGTCCGTGTACCCCAGGTCCACCAGCTCCTCGAACCACGCCCGGTGGTCGTGCAGCGGCACGTTCGTGAACGGGATCGTCATCCCGTACCGGGCCGCCCGGGGGGCTGGCGCGGGGGAGTTGGTCGTCGGGGGATCAGGAGGCGTGGTCACCACCTCACTGTTGCACGACCGGCCGCGCAGAGGCCTCGGGTTGTCAGAGGCCGTAGTCGGCGCCGGCCGACGGCGGCGGCTCGATGCCCCACCGGCGCATCCCCTCCTCCATCCGCCGGATCACCGTCTGCAGCACCGCCACCCGGCCGAACCGCTTCTGCTCGGCCGCGATCACGTCCCAGGGGGCCGCCGGGTGGTCGGTCTCAGCCAGCATGTCCTCGACCGCCGCTTCGTACTCGGCCCGCCGCCCCCGGTTCCGCCAGTCCTCGTCGGTCAGCTTCCACTGCTTCAACGGGTCCTGTTGCCGGGCCTCGAACCGCTTCAGCTGCTCGCTCTCCGAGATCTCCAACCACAGCTTCACCATCACCATCCCCTCGGCCGCCAGCGCCTGCTCGAAGTCGGTGATCTCCTTGTAGGCCCGCCGCCACTGCTCCTCGGTGGCCAGCCGCTCCACCCGCTCCACCAGCACCCGCCCGTACCACGACCGGTCCAGCACCGCCATGCCACCCCAGCCGGGCAGGGCCGGATAGAACCGCCACAGGTAGTGGTGCCGCAGCGCGTCCAGGGTGGGCACCCCGAACTCGGCCACCCGCACGTGCCGGGGATCGAGGGGGGACACCAGCCGTTTGATGGCCCCGCCCTTCCCCGAGGCGTCCCAGCCCTCGAACACCACGCAGACCGGCGGCCCCCGCCGGCCCGACGCCGGGTGCACCGCCCCCAGCTGTTCGTACTGCGGCAGCTTCCCGCCCGGCCCGCCGTCGGCCGTGCCGGGGGGGACCAGGCCGGCATTCACCAGTCGCAGGTGCAGCAGCCGCCGCTGGGCCGCCGCCACCTGCGTCGCCTCCTCGTCCGAGCTCAGCCGGCCGGACAGGTCCACATCTTCCAGCCGTGACCGCGAATGTGACCGATCTTCCGCCATGTTGCCGCTCAGGATAACGTCGCTCAAGCGGTCGGTACCGGGTCCAGCGACGGCTCCGGCTCCCCGGGCTCGTTCACCTCCGGGTACCTCGGGAACAGGGCCAGGTGCACCAGGGCGGCCACCGCCCCGCCGACCAGCGGGGCCACGATGAACAGCCACACCTGGGAGAGGGCGGTCCCGCCGACGACGAGGGCCGGCCCCAGGCTCCGGGCCGGGTTCACCGAGGTGCCGTCGAGCGGGATCCCGATCAGGTGCACCACCGTCAGCGTCAGCC
>CAYVPF010000298.1:0-3886 GCA_964453355.1 uncultured Acidimicrobiaceae bacterium | reverse complement strand
GGTGTAGATGCGGGGCTGCCGTGTCGGAGAGGAGGGCACCGCTCGCGGATGCTATCTGGCTGGTGGTGACCATTGAACTGGCGGATGCCGCACTGGCGGGGGCCGGCGGCCGGCGCCAGTAGCCTTTCGGTGATGCCCGAGACCGTTCCCACCCCTGGCGCCACCCCCGGTCCGCCGGTCCCGTTCGGCCGGCTGGACCCGTCGACGTCGGACTACCTGGCCGCGCTGGCCGAACGGGTGGTCATCTTCGACGGGGCCACCGGCACCAACCTGCAGCTGCAGGAGCTGACGGCCGACGACTTCGGTGGGCCGGACCTGGAGGGGTGCAACGAGATCCTGGTGGTGTCCAAGCCCGAGGCGGTGGAGCGACTGCACCGGTCGTTCCTGGACGTGGGCGTGGACGTCATCGAGACGGACACCTTCGGGGCCTTCTCGGTGGTGCTGGCCGAGTACGGGCTGGCCGACCGGACGCGGGAGCTGAACCTGGCCGCCACCCGGCTGGCCCGGCGGCTGGCCGACGAGTACGCCACCCCGGACCGGCCCCGGTGGGTGGCCGGCAGCATGGGGCCGGGGACCAAGTTCCCCACCCTCGGCCAGATCCCGTACGCCGATCTCCGGGATGCCTACCAGGAGCAGGCGCTGGCCCTGTTGGAGGGCGGGGTCGACCTGCTGCTCGTCGAGACCATGTTCGACCTGCTGTCCGGCAAGGCGGCCATCAACGCCTGCAAGGCGGCCATGGCGGAGGCCGGCCGGCAGGTGCCGCTGCAGGTGCAGGTGACCATCGAGCTGACCGGCCGGATGCTGCCGGGCACCGAGATCGCCGCCGCCCTGACGGCCCTGGACGCCATGCAGGTGGACGTGATCGGCCTCAACTGCGCCACCGGGCCGGCCGAGATGGGCGAGCCGTTGGGCCACCTGTCCGCCCACAGCCGGGTGCCGATCTCCTGCCTGCCGAACGCCGGACTGCCGTCGGTGGTGGACGGCAAGATGCACTACGACCTGACCCCGGACCAGCTGGCCGACTACCTGCACCGGTTCGTCACCGAGCTGGGGGTGACGGCCATCGGCGGCTGCTGCGGGACGAGCCCGGCGCACCTGGCCGCGGTGATCGACCGCTGCCGGGACGCCGTGCCGGCCCGGCGGCAACCGGTGACCGAGCCGTCGGCCGCCTCCATCTACACCGCCGTGGCCCTCCACCAGGACACCTCGTTCCTGGTGGTCGGCGAGCGGACCAACGCCAACGGGTCCAAGAAGTTCCGCGAGGCCATGCTGGACGCCGACTGGGACACCTGCGTGGCGATGGCCCGCGAGCAGGTGAAGGAAGGCGCCCACGTCATCGACGTCTGCGTCGACTACACCGGGGCCGACGGGGTGGCCGACATGACCGAGGTGGCCAGCCGGTTCGCCACCCAGTCCAGCGTGCCCCTGATGGTGGACTCCACCGAGGGCCCGGTGGTCCGGGCCGCCCTGCAGTGGATCGGCGGCCGGCCGGTGCTGAACTCGGTGAACCTGGAGGAGGGCGACGAAGAAGGCACCCGGCTGGACACCTTCTTGCGGCTGGCCCGGGAGTTCGGGGCGGCGGTGGTGTGCACCTGCATCGACGAGGAGGGGCAGGCCCGGACGGCGGAGTGGAAGGTGCGGGCGGCCAAGGCCATCCACGACGTCGCCGTCCACCGGTACGGGCTGGAGCCCCAGGACCTCCTGTTCGACCCGCTGGCCCTGCCGCTGTCGACCGGCATGGAGGAGAGCCGGAAGGACGGCATCGAGACCCTCGAGGGCATCCGGCGGATCAAGGCCGAGCTGCCCGGCGTGCACACCATCCTGGGCCTGTCCAACGTGTCCTTCGGCCTCAACCCGGCCGCTCGACAGGTGCTGAACTCGGTGTTCCTGCACGAGTGCGTGGCGGCCGGCCTGGACAGCGCCATCGTGCACGCCTCCAAGATCCTGCCGCTGTCGCGCATCGACGAGCGGGCCCGGGAGGTCTGCCTGGACCTCGTCTACGACCGCCGGTCCGACGGCTACGACCCCCTCCAGGAGCTGCTGAGCCTCTTCGAGGGGGTGTCCGCCTCGTCGGGACCGCCCGACGAGCACCTGGACTGGCCGGTGGAGCGGCGGCTGGAGCAGCGGATCATCGACGGCAACCGCAACGGCCTGGAGGCCGACCTGGACGAGGCCCTGGCGGCCGGGCACACCGCCCTCACCGTCGTCAACGACTTCCTGCTGGCCGGCATGAAGACGGTCGGCGACCTGTTCGCCTCCGGCGAGATGCAGCTGCCCTTCGTCCTGCAGTCGGCCGAGACCATGAAGGCGGCCGTGGCCTTCCTGGAGCCGCACATGGAGCGGGCCGACCAGGGCGGCAAGGGCAAGGTGGTCCTGGCCACCGTCAAGGGCGACGTCCACGACATCGGCAAGAACCTGGTGGACATCATCTTCACCAACAACGGCTACGAGGTCGTCAACCTGGGCATCAAGGTCGGCATCACCGAGATGGTGGCCGCCGTGGAGGAGCACGGGGCCGACGCCCTGGGCATGAGCGGGCTGCTGGTCAAGTCCACCCTGATCATGCGGGAGAACCTGGAGGAGCTGAACCGCCGCGAGCTGGCCGGGGTGCCGGTGCTGCTCGGCGGGGCGGCCCTCACCCGGACGTACGTCGAGCGGGACCTGCGGGAGGTCTACGACGGCCGGGTGTTCTACGGCCGCGACGCCTTCGAGGGGCTGCGGACCATGGACCGGCTGATGGAGCTGAAGCGCTCCGGCGAGGACGACGAGCAGTTCGGCCGGGAGATCTCGGAGCGCAAGGTGCCCAAGCGGAGCCGGCTGGACCCGCAGGACCCGACCCCGGTCGACGGGCAGCCGGCCCGCGCCCCGGAGGTGGTGTCCGACAACCAGCTGTTCCGGCCGCCGTTCGTCGGCAGCCGGATCGCCAAGGGCATCCCCATCGACGACATCGCCGCCTACCTGAACCTGACGGCCCTGTTCCGCAACCAGTGGGGCTTCCGGCCGGAGGACGGCGAGGACGACCCGGCGTTCAAGGACCGGGTGCGGGCGGTGCTGCGGGAAGAGCTGGGCAAGGCCAAGGAGGCCAACCTGCTGGTCCCCCAGGTGGCCTACGGCCACTTCGCCGCCAACGCCGACGGCAACGACCTGGTGATCTTCAAGGACGAGACCCGGACGTCGGAGTGGATGCGGTTCACGTACCCCCGGCAGCGCAAGGAGCCGTGGCTGTGCATCGCCGACTTCTTCCGGTCGGTGGACTCCGGCGAGGAGGACTTCGCGTCCTTCATGCTGGTCACCATGGGCGACCGGGTGTCGGTGGAGACCGCCCGGCTGTTCGAGGGGAACGAGTACCAGAACTACCTGTTCCTGCACGGTCTCGGGGTGGAGATGGCCGAGGCTCTGGCCGAGTACTGGCACCGCCGCATCCGCGAGGAGCTCGGGTTCGCCGACCAGGACGGCCCCACCCTGACCGGGCTGTTCCGCCAGCAGTACCGCGGCGGCCGGTACAGCTGGGGCTACCCGGCCTGCCCGGACCTGGACGACAACGCCAAGGTGGCCGAGCTGCTCGGTGCCGACCGCATCGGGGTCACCGTCAGCGAGGGGTTCCAGCTGCACCCCGAGCAGACCACCGACGCCATCATCTGCCACCACCCCCAGGCCAAGTACTTCGTGGCCTGATCCCACCAGGCCTGCGATGCTGGCCGGGTGGAGCCCCGGCCAGAGCCCGTGCAGCAGCTCAGTGCGGTCACCCTCGTCACGCTCGACATGGCCCGCTCGGTGGCCTTCTACCGGGCCCTCCGCTTCCACCTCCTCTACGGAGGGGAAGAGGCTCCGTTCACCAGCTTCCGGGTGGGCAGCGGGTACCTCAACCTGCAGCTCCAGACCGACC
>CAYVPF010000297.1:0-3919 GCA_964453355.1 uncultured Acidimicrobiaceae bacterium | reverse complement strand
TGGTCGACGCCGAGCTGGCCCAGAACATCAAGTCGGCCAAGCGCATGGTCGAGCGCCGTCGGCCGCAGGTCTGGGACGTCCTGGAGGGGGTCATCCGGGAGCACCCGGTCCTCTTGAACCGGGCCCCCACCCTGCACCGGCTGGGCATCCAGGCCTTCGAGCCGGTGCTGGTCGAGGGCAAGGCCATCCAGGTGCACCCGCTGGTGTGCACGGCCTTCAACGCCGACTTCGACGGTGACCAGATGGCGGTGCACCTGCCGCTGTCGGCCGAGGCCCAGGCCGAGGCCCGGGTGCTGATGCTGTCGGCCAACAACATCCTGTCCCCGGCCACCGGTCGCCCCATCACGGTGCCCACCCAGGACATGGTGTTCGGCGGCTACTACCTGACGCTGGCCGTGGACGGGGCCAAGGGCGAGGGGCTCGCCTTCCGTCACTCCTACGAGCTGGCCTCGGCCTTCGAGGCCGGCGACGTGGCCCTGCACGCCAAGATCGTGCTGCGGCCCCTCCCCGGATCGGCCTTGGCCGACCGGCTCGCCGCCGCCGGCGTGGAGACCGAAGGCGACACCGGGCGGATCTCGTTCGAGACCACCCCGGGCCGGGTGTTCTTCAATGAAGCCCTCCCCGACGGGTTCGCGTACGTCAACGACGTGGTCGGCAAGCGCAACGTGCCGATCGGCGTGATCGTCGAGGAACTGGCGGCCAACTACCCGAAGCACGTGGTGGCCGCCAGCCTGGACCGCATCAAGGCCCTCGGCTTCCGGTTCGCCGCCCAGTCCGGCCTGACCATCTCCATCGACGACGTCCGGACCCCGCCGGAGAAGCAGGGGATCCTGGACCGGTACGAGAAGGAGGCCGAGAAGGCCGAGACCCAGTTCAAGCGGGGCATCATCACCGACGACGAGCGGCGCCAGAAGGAGATCGAGATCTGGACGTCGGCCAACTCGGAGGTCGGGCGGGCCATGGAGCAGGCCCTGGCCGGCCTGTCGTTCAACCCGCTGGACATGATGGTCGACTCCGGGGCCCGGGGGAACGCCCAGCAGATCCGGCAGATCGCCGGCATGAAGGGCCTGGTGTCCAACCCGCGGGGTGAGATGATCCCCCGGCCCATCAAGTCGTCCTTCCGGGAAGGCCTGTCGGTGCTGGAGTACTTCATCTCCACCCACGGCGCCCGTAAGGGCCTGGCCGACACCGCCCTGCGGACGGCCGACTCCGGGTACCTGACCCGCCGGCTGGTGGACGTGGCCCAGGAGCTGATCGTCCGCATCGACGACTGCGGGAGCGTCCGCGGCATCTGGATCGAGGACATCGTGCCGGACGGGCCGGGGAAGCGCAGCTACCTCGAGACCCGCGCCTACGGCCGACTGCTGGTCGAGCCGATCGTCCTCTCGGACAAGACCAGGTTCGAGGTCGGCACGGTCCTCACCGACGAGATCGTGGCCCAGCTCCGCGACGACCCCGAGCTCACCCGCATCCGCACCCGTTCGGTGCTGACCTGCGAGGCGACCCAGGGAGTCTGCGCCGCCTGCTACGGCCAGTCCCTGGCCACCGGGCTGATGATCGAGCTGGGCGAGGCCGTCGGGGTCATCGCCGCCCAGTCCATCGGCGAGCCCGGCACCCAGCTGACCATGCGGACCTTCCACACCGGTGGCATCGTCGGTGAGGACATCACCCATGGCCTGCCCCGGGTGGTGGAGCTGTTCGAGGCCCGGACCCCGAAGGGCGCCGCCGTGCTGGCCCGGCACTCCGGGGTCGTCCGGATCGATGACGAGGAGGCCGGCCGGCGGATCACGGTGGTAGCCGACGACGGCACCGAGGAGTCCGCGCTGGTCCCGCCCCGGGCCCACCTGGAAGTGGCCGACGGGAACGAGGTCGAGGCCGGGGATGCCCTGGTCGAAGGACCGAAGGACCCGAAGGAGCTGCTGGAGGTCAAGGGCATCCGGGAGACCCAGCAGTACCTGGTGGAAGAGGTCCAGAAGGTCTACCGGGACCAGGGTGTGTCCATCCACGACAAGCACATCGAGCTGATCGTCCGCCAGATGCTGCGGCGGGTGCTGGTGGCCGAGCCCGGCGAGGCCCCCTTCCTTCCGGGGGAGCGGGTCGACAACCAGATCTACGCCGAGGTCAACCGGCAGCTGGTGGAAGAGGGCAAGCGGCCGGCCGAGGGCCGTCCGGAGCTGATGGGTATCACCAAGGCGTCGCTGGCCACCGAGAGCTGGCTGTCGGCGGCCTCCTTCCAGGAGACCACCCGGGTGCTGACCGAGGCGGCCATCGAGGGCAAGTCCGACCAGCTGTTCGGGCTGAAGGAGAACATCATCATCGGCAAGCTCATCCCGGCCGGGTCCGGCATGGAGCGGTACCGGAACATCCGGTTGGAGATGCCCGACGCCGAGGCCATGCCCTTCTGGGCTCAGACCTCCGGCGACGCCGACACCGAGGACCTGGCCGCCTGGCTGCGGGACGTCGGTGGCGACGGGCTGTCGGACGACCCGTTCGAGTCGTCCATCGACGCCAGCTGGCTGGGCACCCCCCCGCCCGCCCAGGACGGCGAGAGCACCGCCGAGGCCGGGGCCTAGCCACCGGGGGTTCCCCAGTACACTGTTTGCTACGGAGCACCAGGCAGGGCCGCTTGCTCGGTTCTGCCTGGTGCCGTAGCATTGTTCCGCTGTCTGCCGCCGCGCGTTAGCGCCCCGCTTCAGCTCACCCGCCGTAGAGAATCTAGAGGTAACGCGTGCCCACGATCGCCCAGCTCGTCCGCAAGGGACGCCAGGCCAAGGTAACCAAGACCAAGACCCCGGCCCTGAAGGGCGCGCCCCAGCGGCGGGGGGTGTGCACCCGCGTGTACACCACCACCCCCAAGAAGCCGAACTCGGCGCTGCGCAAGGTGGCCCGCGTGCGGCTGACCAGCGGGGTGGAGATCACCGCCTACATTCCGGGCGTCGGCCACAACCTGCAGGAGCACTCCATCGTCCTGGTCCGCGGCGGCCGGGTGAAGGACCTGCCCGGTGTCCGGTACAAGGTCATCCGCGGCGCCCTGGACACCTCCGGGGTCCGGGAGCGCAGCCAGGCCCGCAGCCGCTACGGCGCCAAGAAGGAGTCCTGATATGCCCCGTAACGGCCCCGCTCCCCGTCGTGACCTGCAGCCGGACCCGGTGTACCGGTCGGTGCTGGTCACCCAGGTGGTCAACAAGGTCCTGACCCGCGGCAAGCGGACCCTGGCCGAGCGCATCGTGTACGGCGCCCTCACCATGGTGGAGGAAAAGGCCGGCTCCGAGCCGGTGGCCATCTTGAAGCGGGCGGTCGAGAACGTGCGGCCGGAGCTGGAGGTGAAGAGCCGCCGGGTCGGCGGCGCCACCTACCAGGTCCCCGTCGAAGTCCGCCCGCGCCGGGCCACCACCCTGGCCATCCGCTGGCTCACCGGGTTCTCCCGGCAGCGCCGCGAGAAGACCATGGCCGAGCGGCTGGCCAACGAGATCCTGGACGCCTCCAACGGCATCGGGGCGGCCGTCAAGCGCCGCGAGGACATGCACCGCATGGCCGAGTCCAACAAGGCCTTCGCCCACTACCGCTGGTAGTGGCCAGGCCCCTCGGACACAGACCCGTCGTATGAACCGAAGAAATGACTGATCATGGCTGACCCGCTTCCCACTCGCGAAGCCCCACTGGCCCGGACCCGGAACATCGGGATCATGGCCCACATCGACGCCGGTAAGACCACCACCACCGAGCGGATCCTGTACTACACCGGCCGCAACTACAAGATCGGTGAGGTCCACGAGGGCGCCGCCACCATGGACTGGATGGTCCAGGAGCAGGAGCGGGGGATCACCATCACCTCCGCCGCCACCACCTGCGCGTGGCGCGACAACACCATCAACATCATCGACACCCCCGGCCACGTCGACTTCACCGTCGAGGTGGA
>CAYVPF010000296.1:0-3922 GCA_964453355.1 uncultured Acidimicrobiaceae bacterium | reverse complement strand
CTACGGCTCCATGGGTGACCGGCCCCTCAACAAGCCCATCGTCGGCCTCGCCGCCACCCCCGACGGCAAGGGCTACTGGGAGGTCGCCTCGGACGGCGGCATCTTCAACTTCGGCAATGCCGGCTTCTATGGCTCCACCGGCGGCATCCCGCTCAACAAGCCCATCGTGGGCATGGCGTCCACCCCCGACGGCGCCGGCTACTGGCTGGTGGCCTCCGACGGCGGCATCTTCGCCTTCGGCGACGCCGGCTTCTATGGCTCCACCGGGTCCCTGCACCTGGCCCAACCGATCGTCGGCATCGCCACGACGCCCGACGGCAAGGGGTACTGGCTGGTGGCCGCTGACGGCGGCATCTTCGCCTTCGGCGACGCCGGCTTCTTCGGCTCGATGGGCGGCATTCCCCTGGTCAAGCCGGTGGTGGGTATCGCCACGACGCCGGACGGCGGGGGTTACTGGTTGGTGGCCTCCGACGGTGGGCTCTTCTCCTTCGGTGATGCCACCTTCTACGGCTCCATGGGCGGCCAGCCGCTCAACGAGCCGATCGTCGGCATGTCGTCCACCCTCGACGGAACCGGCTACTGGGAGGTGGCCTCCGACGGCGGCCTGTTCGCCTTCGGTGACGCACCGTTCTACGGGTCGACCGGTGGCCTGCCACTGGTCAAGCCGGTCGTGGGCATGGCCGTCTACTCGAGCGGGGGCGAGCAGATCACCTCGGCGAGCATCAGCGGGGTCTCGTGCCCCACGACGTCGTGGTGTCAGGCCATCGACGACACAGGCAACGTGATCACCTACGACAACGGGGTCTGGTCGGCGCCGCTCAAGATCGCCGGGTCCCTCACAGCCATCTCGTGCCCCACGACCACGTTCTGCATGACCGTGAGCTACGAGGACGGGTACTCCATCTGGAACGGGGCCAGTTGGAGCCCGATCGGCGGCACGCCGTCCGGGATCGGTGACGACTTCCACGCGGTGTCCTGTTCCAGCGCCACATACTGTGCCGCCGAAGTCGACAACTTCGGTGACACGGCCTTCTACGTCCACGGGACCTGGGTGGAGCCGACAACACCGACAAACGGGTTCGGCATCGGGCAGAGCTCCACGCCGCTGTCCTGCGTCGGCACCTGGTGCATGTACGTCAACAACGGCGGCGGGTACCAGACCTCGACAAACACCGCCTTCGGGCAGAGCGGCACAATCCCGGGCCAGACAGACAACCTGACCAGCTCGGTCTCGTGCACCAGCACCACGTTCTGCGTGGCGGCCAACACCGGGTCCCACTCGGTGGCCGTCTGGAACGGGTCGGGATGGACGGCGACCGGCACATTCGTGTCGACGTCCACACTCAACCTGGGGGTGAACGCCGTCTCCTGCAACGGGGCCTTCTGTGCCATCGTCGACGACAGCAACATCTACGCCTCGCTGGGTGGGTCGAGCTGGACCGGCGCCATGTACCTCGATTCGCACGGGGAGATCAACGCCCTGTCCTGTGCGTCGGCCACATTCTGTGTGACCGGCGACGACAACGGCTGGGCCTACGTCGTAGACCCGACGGCGGGTCAAGCGCTCTAAGCGAACTGGTTGGGGGCGACGCCCCGTCTCGCCGGTCAACCCGGCGGGGCGGGGCGTCGCCGCGTCCCGTCCCCCGCCGGCCGCAGGACCAGGGCCAGCTTCGGGCACATGGTGGCCGCCCGGCGGGCGGTCCGGAGCTGGTCGGCCGGGACGTCACCGGCGGCCACCATCGGGTACCCCCAGTCGTCCAGGGTGACCAGCCCGGGGGCCAGGTCGGCGCAGAGGCCGTGGCCGTCGCAGCCGATGCGGTCCACTTCCAGCCGGTACTTCATGACGCCGCCCCGAGGCCGGGGGTGGGGAGCACCGGCGGGTGGCCGACCCCGGCGCAGGGGCCGTGGCGGCGGTGCTGGTGGAGATGGTCGGCGAAAACGGCGACGGCACTGGCCACGAACCGGGCGGCGCCATCCGGCAGTCGGCAGGCCCCGCGGCCGTCCACCATGGCCGCCCACCGGACCACCAGTCCGGCGGCCCGGCCGGAGCGGTCGCCGGCCACCACCTGGTCGAGGGCGTCGGCGATGGCCGGCAGCCCGTTGGCGCACGGGCCGCACTGCCCGGCCGACTGGCCGGCCAGCCACCGGGCCACCCGGGCGGCCTCGGCCAGCGGGCAGCAGGCCGCCGGCAGGGTGGCCAGCACCCCGCAGCCGAAGGCGGCGCCGTGCCGAGCCAGGGAGGCGCTGGTCCAGGTGGTGCCGTGGACCTGTTCCGGGGACAACCAGGTGCCGAAGTAGCCGCCGACCAGCACCGGCCCGGCCGGCAGCAGCCCGTCCAACGGCGCGCCGGGCTCGATCTCGACCACCCAGCGGTCCCCGGCGGTGCCATTGGCCGACGTCACCGTGGCCAGCATGGTGCCGGGGTCCTCGGCGGTGCCGGCCTGCCGCCACCAGGCGGCCCCGAACCGGGCCACCAGGGCCAGATGGGCCAGGGTCTCCACGTTGTCGACCAGGGTCGGCCGGCCGGCGACCCCCCGGGTGGACGGCCGTGGCGGGGTGCGGGTGGGCACCGGCCGGCCGGTGTTGATCCAGTTGACCAGCGCCGACTCCTCCCCCACCACGTACCGGTCCGGGGCCACCAGCACCTCGATGGCCTCGGCCCGTCCGGTCCGTTCAGACAGGGCCCGGCGGGCGACCTCGGCAGAAGCGGGATCGGTGATACAGAGGACCGCCCGGTCGGCCCCGAGGACGGTGGCGGCGGCCACCATCCCGTCGATGACCAGGTGGGGATTGCGCTGCAGCAAGGTCCGGTCCTTGGCGCTCAGCGGCTCCCCCTCGGTGCCGTTGGCCACCACCACCGGCCGGCCTCGGGCGGCCAGCACCGCGGCCAGCTTGTCGGCGGTCGGGAACCCGCCGCCGCCACGACCGCGGAGACCGGCCCGGCCGGCCTCGGCCACCAGGTCAGCCGGCACCCGGAGCGGTCCCCACCGGGCCAGGTGGGCGGCCAGGCCGGGGCCGCCGTCGGTGCGGGTCAACCGGGGGGACCCGCCCGGCAACGGGTCCGGGCCGGCCGGCCGGGCCTGCACGATGGTCATGGCACGCTCCTCGGCTGCGGGATGGGTTGCCGGCCTGTCGGCTGTCGGGCCGCCGGCTGGCGGACAGCGGGCTGGCGGACAGTGGGCTGTCGGGTGGCCAGCCGCCAGGCGGCCGCGGCCAGGACCGGGACGGCGCAGCCCACTACGACCGCCAGGCCCCAGTCGGCGCGGGTGTCGGTACCGGCACCGACGGCGTGGACGAGGGCCACCGGCCACAGCAGCCACGACGCCCAGTGCACGGCCCGCCAGGTGCGGTGGCCGAGATGCCGGCGGAGCAGGCTGGTGGCGGTGACGGCCACGGCCAGGTCCACGGCCACGGCCCCCAACCCCACCCACAGCGGCCGGTACGGGGACCGGAAGGGCACCACCACGTCCAACCAGCCGACGCCCACCCAGGAGTCCAGGACGGCGGTGACGACGTGCAGGGCCACGAAGCAGACCGCCAGCAGAGCCACGCTGCGATGCAGCCCGGCGGTCACGAACCGCGGCCACCGCGGCGACTGCCACCGGCGGGTGCCGACGACGCCGAGGAACACGGTCGCCGACAGCAGCACCAACGCCACCAGCCCGCTGCCGCGCATCAGGTACCAGTCGGCCTTGGGGGTGGCCGCCACCGCAGCCAGCGCCCCGGTCACGACGGGGTTCCCATCGGCGTCGCCGGCGCCAAGGCGTCGTCGGGCCAGCTGCCGACGCCGACGACGGTGCCGTCGACGGCCACCAGCCGGGCGCAGAACCCGTGGTGGTCCAGCCACTGCGCCGCCGTCGGGCCCAGGACCACCGCCGCGGTGGAGGCGACTCGCGGAGAGGTGCTTTTCGAGCAGGGCGGG
>CAYVPF010000295.1:0-3973 GCA_964453355.1 uncultured Acidimicrobiaceae bacterium | reverse complement strand
CGCCTCGTCGGGAGTGGCGACCGCGGCCATCCTGGGCATCGCCCGGGAGGCGGGGGAAACCGCCCCCCTCCTCTTCACGGCCTTCGGGAACAACCTGCTGAACGCCAACCCGTTCAACGGCCCCCAGGAAAGTCTGCCACTCTTCATCTACCGGTTCATCCGGGAGCCGTCTTCGGCGTCCATCGACCGCGGGTTCGCCGGAGCGCTGGTGCTCCTGGTGCTGATCCTGGTGCTCTTCGTGATCGCTCGCCTCATCGGCCGAGACCGCACCAAGGCCAAGGGCCGTCCGGGCCGGTCGACCCGCCGGTTGGCCGGGGGCGCACCGTCCAGGCTGGCGCCCCTCTCGCCGATCGAGGACTCCGCCCTGGGAGGTGGGGCCACGTGACCGAGACCTTCGTGCCACCCGCCGGACCCCCCAACCACGACGGTGGACCCGTCGCCGACCCGGCCACGGCCGAGGTCCCGGCGGTCGAGCGACCGCTCCGGAAGCCCGCCCGGCTCGTTGGCGGCCCGCCGCCGGGGGCAGCCACCCTGGAGGCCAGGGATGCCTGTGCCTGGTTCGGCGACCACCTGGTACTGGAAGGTGTCGACCTCGTCATGCCGGTGGGCGAGGTCACCGCCCTCATCGGGCCCTCGGGCTGTGGCAAGTCCACTTTCTTGCGCCTGTTGAATCGGATGCACGAGTTGGTTCCCAGCGCGGCCATGGACGGCGAGATCCTCCTCGACGGCATCGACATCTATGGGGCGGAGATGCGGCCCCAACAGGTACGCACCCGGATCGGCATGGTCTTCCAGAAGCCCAATCCTTTCCCGGCCATGTCGGTCCGGGACAACGTGCTGGCCGGCCTGAAGCTGGCCCGGATCAAGTGCACCGACAAGGACGGCCTCGTCGAGCAGTCGCTCCAACGAGCCAGCCTGTGGCGCGAGGTCCGGGACCGACTTGACCAACCGGGAGGGGCGCTCTCGGGTGGCCAGCAGCAGCGGCTGTGCATCGCCCGGTCGCTGGCCGTGGCGCCGAACGTCCTACTCATGGACGAGCCCTGCTCGGCCCTCGACCCGACGTCCACCAGGAGGATCGAAGAGACCATCGGCGAGCTCCGGGGTCAGGTCACTGTCGTCATCGTCACCCACAACATGCAGCAGGCGCATCGGGTGTCGGACCGCTGTGCCTTCTTCCTGGCCGAGGAGAACGAGCCGGGCTACGTGGTCGAGCAGGGGTCAACCGGGAAGATGTTCGAGGCACCTGAGGACCCCCGGACCCTCGACTACGTCGAAGGACGGTTCGGGTGAGGGGTCCGCTTCGGTGGATGTGGGGTTGGCGCCGAGCCACGGCCGTGGTCATCGTGACCCTTGCCGTGGCGGCCCCCATCGGGCTTGTGACCGCGGCCGATCCGGCTACGGCCGCCACATTGGCCCCGATCAATGGCCAGGGATCCACCTACGCCGCCCTGGCCATCCAGACATGGGTGCGGGCGGGCCAGAGCCTGGGCCTGAACGTCAACTACACGCCGACCAACTCTCCGGCTGGCCTGTCGGCCTTCGCCGCCGGCCAGGCTGACTTCGCCGGCAGCGAGGCCGAGTATTCCTCCGTCGACGCGGGCGCCGGCACCTACGGCAACTACCAATACACGCCGGACGTGGCCGGGGCGACGTCCGTCGTGTACAACGTCGACCTCAATACCGATGGCACCACATCAGTCGACTACCTCCACCTCTCCCGGTTGACCATCGCCAAGATCTTCACCGGGGCCATCTCCAACTGGGACAGCCCGACAATCAGCCTGGACAACAAGGGGCTGGTCCTGCCCGACGAGCCCATCACGGTCATCTACCGGACGGGACAGTCGGGCACCACGGCCCTCTTCTACGACTTCGTCAACCACACCGACCCCACCGATTTCGACGCCTGGGCGACGGCGCACTGCCTGGGGACGGGCGTCCGGCTCGTCGCGGTGACAAACGGCTGTGGGGGCAGCCCTTATCCTCATGGTGACGGCGCCACCGGCTCGACACAGCAGGCCTCGCTGGTGGCCCATACCCCCTGGACGATCTCGTACGACGAGTTCGGCTACGCCAAGGTCTTCCACGACGACGTGGCCTGGGTCGAGAACGCAGCGGGCAACTGGACGCAGCCTTACGCCAAGAACATCGCGGCTGCACTGAAGTCGGCCACCCTCAACCCGGACCTCTCCCAGAACCTGACAGCCGTCTACACCAGCACGACACCGACAACGTACCCGATCTCGGCCTACTCCTACATCGTCACCCACTGCCCGCAAACCTCGGCCTGGCCTTCGTGCGGCGGGGCCTACACCGACGCCGGCGTGGCCAACACCCTGACGAAGTGGATGGAGTACATCGAATGCACAGGGCAGGTGACAATGGCCCAGATCGGGTACTCCCCCCTGCCGGCGGTGCTCTCCCAGGACATGGCCAACGCCGTCGGGCGGCTGACGGGCGTCCCCCCCGAGCAGCTCACGTCCACAAACTGCGCCAACCCCCAGGAGCGGGGCAACCTCGGCGTAGGCGCCACACCGCCGCCGGACCCGACCCGTGGGGTGACGTCCGAGGGATCCGGTCCGGGGTCGCCAGCGGCCGGCAGTGGCAAGGCCGGCAGCCCGGCCAGTCAGGGTGGATCGACGACCGGCAATACCGGGTCGACCGACGGCGGCACCGGCGGGAACCCCGGGGCGGCCCAGACCAACGCCAGCACCGGGGGCCCTGCCGCCAAGACGGTCGGTGCATCAACTGCCTCTGGCGGTACTGGCGGCCCTGCCGTCACGACGGCTACGACGCCGGTGGGCAAGGTGGGTTCGACCACCCGGTCGGTCGGCGGCGGCACGACAACAACGCGGCCTTCGGCCCCCACCCCCTATGCGGGCGCAGTCGTCCCGCCGGGCTCGCCCTGGTTGGTGGTGGCCGTGCTGTTGTTCCTCCTGGTCCCGGCCGGCCTGCTGGTGTTCGGGAAAATCCTGCAGCGCCGGAGACGACCGGCGCCCGGTATCGATAGATAAGGACGTTGATAACCGGACTCCGTTCATGGAATTGGCGCAAAGAAATTACCGTCCAATCACCGGGAAACATGGCCGACGTAAATTGGAGAATTAAATGGGCGTCAAAGAGATCACCAATTTGACACATTGCTTCCCTAAAACCCCAGATATCTAGACAAAGAGTTTGCTTGACTTGGGGGCGAAGACGGTTAACAGTGAAGTGGCTGTTCGGTTGCAGATAGGTCGAATAGCCGTCATAGCATCACAAAATCCTACGCAAAGGAGAAAGACAATGAAGCTCACATCCAAGCGCCTCAGGGGAGGAGCGCTGGCTGCCGCCATGTTGATCGGCGGCGGCGGTGCCCTCGCCCTGGTGGCAACCCCGGCCGGGGCCAGCAGCACGACCCTGACGGCTGTCGGTTCGCAGACCACCACAGCGATGGTGCAGGCGATCTTCAACCCCACTGGGGGATCGCTGGCCCTGAACAACGTGCCGTGGGGTACAACGGCTGGAACGCACAACGTGGCGCCGACAGCGACCACATGTGCGGCAGGGGTCGCGTACAACGCGGGCACGCCAGGACCCAAGGGGTCGGGGGCCGGCAAGTCAGCACTCAAGGCTGAGGAGTCGGCGGCCGCCACAGCGAAGGGCTGCATCGACATCGCCCGGTCCTCGTCGGGGCCGGGCACAGCCAACAGCACGGCCAACTTCCGGTACTACGCCTATGCCCTGGACGGGGTAGCTCCCCTCCTACCGACGGATGCGCCGCGCAGCACTGCGGCGCACACGGTGGGTTCGGGGCAGCCGGCTGCAGCTGACGGCCTGACCCTCACCCAGATCAAGGACATCTACAACTGCACGATTACCAACTGGGCGACAGTCACCGTCAACGGGGTGTCTGGAACCTCAGCGACGATCGTGCGGTACTTCCCACAGCCGTCTTCGGGCACCGGGAGCTTCTACGACACGATCCTGGGCT
>CAYVPF010000294.1:2581-3991 GCA_964453355.1 uncultured Acidimicrobiaceae bacterium | reverse complement strand
CCTCCGGGTCTTCCATGCTCTGCGCCTGGCGGCGGAGCAGGTCCATCAGCTCATCCGCCTCTTGTCGGGTCACGCGACTGGCGATCTTCGGGTAGCCGAGCACTCGTTCGAGCTCACCGAGCAGCACCGGGGAGACGAGAAGCACGTAGAGCCCTTCGAGCCACGCCCGAAGAACCTTCGCCGGCGTGCCGCTTCGAGATAGCGCCGCCGAGACGATGACGTTCGGGTCGAGGACCGCCCGCACCTCGAGTCCCGGATCAGCGCTGGCTGGACCGCGTCGCGTGTTGCGCCTCGACGGCCAGGGCCATCGCCTCGTCCTCGCCGAGATCGTTCTTTTCCCACAGACGGTCCAGAAGGTCAAGGCCGAGGTCGCGTCGGAGGGACTCTTCGATCACCTCGCTGTGGCCCTTCCCCATTCGAGCCGCGCGGATCTTCACCGCCGTCAGCACCCGCTCATCGATCGTGAGCGTCGTACGCGTCTTGGGCATCAAAACATCATAACATCTTGATGCGGTGTGGCCTGATCTCGCGGGCGACTCTCCTAGATGATCAATTCCAAGGGTTCAGTGGTCGTAAGCCAGAAGCGACCGGTGGGGCCGGGCACCGATGCGGTCGTTGTGCCAGATCACCGCGGTCAGAGCGAGCAGGCGTTGGAGGACCCGGACGATGACGCCGGCGGCGGTCCGTCCTCCGTGGCGCTCCAGGTCGAGCTGCCCCTTCAAGGTGTCGTTCACCGACTCGATGACCTGGCGGAGCGGCTTCAAGAACCGGGCACCGGGACGGGGCGGCTCGTCGGCTCGGGCCGGGCGCAGGAGGGCGGCGCCATGGTCGGCAAGGAACACCTCCAACTCGTCGGACCGATAGCCCTTGTCGGCCAGGATGACCTGGCCCGGGCGGGTATGGAGGAGATCGGGCTTGATCTCCAAGAGGTCCCCCAGCACCTCGCGCTCGTCGGCCTTCGGGCTGGCCAGGGCAAAGGTGACCGGCAGTCCGGCCGGGGTGGTGACGAGATGGAGGCGCAGGCCCCAGAAGTAGCGGGAGTGGCTGGCGCAGTAGCCGTAGCCGGCGAAGCCGCAGAGCTCGGAGCGTTTGGCCGTTCCGGGGACCTCCCGCACTCGACGGGCGTCGAGTCCACCATCCAGGTGTCGTCGGACCACAGCGTCATCGAGCGGGCCAGGGTCCGGATGAGGGCACGGAGCTGGCCAGTGGCGGCCCGCAGGCGCTTGTTGTAGCCGGACTGGTTGGGTACGTAGGGGAACAGGTGGCAAAGATGGTCCTTGGCGAAGCGCAGGAACCGGGCCTCCGAGCTGAAGCCCAAAAGGGCCTGGACCACCGACAGCGTGACCAGCTCGGCGTCGGGCCAGCTCGGGCCGCATCTTCAACTCGTCGTCAACGTCCACGTAGAGTGCG
>CAYVPF010000294.1:0-2481 GCA_964453355.1 uncultured Acidimicrobiaceae bacterium | reverse complement strand
TCGGGCCAGCTCGGGCCGCATCTTCAACTCGTCGTCAACGTCCACGTAGAGTGCGGTGCAAAGGGTGTCCAGATCGGCGTCCATGAGACCTCCAAGGTCGAAGTGGCTTTGAGCAACGCCGATCTTGGACACCTTTTTCGCGCCGGTGGTGGACCGCTGCGGAGCAGCGATCCCTTGGAACCAGTCGTCTAGATGCGCAAGAGCCCGTCCGGATCGGCCAGCAACGTGCGCCGGGACCGCAGGATCTTCAGGGCCTCGCGTCGCTGGGCGTCGTCCAGGTGCTCGACCAGCAGGATGCCGTCGAGGTGGTCCAGCTCGTGCTGGAACACCCGGCCCTCCAGGGTGTCGGCCTCGATGGACAGCTCGTTGCCGTCCAGGTCCCGGCCGATGAGGTGGACCTGGTTGGGACGGACGATGGGCCAGCTGAGGTCGGGCACCGACAGGCAGCCCTCCTCGTAGGTCCACTCCCCCGACGACTCCACGATCTGCGGGTTGATGACCGTCCGGGGGCCGTCGCCGACGTCGTAGACGAAGATGCGCCGCTGCACGCCGACCTGGTTGGCGGCGAGACCGGTGCCGGGGGCCTAGTACATGGTGTCCAACATCTCGTCCACCAGCCTGGCCACGGCGCCGTCGATGTCCTCCACCTCGCGGGTGCGCTGCTTCAGCACCGGGTCGCCGTACTGCCGGATGGGGAACATGGAAATAATGCTACCGGCCGCTACACGTCGGTCGGGTCGACCGAGATCCGCAGCTGGCCCGGCGGCCTCGGGGTGTCCCGGAGGGCGTCGCACACCCTCCGGTGGTCGGGCCCGCGGACCAGCCACCGGCCGTCGCCCAGATCGGCGGCGGTCACCGTGGGGGCGGCGGCCAGCGCCCGGCCGTAGGCGCCGGCGGCCTCCCCCGAGAGGGTGGCCAGGGCGGCGAACGGGGGCAGGTCCAGTTCACGGCGCAGCGCCACCTCGTCCAGCCGGCCCGGGTCGCCGGCCACGGCGGCGGCCAACACCGGGTGGTCCGGCAGTCGGGTCTGCACCAGCACCGGACCAGCACCGGCCTGGCCGCGGCCGCCGGCCAGCCGGCCGGCCCGGGCCAAGAGCGCCAGGGCGTCCTCGGCGGCCGTGAACCGGGCGGCCAGCAGGTGCTGGTCGAAGTCCAAGAACACCACCGCCGCCGCCCGGCGGACCCGGTGCAGCACCGCCTCGGTGCCGACCAGCACCGGGACGTCGGGCACCGGCGCCGCCGGGCCGGCCACCTCGCCGACGGCCACGCCGAGCAGGGCCTCCAGCTCGTCCCGGATCCGGGACACCCCCGGTCGCAGCACCTTCAGCCGGGTGGCCCCACAGGCCGCACACACCACCGGCCGGTCGGCCCCGCAGGTCCGGCACCGCAGCCGGTCGTCCACCTGTTCCACCGGCCGGCCGCAGGCGTCGCACCGGGCCAGCTCTCCACAGGCGGCGCAGGCCAGCAGCTTGGCCCGGCCGGTGCGGTTGAGGACGCACACCAGCGGCTCCGGCCGCCCGGACAGTCGTCGGGCCACCCCGACCAGCTCGTCCGACAGCAGTCCCGTCCGTGGATCGGCCGCCCGGCGGTCCACCACCGACACGGCCGGCCACCCGGACCGCTCGTCGGGGCTCACCACCAACGGGTACCGGGCCACCTGCACCGCCGTCGGGCAGGCCGACACCAGCCGGCACGGCACCCCGGCCCGGGCGGCCCGCTCGGCCAGCACCGCCACCGCGTCGTACCGGTCCCGGTAGGCCTCGTCGTGGGCGTCCAACACCACCGCGGCGGCCAGATGGGGCACCGGCGCCCAGGCGGCCGCCCGGGACCCCACCACGACCGGCCACCCGGCGGCGGCCTCGGCCCAGCTGCCGGCCACCGGCACCCCCCGGCGGCGCAACCGGTCGGCCAGCCGGTCCGCCCACCCCAGGTTGGGCACCAGCACCACCACGGTGCCGGGCCCGGCGGCGCCGACGGCCTCCAGGACCACCGGCAGCGGATCGGTGGCCGGTCCCAGCCGGAGCAGCTCGACGCCGGTAGCCGGTGGCCCGGCCCGGCCGGCGCCCGGACCCAAGGGCGAAGCCGCCAGCTGGCCCACTGCCCGATCCGCCGGTCCGGCCTGGCCCCCGGCCGGCGCCGGCGCCGGCGGCAGCGACCAGACGTTACGGTCCGGCGACCCCACCCGCAGCACCGTGGCCACCGGCATGGCCCAGCGCCAGGCCGCCCAGCCGGCCAGGGCCAGTACCGACGCCGGCGGGCCCAAGCCGGAGTAGCCGGTGATGGCCTGCAGGTCGACGTCGGCCGGCGGGGACGGGTCCACCGCCGTCACCCAGCCGCCCACCGGTCGGTTGTGCAGTCGCACCCGCACCCGGCAGCCCACCTGCATCCGGTCCGCCCAGCGGTCCGGGACGGCGTAGTCGAACTCACGGCCGACCGCCGGGACGTCGGGCAGCACCCGGACCCTACTGACTGGCCCGCTTG
>CAYVPF010000293.1:0-3993 GCA_964453355.1 uncultured Acidimicrobiaceae bacterium | reverse complement strand
CTGGTGATCGGCTCGGCCGGCGTGGCCGCCAGCCTGACGGCCCAGGGCCGGGACATCTACAACACCGGCACAGTGGTCAGGGCCGTCTACCAGCTGGACGCCGACGTGCGGCCCGGCAACTCCGGCGGACCGGTAGTGGAGGCCAACGGCACCGTCATCGGGGTGGTGTTCTCCCGGTCCACCGTCAGCCCCGACGTCGGCTACGCCCTGGCCTCCCCCGGCGTCCTGGCCCGGGTGCAGCAGGCCGAGCTGCGCACCACCCCGGTCGGCGCCGGCGCCTGTATCCAGGGCTGAGTAGCCACGGCTGAGCCCACCGGCGGCCGCAGGGGGTAAGAATGGCCGCCATGTCGCTTCCCATCGAGGACTACGCGGTCATCGGCGATCTGCACACTGCGGCCATCGTCGGCCGCGACGGCTCCATCGACTGGCTGTGCCTGCCCAACTTCGCCTCCGAGGCCTGCTTCGCCCGGCTGCTCGGCACCGACGACAACGGGTTCTGGAAGATCGCCCCGGCCGGTCCCGACGGGACGGTCACGGCCACCCGCCGTCGCTACCGTGATGGCACCCTGGTGCTGGAGACCGAGATGGACTGCGAGGCCGGGTCCATCCGGATCACCGACTGCATGCCCATCCGGGGGACCAATCCCCAGGTGGTCCGCATGGTCGAGGGCCTGCGCGGGAACGTGCCCATGCGGATGGACCTGGCCGTCCGGTTCGACTACGGCCAGTCCATCCCCTGGGTCAGCCGGATCGGGCACTTGTGGACGGCCACCGCCGGCCCCGACTCGGTGGCCCTGTGGACCCGCATGGACGTCCACGGCGAGGGGCTGACGTCGGTCTCCGAGTTCCCCATCCACGAGGGCCAGCAGGTCCCGTTCATCCTCACCTGGTACCCCTCCCACGAGGCCCCGCCCCGCCCGACCGACCCCTGGTTCACCATCGCCACCACCGAGACCTGGTGGCAGGCCTGGTCGAGCGCCTGCACCTACCAGGGCGACTACGCCGACGCCGTGCTGCGGTCCCTGATCACCCTGAAGGCCCTCACCTTCGAACCTACCGGCGGCATCGTGGCGGCGGTCACCACGTCGCTGCCGGAGTCGCTCGGGGGCAACCGGAACTGGGACTACCGGTACTGCTGGCTGCGGGACGCCACCTTCACCCTGGAATCGCTGATGCGCGGCGGCTACCACGCCGAGGCGCTGGCCTGGCGTGACTGGCTGCTGCGGGCCACCGCCGGGGACCCGTCCAAGCTGCAGATCATGTACGGGGCCGCCGGCGAGCGGCGGCTGGACGAGTGGGAGGTCGACTGGCTGCCCGGCTACGAGGGGTCCGCCCCGGTGCGCATCGGCAACGCCGCCGCCGACCAGTACCAGCTGGACGTCTACGGCGAGGTCATGTCCGCCCTGTACAGCGCCGGCGCGATGGACGGGGTCCACAGTCAGGCCGTCTGGGACCTGCAGACCAAGCTGATCGAGTTCATCGAGGACGGCTGGAAGCTGCCCGACGACGGGCTCTGGGAAGTCCGGGGCCCCCGCCGGCACTTCACTCACTCCAAGGTCATGGCCTGGGTGGCCGTCGACCGGGCGGTCCGGACCCTGGAGGACTGGCCGGATCTGTCCGGTCCCATCGACAAGTGGAAGGCGCTGCGCGACGAGATCCACGCCGACGTCTGCGAGAAGGGGTACAACCCCGACAAGAAGGCCTTCACCCAGTACTACGGCTGTGACCAACTGGACGCCAGCCTGCTCATGATCCCCCTCGTCGGCTTCCTGCCGGCCAAGGACCCGCGGGTGGTCGGCACCGTGGACGCCGTCCAGCGGGAGCTGATCGACGACGCCGGCTTCGTCCTGCGCTACCGCACCTCCGACGACGGTTCCGTCGACGGCCTGACCGGCCGGGAGGGCGCCTTCCTGGCCTGCTCCTTCTGGCTGGCCGACTGCCTGCACATGATCGGCCGGGTGGACGAGTCCACTGCCCTGTTCGAGCGGCTGCTCAACCTGCGCAACGACGTCGGCCTGCTGTCCGAGGAGTACGACGGCGTCGCCTGCCGGCAGGTCGGCAACTTCCCGCAGGCCTTCTCCCACGTGTCGCTGGTCAACACCGCCTGCCGGCTGACCGGCCAGGAGCCGCTGTCGCCGGGCCAGGCCCAGGTGACCAAGCGCATGCGCAAGCTGTTGACCGAGAACCTGCTCGGTGGGGTCGGCAACGGGGCTGTCCGGGCCAGCAGCTGGGGCCTGGGCGACCTGACCCGGCACGGGCTCGGCAACCTGCACTACTCCCGGCCGGTGACGAAGGGCGGGTCCGGCGGATCGGTCGACGGCGTATCTGCCACCTCGGTCGACGGCGTAGCCAGGGGACCGGTCGACGGTGCGTCGGACGAGCCGGTGGATTCGAAATGACCCGACCATTCGCCAGGACGAGGAGGCACAGATGAAGGCATTGACGGTGGTCCCCCTGCAGAAGGACTCGGCCGAGCTGTCCGAGGTGCCGGCACCGCCGGAGAGCGACGGGCCGGTGCTGGTGGAGACCCTGGCGGTGGGCATCTGCGGCACCGACATCGAGATCCTGTCCGGCGAGTACGGCTGGGCCCCCCCGGGCCGGGACCGGCTGATCCTCGGCCACGAGTCCCTGGGGCGGGTGCTGGAGGCGCCGGCCGGCGCCGCGGTGGTCCAGGGTGACCTGGTGGTGGGCATCGTCCGGCACCCCGACCCGGTGCCGTGCGCCAACTGTGCGGTCGGGGAGTGGGACTTCTGCCGCAACGGCCGGTACACCGAGCACGGCATCAAGCAGCACGACGGCTTCCTGGCCGAGCAGTACCGGATCACCCCGGACTTCGTGGTCAAGTTGGACCCGGCCCTGGGGTTGCGGGGGGTGCTGCTGGAGCCGACCAGCGTGGTGGCCAAGGCCTGGGAGCAGGTGAACCGCATCGGCGGCCGGGCCCACTGGGCCCCGGCCAAGGCCGTGGTCACCGGGGCCGGCCCCATCGGCCTGCTGGCCGCCCTCATCGGGGTCCAGGCCGGGCTGGAGGTGCACGTGATCGACCAGATGACCACCGGGGTGAAGCCCGACCTGGTCCGCGACCTGGGTGCCACCTACCACACCGGCTCGATCGCCGACGCCTGCCCGGGCGCCGACGCCATCATCGAGTGCACCGGGGTGTCGTCGCTGGTCCTGGACGCCATGGAGCACGTCGGCACCGGCGGGGTCGTGTGCCTCACCGGAGTGTCGTCCGGCGGCCGGACCGTGCAGGTGGACGAGGGCGCCCTCAACCGGACCATGGTGCTGGCCAACGAGGCCGTCGTCGGGTCCGTCAACGCCAACCGCCGCCACTACGAGGCCGCGGCCGACGCCCTGGCCAAGGCCGACCCGAGCTGGCTGGACCGGCTCGTCAGCCGCAAGGTCCCCCTGGACCAGTGGCAGCAGGCCTTGGACCGCCAGCCCGACGACGTCAAGGTTGTGGTCCAGGTCGCCCCCGAGTGACCCACCGGCACGGCCACGACGCTGCCGAGGTCGTGCCGGCCGACCCCGTGGCGATCGCCCCGGGGGTGCTGCAGATCGACACCCTCCTGGGCGGTTGGGAGCGGGTGACCGCCGGGTACCTCATCGAGGGACCGGCTCCGGTGCTGGTGGAGACCGGTAGCCAGTCGTCCGTCCCGGTGCTGCTGGCCGCCCTGGACCGCTTGGGCATCGGCCCGTCCGACCTGGCCGGGGTGATGGTGACCCACATCCACCTGGACCATGCCGGCGGCGTCGGTGACGTCGCCCGGGCCTTTCCCAAGGCCACCGTCTACGTCCACGAGAAGGGCGCCCGGCACCTGGCCGATCCCACCCGGCTGGTGGACTCGGCCTCCCGGGTCTACGGGCCGCTGCTCGACACCCTGTACGGCCGTCTGGACCCCACCCCGGCCGACCGGCTGCACGTGCTGGCCGACGGCGAGGAGATCCGCATCGGTCCCGACCGGGTGCTGGTGGCCGTCGACTCACCCGGCCATG
>CAYVPF010000292.1:0-4005 GCA_964453355.1 uncultured Acidimicrobiaceae bacterium | reverse complement strand
CGCTCCGGCTGACGGCGTAGCCATTCCGACCCCCGCGACCACGGAGGCCTGAGACTGATGGCCAGCTTCACCGCCAAGGACGTCCAAGCGTTGCGCCAGGCCACCGGTGTTGGCATGCTCGACGCCAAGAAGGCCTTGGAAGAGAACGACGGCGACATGGAGGCAGCCAGCCAGTGGCTGCGGGTACACGGCCTGGCCGGCGCGGCCAAGCGGGAAGACCGCGAGGCCTCGGAGGGCGCCGTGGCGGTGGTCCGCCAAGGTGCGGTGGCCGGCCTGGTCGAGCTGCGGTGTGAGACCGACTTCGTGGCCAAGGCGGCCGAGTTCGTGGCCTTGGTCGACGAGCTGGCCGCTCTGGTGGTCGCCAAGGGGCCCGAGGCCGTGGCCGAGCGCCAGGACGAGATCGACGGCCTGCGGACCACCCTGAAGGAGAACATCTCCGTCGGCCGGGTGGCCCGGGTCGAGGGCGGCGACGGCGACGTGCTGGAGACCTACCTGCACCAGCAGGCCGGCCGCGGGGTCAACGGCGTCGTGGTCCTGCTCCGGGGCGGCACGGCCGAGCTGGCCCACGACGTGGCCGTGCACATCGCCTTCGCCAAGCCCACCTACCTGCGCCGGGAGGACGTGCCCGAGGCCGAGGTGGCCGCCGAGCGGGCGACGGTGGAGGAGATCAGCCGTAACGAAGGCAAGCCGGAGGCGGCCCTGCCGAAGATCGTGGAAGGCCGGATGACGGGTTGGTTCAAGGAACGGTGCCTGTTGGAGCAGCCCTACGTCCGGGACGAGAAGCGGACCGTCGCCGACCTGGTGGGGTCGGCGTCGGCCGAGGTGCTGCAGTTCGTACAGGTGGTCATCGGCTCCTGAGTGGCACCGGCCGCTCAGACGACGGGGGAGACAGGGAGGCGCCGGTCGGTGGGTGAGCCCAGACGCATCGTCTTGAAGATGTCCGGGGAGGCCCTGGCGTCGTCGGCGTCGGACGAGACCATCGACGCCGGCACCGTGGAGCGGCTGGCCGGCGAGATCGCCCTCGCCCGGACCGAGCTGGACCTGCAGCTGGCCGTCATGGTCGGCGGCGGCAACATCTGGCGGGGAACCACCGGGGCCGGGGCCGGCATGGACCGGGCCACGTCCGACGCCATGGGGATGCTGGGCACCGTCATCAACGCTCTGGCCCTCCAAGATGCCCTGGAGCACCACGGCACGCCCACCCGGGTGCTGTCGGCCGTGGCCATGGCCCAGGTGGCCGAGCCGTACATCCGGCGCCGGGCCATCCGGCACCTGGAGAAGGACCGGGTGGTCATCTTCGCCGCCGGGATGGGCAATCCCTATTTCACCACCGACACCTCCGCCGCTCTACGGGCGGCCGAGATCGAGGCCGACCTGGTGCTGAAGGGCACCCACGGTGGCGTCGACGGCGTGTACAGCGCCGACCCCAAACTGGACCCCACGGCCACCCGGTTCGAGAAGATCTCGTTCAGAGACGTCATTGCCAAGGACCTCCGGGTGATGGACCTGACGGCCATCACCTTCTGCCAGGACAACGGCCTGCCCATCTTGGTGTTCGACCTGATGGCCCCCGACAACCTCGGTCGTGCGCTTCGGGGCGAGCAGATCGGTACGCTGATCAGATGACCGACAACGAGCTCGCCGGTTTGGTGGTGGAGGACACCCGCGACAAGATGGCCAAGGCCATCGACCACGTCCGCGCCGAGTTCGCCAACGTCCGCACCGGCCGGGCCACCCCGGCGCTGGTCGAGAACCTGATCATCGACTACTACGGCACCCAGACCCCGCTGCGCCAGCTGGCCGGGTTCAGTGTTCCCGACGCCATGCTGCTGGTCATCACCCCCTATGACAAGAGCGCGCTGTCGGCCGTCGAGAAGGCCATTCAGGGGTCCGACCTGGGGATCAACCCGACCAACGACGGCACCGTCATCCGGCTGTCCTTCCCGCCGCTCACCGAAGAGCGACGCCGTGATCTGGTGAAGGTGGTCCGACAGAAGACCGAGGACGGGAAGGTGGCCATCCGCAACCTCCGCCGGGCCAGCCGGCACGAGCTGGAGGCTCTGGAGAAGGACGGCTCCATGTCCTCGGATGAACTGGACCGGGTCGAGAAGGACATCGAGAAGATGACCCAGAACCAGGTGGCGGCGATCGAACAGCTCCTTTCCCATAAGGAGAAGGAGCTCCTCGAGGTGTGACCATGGACGACGACCGGCAGGACCCCGACGACGGCCGGACCGGCCGGGTAAAGATCTTCGGCGCCGAGCAGGCCGGCCGGACCGGCGAGGTCCCGGCCGTGCCCGGCGGCGTGCTGCCCGACGACGCCGGCCAGCCCTCCGGGACCGACGCCGGCCCCGAAGCGTTCGCCACCGCCGCCGATTTGCCCGGCGCCGACGTCGGTCCGATCGACGATCCCTGGCCACAGCCCGGGTCATCGACGGAGCTGCCGCACTGGACCGAAGCCCCGACGGGCGAGGTCCCGGCGGTGCTCGCCCGGGAGTCCACCGATCCGGACGCCGGCGGCGATCCCTGGTCGTCGCTGCCCGGTCCCACCTGGCGCGAGGAGGGGGCCGACTGGGCCGCCCACGAAGACGCCTACGAGCCGTCCATGCTGGCCCCCGTCGACACCCAGCTGGGCTCCCTGGACGACTCCGGCCCCGGCGACCGCCAGCCCTGGACGTTCGATCTGCCGGCTTCCGAGGAGACCCCGGTGGTCCGGGTCGACGACTTCGACACCATGGTGGTCCCCGTGGTCCAACCCCCGTCCAGCGACCCGGTCCGGCCGGTGGACGACGGGGCACCGGCCACGGCCCCCGGGTCCACCGTGTTCCCCGAGGGCGGTTGGTCGCCGGCCGAGCACGAGACGGCGGTCGGCCCGGTGCGCCGGGGCGCCTCGGCCGAGGGCCGGGGCCGTCGCCGAGGGACCGGCCGGCGACGTTCCCGCCAGGCCGTCGAGGAGCAGCTGGCCGCCGAGGAGATGGCCGCCGAGGGCCTCGTGGACGACCCGGCCGCAGCCGACCGCCCGGTGCCCGAGGACCCGGCCCTCTCCGATCTGGGTGGGCCCGATCTCGGTGGGTCGGACCTGGGCGGACAGGACCTTGGTGGACAGGACCTTGGTGGACAGAGCGACCGGCCTGCCGACCGCCCCCGAGCCCAGGCCCCGCCGCCACCGGTGGGGGAGCCGGTGGCAGGGTCCCGGCCGGTGCCCAAGGCCCCCGCCACCCCCCGCCGGCCGCCGCCGCGGCCCCGGCCCGGCGTCGGGCTGCGACCGCCGGAGCCGCCACGGGAGACCCGGAGCGGCCGGAACCTGCCTGTGGCCATCGCCAGCGGCGTCATCCTCGGCGTCGTCGCCCTGGTGTTCTTCCACCTGGGCACCGTCACCTCGGCCATCATCGCCACCATCGTCGTGACCTTGGCGGCCGTGGAGGCGTTCGCCGCCTTCCGCAAGGCCGGTTACCACCCCGCCACCCTGCTCGGCCTGGTGGCCGTGGTGTCACTGATGGTGGCCACCTACAACAAGGGCCAGGCCGCCCTGCCGCTGGTGTTGGTGCTCCTGGTGGTGTTCACCATGCTGTGGCACCTGGCCGGGGTGGAGCGGGGGGCGGAGCCGGTGCGCAGCATCGCCAGCACGCTGCTGGTGTTCTGCTGGGTGGGCGTCTTCGGGTCGTTCGCCACCCTGCTGCTGGCCCCGTCGCTGTTCCCCGACCGGCACGGCATCGCCTTCCTGCTGGGCGCCGTCATCACCGCCGTCGCCTACGACGTGGCCGCCCTGGCCATAGGGGCCCGGTTCGGCAGCCATCCGCTGTCGAAGGTCAGCCCCAACAAGACCTGGGAGGGGCTCGTCGGCGGGGCCGTCGCCGCCATCCTGGCCGCGGTGATCATCGTCCACTTCATCCACCCCTGGACCATCGGCAAGGCCGCCGTGCTGGGGTTGGTGGTGGCCGTGGTCAGCCCTCTCGGGGATCTGGCGGAGTCGATGATCAAGCGTCATCTGGGGTTGAAGGACAT
>CAYVPF010000291.1:0-4024 GCA_964453355.1 uncultured Acidimicrobiaceae bacterium | reverse complement strand
GCCTCAACGTCTACCCCGTCCCCGACGGCGACACCGGCACCAACATGGCCCTCACGCTGGAGGCCGTGGTCGCCGAACTGTCCGCCCTCGGTGACGGCGCCGGCCTGGCCGAGGTGGCCAAGGCCGTCGGGCACGGCTCTTTGATGGGCGCCCGCGGCAACTCCGGCGTCATCCTGTCCCAGCTGCTCCGCGGCCTCGCCGAGCGGTTCGGCCGGGCCGACCAGGTCGGCCCCGAAGACCTGGCCGACGGCCTCCGCACGGCCGCCGGCCTGGCCGAGGCGGCCGTCGTCCGCCCGGTCGAGGGCACCATCCTCACCGTCGCCCGGGCCGCCGGCGACGGCGCCACCGCCGGCTGCGCCGCCGGTGGCGACCTGGTCCAGGTGGCCGAGCACGCCCGGGCCGCCGCCGCCGATGCCCTCGATCGCACCCCCCAAATGCTCGACGTCCTGGCCCGGGCCGGCGTGGTCGACGCCGGCGGCACCGGCTACCTGCTCCTCCTCGACGCCCTCCTCACCGTCTTGGACGGCCGGCCGCTGCCCGACGCCCCCGAGATCGACAGCCTCCCTGGTGGCCCTTCCCCGGCGGACCTGGCCGGCGGTCACGGTGACGACGGCGGCGTCGCCGACCTCCGCTACGAGGTCATGTACCTGCTGCACGCCCCCGACGACACCATCCCGGCCTTCAAGGAGGTCTGGGCCGGCGTCGGCGACTCCATCGTCGTCGTCGGCGGCGACGGCCTCTGGAACTGCCACATCCACACCAACGACATCGGCGCCGCCGTCGAAGCTGCCCTGGACGCCGGCCGGCCCCGCGACATCCGGGTCACCGACCTCGCCGAGCAGGTCGAAGAGGAGCGGTGGGTCCGCGAAGGCGCCGGCATCACCGTGGACGAGCCCGCCGGGCCGCCGCCGACCACCGCGGTCGTCGCCGTGGTCACCGGCGAGGGCATCGGCCGCATCTTCCGGTCCCTCGGCGTCCACTCCCAGGTCCGCGGCGGCCAGTCCATGAACCCGTCCACCCAGCAGCTCCTGGAGGCCGTCGACGCCCTCGGCTCCGACCAGGTCATCGTGCTGCCCAACAACAAGAACATCCGGCCCGTGGCCGAGCAGGTCGACGCCCTCAGCGACAAGGCCGTCCGGGTGGTCCCCACCGGCAGCATCGTCGAGGGCTTCGCCGCCCTGCTCGCCTACGACCCCGGAGCCGGCATCGAGGCCAACCACGCCGCCATGGCCGCCTCCGCCTGCCGGGTGCTGCCGGCCGAGATCACCCAGGCGGTCCGCGACAGCGACACCGACGCCGGCCCGGTCCATGCCGGCGACTGGATCGGGTTGTCCCGGGAGGGCGTCCTGTCCGTCTCCGGGTCCCCCTCCGGCGCCGCCATGGCCCTCTTGGAGCGGCTGCTGGAGCCCCGGCACGAGCTCGTGACCCTGATCGAAGGGGAGGGGGCCACCGCCGGGGACACCCGCCGGATCACCGAGTGGCTGCACGACGAGCACCCCGACCTGGCCGCCGAGGTCCATCACGGCGGCCAGCCCCTGTACCCCTACCTCCTCGGCATCGAGTGACCCGGCCGGTGGCCGGCGGTACCGCACCTGGTGGCCCAGCACCGGGAGCCACAGCACCGGAAGGTTCGGCCCCGGAAGGTTCGGCCCCGGAAGGTTCGGCGCGGACCCTCCGCCAGCTGTCCGAGGTCCCCATCGACCGGCTGAACCGGCTGTCCGACAAGAAGGCCAAGGCCCTCGCCGAGTGGGGGGTCACCAACGTCTTCGACCTGCTCACCACCTACCCCCACCGCTACATCGACCGCAGCCGGCAGGCCGACCTGGCCGACCTGGCCGTCGGCGACGAGGCCGTCGTCCTGGCCACCGTCCGCCGGGCCACCGCCCGCCGCACCCGCAACGGCCGGTCCCTGGTCGAGCTGGCCGCCGACGACGGCACCGGCACCATGAAGGTCGTCTTCTTCAACCAGCCCTGGCGGGCCAAGCAACTGAACGCCGGCGTCGAGGCCCTGTTCTTCGGCAAGCTCGACCAGTACCGCGGCGCCCACCAGATGACCAACCCGGTGGTCGACGTCCTGGTGGCCACCGACGACGACGCCGAGGGCCAGCGCCGCCGCACCCTCCGGGTCATCCCCGTCTACCCCGCCTCCGCCAAGGCCGGCCTCAGCAGCTGGGAGGTCGGGGAGTGGGTGGAGCAGTCCCTCCGCCGGGCCGGTGACCTGGCCGATCCGCTGCCCGACGCCTGGCGACGCCAGCTGGATCTCGTCAGCCGGTCCGACGCCATGCAGCGGGTCCACCTCCCCGAGTCCGTGGCCGCCGCCGCGCCGGGCCGCCGCCGGCTGGCCTTCGACGAGCTGTTCCGCCTCCAGCTGGCCCTGGTGCTCCGCCGCCGGGCCATGGAGCAGGACGCCCGGGCCATCCGCCACGCCGTCTCCCCCCTGGACGTCGTCACCAGCACCCGGGCCCCCGACGGGGCCCGTTCGCCCGGTGGTGGGCAGCTGGCCCTGGCCGCCCCGGATCCCGCCGACCGCACCCTGGTCCAGCGGTTCCTGTCCGGCCTGCCGTTCCAGCTGACCAACGCCCAGCGCCAGGCCCTGGCCTCCATCTTCGCCGAGCTGGCCGGTCCCCTTCCCATGCACCGGCTCCTGCAGGGCGACGTCGGGTCCGGCAAGACCGTCGTGGCCGTCGCCGCCCTCCTGGCCGCCGTCCAGGGTGGCCACCAGGGTGCCCTGATGGTCCCCACCGAGGTGCTGGCCGAGCAGCACCACATGGCCGTCCGGGCCCTGGTCGACGGCCTGGCCGTCCCCGACCCGGACCGGCTGGGCGGGGAGCGGCCGGTGGCGGTGGCCCTGCTCACCAACCGCACCACCGCCGCCGAGCGGGCCCGGCTGCACGACGGCCTGCGCCGCGGCGCCGTCGACCTCGTGGTGGGCACCCACGCCCTCCTCACCGACGACGTCCGGTTCCACTCCCTCGGCCTCGTCGTCATCGACGAGCAGCACCGGTTCGGGGTCGAGCAGCGGGCCGCCCTGCGGGACAAGGGACGCTCCTCCGTCGTCGCCGAACAGCAGGGCGTCGACGCCGGGGCCGAGCAGCAGAGCGACGAGCCGCGGGGCGCGGACGCCGGCGCCGACCCGGACCTGCTGGTCATGACGGCTACCCCCATCCCCCGGACCGCCGCCATGGTCCTGTTCGGCGACCTCGACATGGTCGAGCTGAAGGAGCTTCCCCCCGGCCGCACCCCGGTCAGCACCACCTGGGCCCGCACCGATCTGGAGGAGTTGGGGGCCTGGCAGCGCGTCCGGGACGAGGTAGCGGCCGGCCACCGGGCCTTCGTCGTCTGCCCCCTGGTGGAAGGCTCCGAACGGGTCCAGGCCCGGTCGGCCACCGAGGAGCTGGACCGCCTGACGGTCGACGTGCTCCCCGGCCTGCGCCTCGGTCTCCTGCACGGCCAGATGGCCGCCGCCGACAAGGAGGCCGCCATGGCCGCCTTCCGGGCCGGCGACATCCAAGTACTGGTGGCCACCACCGTCGTCGAGGTCGGCGTCGACGTCCCCGAGGCCACCGTCATGGTCGTCGAGGACGCCGACCGCTTCGGCATCGCCCAGCTCCACCAGCTCCGGGGCCGGGTGGGCCGCAGCGACCTCCCCAGCTGGTGCTACCTGTTGGCGGAAGCCGTCACCCCGGACGCGGCCGAGCGGCTGGCCGCCATGGAGCGCACCACCGACGGCTTCGAACTGGCCGAGGTCGACCTGGAGCTCCGGGGCGAGGGCACCATCCTCGGCTCCCGGCAGAAGGGCCGCAGCGACCTGAAGCTGGCCCGGCTCCGACGGGATGCCGACCTGCTGGCGGCCGCCCGGCAGGTGGCCGAGGACGTCACCGCCGAGGACCCCCTGCTCGACCGGCACCCCCTGCTGGCCGACGAGGTCAAGCTGTTCTTGGACCCCGACGAAGAGGCGTTCCTGTTCAAGAGCTAGATGGGCCGGCCCGGGCGGCCGGCTCGAGAGAGGGGAGACCATGTTCTC
>CAYVPF010000290.1:0-4052 GCA_964453355.1 uncultured Acidimicrobiaceae bacterium | reverse complement strand
TCAGACGCCCACGAGCACGGGCTCCACACGCTCGGCGCCCTCGTGCTCGGTGGCCGGCTTCGCCAGTGTCGCCATGGCCCCTCGCCGCAGCAGCAGTCCAGCGGCGAGGGCTCCGACCACCAGGAAGATGGCGGCGTAGGCGAACACGACGTGGTAGCCGTGCAGGGTGGCCTGCGCTTGCAACAAGGCGGTCGAGTGCACCGTGGCGTGGTGGCCCAGGGCGTAGGCGATGACGGCACTGGCCCCGAGGGTGTTGAGCAACGAGGTGCCGACCGAACCACCGACCTGCTGGGTCGTGTTGACCATGGCCGAGGCGATGCCGGCGTCACTCGGTATGCCGAGGGTGGCCACGCTCATCGAGGGGGCCATGATGAGCCCGAAGCCGAGGCCCAGCACGACCAGCGCCGGGAGTATCCCTACGGCGTAGTTCGTGTGCAGCCCGGTGAACGTCAGGAGGAACATGGACACCCCCCCCAACACCATCCCGGTGGCCACCATGTACTTGGGCCCGAACCGGGGGAGCAGGACGTTGGTGGCGACCTGGGCCGAGCCGACCAGCCCGGCGATCAGCGGCAGGTAGGCGAACCCGGTCACGACCGGGGAGTAGTGCAGCGTGCCCTGCATGTAATAGGTGAGGAACAAGAACGTGCCGAACATGGCCGCGCCGGCGGCGAACATGGCGATGAAGGCCCCGCCCCGGTTGCGGTCGATCACGATGCGCAACGGCAGGAGCGGCTGGGACACCCGCCGCTCGATGGCCACGAAGGCGCCGAGCAGCACGGCCGCGGCCACCAGGCTGCCGACGGTGTAGACGTCACCCCACGACGTGGTCTCGGCGTGGGAGAACCCGTAGACGAGAGCGAACAAGCCGGCCGTGGCGGTGACCACGCCGGGGATGTCCAGGTGGGGCCGCTTGGCGGCCCGGCTGTTCGACAGCAGGACCGCGGCGCCGACGATGGCCACGGCGCCGATCGCCAGGTTCACGAACAGGGTCCACCGCCACGAGACGTAGGAGGTCAGGATGCCCCCGAGCAGGAGCCCGATGGCCCCGCCACCGCCGGCGATGGCGCCGTAGATGCCGAACGCCCGCCCACGCTCGGCCGGATTGGTGAACGTGGTGGTCAGCATGGCCAGGGCGGCCGGCGCCAGGAGGGCACCGAAGGACCCTTGGAGCACCCGGGCCGCCAGCAACATGGTGAAGCTCGTCGAGAAGCCACCGAGGGCCGATGCGGCCGCGAAGCCGGCCAAGCCGATCATGAGGGCCCGTTTGCGGCCGATCATGTCGGAGAGCCGGCCCCCGAGCAGCAACAGGCTGCCGAAGGACAGGGCATAGCCGGTCACGATCCACTGGCGATCGGCGTCGGAGAAGCCGAGGGCGTGCTGCGCCGTCGGCAGGGCGATGTTCACGATGGTGGCGTCGAGCACCACCATGAGCTGGGCCAGTCCGAGGACGGCCAGGATCAGCCACCGTCGCTCGTGATGGAGTGTCGCGGCCGGCAGTGGGACTGCCGCCTGCTCCGTCAATTGGCTTGCCATGGCCTGTCTCCTTGAGGTCTAGCGGGGGGATGCGAGTAGATCGCAAGCGGAGGGGGGATCTCCGGTTATGCTGACACTGTAGCAGGAAGCGGAGGAGCGTCCTCCACTTCGGTGTGGATTTAGGATGAACATCCGGTGAACCAGTTGAGCCCGCCTACCGTCACTGAGGCCGAACGCACGCTGCGGGCCGATGCCGCCCGCAACCGCCAGCGGGTGCTGGCGGCGGCGGCCCAGGTGTTCGCCGAGCGAGGCCTCGAAGCCTCACTCGACGAGGTGGCCCACGCCGCCGGCGTGGGGGTCGGCACGGTGTACCGCCGGTTCCCCAACAAGGAGGCGCTGGTCGACGCGCTGTTCGAGGACAAGGTCGAGAGCCTGCTGGTCCTTGCCGCCGAGGCGGCGGCCTTCGACGACCCGTGGGAGGGCTTCGTCCACTTCGTGGAGGGTGCGCTCGAATCGCAGGTCTGCAACCGGGGCCTGCGGGACGTGCTGCTGCGCAGCGACGTCGGCTGCGCCGGTGCGTCCAAGGTCCGCGACGCCGTCACCCCGATCCTGGCCGAGATCATCGGGCGGGCCCAGGCCGCCGGCAGGCTGCGCCCCGACGTGGTGGTCAACGACGTGCCGATGCTCGTCACGATGCTCGGCGCGGTGGCCGACTACGTGGGTGCCGGGGACGCCGACCTCTGGCGGCGGTACATGGTGCTCATCCTCGACGGCCTCATCGCCGACCGCCAGACGTGGACGCCCCTCGGGTCGCCGCCCAGCCAGGCCGTCGTGGACGCCGCCATGACCGGGTGCCGCTGACGTCGTAGGTCCGTCCCAGTTAGGTTCGTCCTGGCCGCTACGGCCGTTGGTTGCGGCAACTGGCGCTGTCGTCCTTACGATGCGCGGCCATGGCGTCAAGGAAACGGAAGACCGGTTGGCGGGTGCTGGTGCTCGTCGCGGCGCTGGCCCCGTTCGGAGGGGCCGGACCGGTCGGGGCCACCTCCTCAGGGCCGGCTGATCCCGGAGGGACGCTGGCCCCGACCAGCTTTTGGCTGGCCGTGCCCGGCGGCACCGTCTACGGCTCGCCTGGTGCGCTGGCCTTGGACAAGCCCATCGTGGGCATGGCCACTACCCCCGACGGCAAGGGGTATTGGCTGGTGGCCGCCGACGGCGGCATCTTCGCCTACGGCGACGCCCAGTTCTACGGGTCCACCGGCGGGCTCGCCCTCAACCAGCCGATCGTCGGCATGGCCTCCACCCCCGACGGCCACGGGTACTGGCTGGTGGCCAGCGACGGCGGCATCTTCGCCTACGGCGACGCCCAGTTCTACGGGTCCACCGCCACAGCCCCGACCGAGCCGGCCCAGAAGATCGTGGCCGCGCCAGCGTCTCCTGCGGGAGAGGGCTACTGGATCGTGGACCAGAACGGCACCCAGTACCCGTTCGGCCCCGGAGCCGCAGGCGACCCGCCCACCGATGGGGTCGTCTTCAACCCGGTCACTCCCGGCGACAAGGCCGTGCAGTTCGCGCTGCTGCAGCTGAACAAGCCGTACATCTGGGGCGGCAACGGCCCGGTCGGCTACGACTGTTCCGGGCTGGCGTTGGCCTCGTGGGAGCACGCCGACGGCATCAGCTTCGCCCGGGTGGCCGACGACCAGTACCACACGGCCGGCTCGCCGGTGGCCCTGGCCTCGCTGCAAGCCGGCGATCTGGTCTTCTGGGGCACAAAGCAGACAGCGTGGACAACCGTGTACCACACCGGCATCTATATCGGCGGCGACCAGAGCGTCCAGGCGACCGGTGACCAAGTCCAGCTGGACCAGCTCGGCACCTACAGCCCGACCGGCAGCCTGATGCCCAACGGCCGTCGCCCCTAGGCGACCTGGGGATAGAGGGCGGCGACACCGCCCGAGAGACCGCCGAGCACGGTCCGGCTGATGTCGTCGGCGACGATCTCGGTCTGGTCGGCTTCGATCCCGTCGATGGCGATACGGGCGATGTCGGCCGGATCCGACTTGGCGGCGTCGAGGTCGCGAGTCATGTCGGTGTCCATGTAGCCGACGTGCAGGGCGCCGACGCGGGTGCCCTGGGGTGCGAGCTCCTGGCGTAACCCGTTGGTGAGCGACCAAGCGGCGGCTTTGGCCGCCGAGTAGGCACCCGAGCCGGGGAGGCTCAGCCACGAGAGCACCGAGAGGATGTTCAGGACATAGCTCCGGTCGTGCTCGGCCAGCTGCCGGGCGAACGCCCGGGTGACGGCGAGGGTGCCGAAGTAGTGGGTGTCGATCTCCAGGCGGATGTCGGCCAGGTCGCCGGTGAGCAGCGAGGCCTGGGTGGACGAGCCGGCGTTGTTCACAAGGATGGAGATGTCGCCGGTGGCCGTGGCCGCGGCGGCGACCGATGCCGGGTCGGTGACATCGAGGGCGACCGGGATGACACCGGCGAGGTCGACCGAGCCAGGGTTGCGGGCCGCCGCGTACACGGTGGCCCCGCGATCGCGGAGCTGCTGGGCGAGGTGTCGGCCGAGGCCCCGGTTG
>CAYVPF010000289.1:0-4062 GCA_964453355.1 uncultured Acidimicrobiaceae bacterium | reverse complement strand
ATAGCCGAGGCCCCGCCGTCGGCCCGCAGCTCCCGCAGCGGCTGCCCGGTGGCCGCCACCATGGCGTCCAGCATGTTCCGGACCTGGAAGGCCATGGCCTCCACCGTGGCCCGGGCCAGCTGGGGCCGCCCGGCCCCGCGGGTCAGCCCGGTGATGGTGCCCCGGGCCCTCGGGTCCCACCACGGGCTGCCCAGCCCGGTGAAGGCCGGCACCACCGTCACCCCGCCGCTGTCCGGCACCGACGCCGCCAACGGCTCCAGGTCCTCGGCCGTCTCGATCAGGCCCAGCCCGTCCCGCAGCCACTGCACCGCCGCCCCGGACACGAACGTGGACCCCTCCAGGGCGTAGGCGAGCGGGCCGCCTGAGCCGCCTGAGCCGTGCTCCCCGAGGTCCCAGGCCACGGTGACGAGCAGCCCGTCCGGCGGCGACGGTGGTGCCGCTCCGGCGTTCGCCAGCACGAAGCTGCCGGTGCCGTAGGTGACCTTGGCCATGCCGGGCTGGAAGCAGCACTGGCCGAACAGGGCGGCCTGCTGGTCCCCGGCCATCCCGCTCACCGGCACCCCGCCGAGCATCCGCCCGGCGGGGCCGCCACCGACGGCCTCGGCCCCGACGGTGCCGAGCCGGCCGCAGCACGGCCGGACGTCGGCCAGGGCGGCCATCGGCACCCCGAAGAGGTCGCACAGCTCCGCCGACCACCGCCGCTCGTGGATGTCGTACAGCAGGGTGCGCGAGGCGTTGGCGGCGTCGGTGGCGTACACCCCGCCGGCCGGCCCGCTGGTCAGGTTCCACAGCACCCAGCTGTCCACCGTCCCGAGCGCCAGCTCCGTCCCGGCCCCGGTGGCGGCGTCCGCCAGGCCGCCGTCGGTGAGCAGCCAGCCGTACTTGGTGGCGGAGAAGTACGGGTCCAGCACCAGCCCGGTCCGGTCTCGGACGCTCGGCAGGTGGCCGCCCCGGGCCAGTCGGTCGCAGAGGTCGGCAGTGCGGCGGTCCTGCCACACGATGGCCGGGGCCAGCGGCCGGCCGCTGCGCCGGTCCCAGGCCACCGCGGTCTCCCGCTGGTTGGTGATCCCGACCGCGGCCACCGCCGTCCCGGCCTCGGCCAGCCGGGTGGCCACCTCGGCCAGGGTGGCCCGGACGGCCGACCAGATCTCCGCCGGGTCGTGCTCCACCCACCCGGGCTTCGGGAAGGATTGCGCCAGCTCCCGGTAGGCCAGGTCGGTGACCACCCCGGCCTCGTCCACCACCAGGGCCCGCACCCCGGTGGTGCCGGCGTCGATGGCCACCACGCATCCCACGGGGCCGCACGCTACCCAACCGGTGGAGTGCAAACCATCGCGAACGGCCTCCGACCTGGGGCGTCGTGGCCCAGAAAGTCGTTGACAAGGCCGTAACTACAGTGGTGTAATGAACCCCACCATCTCGTACCTCGGCGCTTCGGCAACCACTAGATATTGTGGTCGTCGGCGTTTGGAGCTCCGAGGGAAAACCCGCCAGCACCTGCTGGTACACGCATCCGGCTGAGCGAATCACGAGGAGTCAGGACATGGCAATTGCCCCCCAGCGAGCCGGCATCGGCCTCCGGCGGCACTTCACCACCGAGGGTGTCCACCCCTACGACGAGGTCCGGTGGGAGCGCCGGGACTCCCGGATCACCAACTTCCGGGACGGCTCCGTGGCCTTCGAGCAACTGGGCGTGGAGGTGCCGGAGGGCTGGAGCCTGAACGCCACCAACATCCTGGCCCAGAAGTACTTCCGGGGCACCCTCGGCACCGAGGAGCGCGAGTGGTCCTTGAAGCAGGTGGCCGACCGGGTGGTCGACACCCTGACGGCCTGGGGGATCAAGGACGGGTACTTCACCGACGACGGCGAGGCCGAGATCTTCCGGGACGAGCTGAAGCACCTGATCATCCACCAGAAGGCCGCCTTCAACTCCCCGGTGTGGTTCAACATCGGGGTCAGCGGCGTCCCGCAGCAGGGGAGTGCCTGCTTCATCCTGGCCGTCGAGGACTCGATGGACTCGATCCTGAACTGGTACACGGAGGAAGGGGTCATCTTCAAGGGCGGCTCCGGGGCCGGGGTCAACCTGTCCCGCATCCGGTCCTCCCACGAGCTGTTGAAGGGCGGCGGCACCGCGTCGGGTCCGGTCAGCTTCATGCGGGGCGCCGACGCCTCCGCCGGGACCATCAAGTCCGGTGGCAAGACCCGGCGGGCGGCCAAGATGGTCATCCTCGACGCCGACCACCCGGACGTGGAGGACTTCATCTGGTGCAAGGCCATCGAGGAGCGCAAGGCCCGGGTGCTCCGGGACGCCGGCTTCGACATGGACCTGGACGGCGCCGACAGCCACTCCACCCAGTACCAGAACGCCAACAACTCGGTCCGGGTCACCGACGAGTTCATGCAGGCCGTCCTCGACGACGAGGACTGGGCCCTGACCGCCCGCACGGACGGGTCGGCGGTGCGGACGGTGAAGGCCCGGGACCTGTTCCGCCAGATCGCCCACTCGGCCTGGGAGTGCGCTGACCCGGGCATGCAGTTCGACACCACCATCAACGAGTGGCACACCGCCCCGAACACCGGCCGGATCAACGGGTCGAACCCGTGCTCGGAGTACATGCACCTGGACAACTCCGCCTGCAACCTGGCCAGCCTGAACCTGATGAAGTTCCTGAACGACGACGACACCTTCGACGTGGAGGGGTTCCGCTCCGCGGTCGCCGTCCTGTTCACCGGCCAGGAGATCATCGTCGGCAACGCCGACTACCCGACCGAGAAGATCGCCGACAACTCCCGCCGGTTCCGGGAGCTGGGCATCGGGTACGCCAACCTGGGCGCCCTACTGATGGCCAACGGCCTGCCCTACGACTCCGACGCCGGCCGGGCCTGGGCTGGGGCCATCACCGCCTTGATGACCGGTCACGCCTATGCCACCTCGGCCCGCCTGGCCGCCCGCATGGGGCCGTTCGCCGGGTACTACGAGAACGCCGAGCCGATGGTCAACGTGCTCCGCAAGCACCAGGCGCAGGCCGCCAAGATCGACGAGGACCTGGTGCCGCCGGAGCTGCTGTCGTCGGCCCAGGAGGCCTGGGACGACGCCGTGGAGCTGGCCGAGCAGTTCGGGGTCCGCAACTCCCAGGCCAGCGTGCTGGCCCCCACCGGCACCATCGGCCTGCTGATGGACTGTGACACCACCGGCGTGGAGCCGGACCTGGGCCTGGTCAAGACCAAGAAGCTGGTCGGTGGCGGCAACATGTCGATCGTCAACCAGACGGTGCCCCGGGCCCTCCGGCAGCTGGGCTACGGCCCGGAGCAGGTGGAGGACATCGTCGCCTACATCGACGAGCACAAGTCCATCGTCGGGGCGCCGCACCTGCTGGCCGACCACCTGGCGGTGTTCGCCTGCTCGATGGGCGACAACACCATCCACTACTCCGGGCACGTCCGGATGATGGGGGCGGTGCAGCCGTTCATCAGCGGGGCCATCTCCAAGACGGTCAACATGCCCGAGGACGTGACGGTGGAGGACGTCGAGCAGCTCCACATCGACGCCTGGCGGCTGGGGGTCAAGGCGGTGGCCATCTACCGGGACAACTGCAAGGTGGCCCAGCCGCTGTCCACCACCAAGAAGGCCGTCGCCGCCGAGGGTGGCGACGCCGCCCCTCCGGGATCCGACGCCGAGGCCCGGGCCCGGGCGTCGGCGGAGCGGATCGCCGAGCTCGAGGCCGCCCTGCTCCACGAGCAGCAGCGCGTAGCCGATCCGGTCGTGGTCGGGGCCGTCCGGGAGCGGCTGCCCCGACACCGCCGGTCCCGGACCTTCGCCTTCCGGGTGGCCGACTGCGAGGGCTACGTCACCGTCGGCGAGTACGAGGACGGCCGGCCCGGGGAGGTGTTCATCAAGGTGTCCAAGCAGGGTTCCACCCTGGCCGGCATCATGGACGCCTTCTCCATCTCCCTCAGCCTCGGCCTGCAGCACGGCGTGCCCCTGGCCACCTACGTCCGCAAGTACTCCAACATGAAGTTCGAGCCGGCCGGCATCACCGACGACCCGGACCTGCGCATCGC
>CAYVPF010000288.1:0-4074 GCA_964453355.1 uncultured Acidimicrobiaceae bacterium | reverse complement strand
AGGCCCCGGCATCGCCTCACCGGTCAGGGTCGTCCTACCTCGAGTGCATGGCCGGCAGCGTCGGCAATCGCGGTCAGGTCGTCGGGATCTGAGCTGACGACCAGATCGTGGCGCCGCAGCGCACCCTCCACGACGCAGGCGTCGACCACGTCGCCGGTCTTCGCTTGGGTTGCCAGCGTGCCCGTAGCTCGTGCCCCGACATCATCGAGGGCCTCGACGGTGCATCCGACGAGGAGGCGCGAAAGGAGGGCTTGGCGGCTTCCCCCCCGCCACGCTTGGGCGACGACAGGAGCGGGCACCGTCGGGACCTCCCGGAGCTTGAGGAGCGCCTGGTGACGAGCCCACATTCGCCGTTGACCTCGGTCGGCAGCGATGAGGGCGCCGGTGTCGTACGTGACGCCCATCAGGCGCTTCGGCGCCGACGCGATCCGCTGAGTCGGCTCCGGGCAACGGCGTCCCTGGCCCACCGGTCGGCCTCGGCCAGTTCCTCGGGGTCGAAGGCACCTTGGTCGTGTTGGAACCGTTCGACGGCGTCCAGGCCGGCGCGGATGGTGAACTCCTTGCGGGCCGTCGCGGCCAACCATGCGCTGTACGACATGCCGGCCGCCGCGGCAGCCGTCGCAATCTGTTGATCGACGTCAGGGGGCATCGACACTGAGCGCTTCTTCCTCACGGCCACAGACGAAGAGTAGCACATGAGTAGGACAGGTGGCCGTAGCGGCGTCTGGATGCAGCGGGAGGTCATAACTGATGCGAGCGCCGCCCGATGTCAGCCCCGCGGCACCCGCGCCAGGGCGGCCTCGGCCTCGGCGACGAACTGGGCCACCAGATCGGCGGCCGGCACCAGCCCGGTGATGCCGCCCATGCCCTGGCCGGCCGGGTAGCACTCCTTGGCCGGGTCGATCCCGTCGGTGTCGGCGGCCGAACCCAGGTGCATGGCCCCCTCCCGGTAGGACCGGCCCAGCTGGTCCGGGAACCGCTGCAGCTCGTCCGGATGGGCGTCGTAGTAGGCGGTGTAGTCGTTGCGGACCACCCGCATGGTCTTGCCGGAGTACGCCCGGCTGACCGTGGTGCCGTCTTCCCGGCCGGCCACCAGCGCCTCTTTGTACCCGGCCACCCCCCGGGCCTCGGGGGTGGCGATGAACCGGGTGCCCACCCACACGCCGTCGGCCCCCAGCGCCAAGGCCGCCGCCAGGCCGCGGCCGTCGAAGATGCCGCCGGCCGCCACCACCGGCACCCGGTCGCCGACGGCGTCGACCACCAGCGGCACCAGCGGCATGGTGGCCACCTGCCCGGTGTGCCCGCCGGCCTCCGTGCCCTGGGCGACCACCAGGTCGCACCCGGCGTCGACCGCCCGGACGGCGTGGTCGACCTTGCCGCACATGTTGACCACCAGCAGCCCGTGCCGGTGGCACAGGTCGACCACCGTGGCGGGCACGCCCAGCCCGGCCACGAAGGCGGAGGCCCCGCCCTCGATGATCTGCTCCACCTGCCCGGCCAGGTCGCCAGGCATAGCCGTCAGCAGGTCCACCCCGAACGGCTTGTCGGTGGCTGCCCGGACGGCGGCGATCTCGGCGACCATCTTCTCGGGACCCATCGTCGACGCCCCGAGGCAGCCGAACCCCCCGGCGGCCGACACGGCGGCGGCCAGCGGTGCGTAGGACACCCCACCCATCCCGGCCAGCATCACCGGGTGCTCGATGCCCAACAGGTCGGTCAGCCGAGTTCGCATCGGCCGAAACCCTACCCATGGCAGGCTGCGGTGGTGCGGTTCGGCCTCCACGCCCTCGGCATCGGTGCCGGTGCCGACCCGTCGGTGGTGTCGGCGATGGCGCGCGCCGCCGAGGAGGCGGGCTTTGTCACCCTGTGGGCGGGGGAGCACGTGGTGACGGTCGACGACGGTGACTCGCCGTACCCGTACGCCGCCGACGGCCGCATCGCCGTGCCGGCCGACGCCGACTGGCTGGACCCGCTGGCCGTGCTGGCCTACGCCGCCGCCGTCACGTCCAGCATCCGGCTGGCCACCGGGGTGCTGCTGTTGCCCGAGCACCACCCGGTGGTCGTGGCCAAGCAGGCAGCCAGCTTGGACCGGCTGTCCGGCGGCCGGTTCGTCCTGGGCGTGGGCCTCGGCTGGTCGGAGGCCGAGTTCCGGGCCCTCGGGATCCCGTTCGACGGCCGGGCCGGGCGGACCCGGGAGTACGTGGCGGCCATGCGGTCCCTGTGGGCCGACGACCCGGCCAGCTACCACGGCGACCACGTGGACTTCGACCGGGTCCGCAGCCATCCGAAGCCGGCCGGTGGCCGGGTGCCGGTGTTCCTGGGCGGCAACACCGACCGGGCCCTGGCCCGGGTGGCCGCCTACGGGGACGGCTGGTACGGGTTCAACCTGCCCGTCGATCAGGTCGGTAGCCGCGTGGCGGCACTGCGGTCGCAGTGCACCGCCCGCCACCGGCAGCCCACGTCGGTGGAGGTGGCCGCATCCCTGGCCGACGGGGCGCCGGACGACGTGGCCGGGCTGGCCGCAGCCGGGGTCGACGAACTGGTCCTGGTCGATGCCCCGCCGGCCGACCCGGCCGAGGCCGCCGACTGGGTCAGCCAGATGGCGGATCGCTGGTCCGTCCGGCCGCCAGCAGGATGACGGCCCCGGCCATGAAGGCCACGGCCGTACCCACCAACAGGCCGACCTGGGCGGCGGCGATCAGGGCGGGATGGCCGGCGAAGGTGGCGGTGGCGAACAGGAGGGGGACGGTGAACCCCATGCCGCACATGGCGGCGGCCCCGACCAGCTGCGGCCAGCGGACCCCGTCGGGAAGACCGGCGACGCCCAGGCGGACCAGCACGGCGACGGTCAGGGTGATGCCGACCATCTTGCCGGCCAGCCGGGCCACCACGATGCCGACGGCCACCGACCGGGGTGCCGGTGTGGCCAGCAGGTGGCCGCCGAGAGCCACGCCGGTGTTGGCCAAGGCGAACAGGGGAAGGACCACCAGGATCGACAGGGGGTTGAGCACCCGCTCGAGGACGGCCGACGGCGTCCGGGTCGGCGCCGCGGTCGGTGACGGGGCCCGCCCCTTTCCGGCCGCCACGGTGCAGGGGACCACCATGCCGACGAAGGCGCCGGCCAGGGTGGGCTCGACGCCGCCCCAAGCCAAGAGGGCCCACTCGACGACGACGGCGACCAGGTAGGGCCACCAGGACCGGCGGACCCGCCGGCTGGCCAGGGCGACGGCGGCGAACCAGACGGCGGCGCCGGCCAGAGCCCAGTAGTGGACGTGCACCCGTGACGACGACACCAGGGCCAGGACGATGACGGAGGCGACGTCGTCGGCGACGGCCAGGGCCAGGACGAACACCCGCAGGGACGACGGCACACGACGCCCGAGCAGGGCCAGGGCGGCCAGGGTGAAGGCCACGTCGGTGGCCATAGGGACGCCCCAACCCCGCAACACGGCGCCCGACAGGCCGCAGGTGGCGACCCCGGCCGACAGGCCGCCGGTGGCGGCGGTGGTGGCCAGGTAGGCGAGGGCCGCGCCGGCCATGCCGCCCAGGGCGGCCACCACGGGGAGTACGGCGTTGCGGGCCTCCCGCAGGGACCCGAGGGCCCGCTCCCGGCCGACCTCCAGCCCGACCGCCAGGAAGAACACGGTCATCAGGCCGTTGTCGATCCAATCCCTGACGGTGCCGAGCTCGTCGGCCGGCAGCAGGGTCCAGTGGGCCTACGCCCCCCAGACCCCGGCGTAGGAGGAGTGGGCCGGCAGGTTCACCCACAGCAGGGCCACGATGACCATCACGGTGAACAGGACGCCGCCGACCGCCTCGGTCCGGGCCAGCTGCACCACCGTCCCCACCCAGGCCTCCGGACGCCACGGGGCCGCCCGGGGACGGGCCTGACGATCGGGGGACAGGTGGTCGGGGGAGGGGGTCCGGGGTGCGGGCATGGCAGGTCGTTGCCGACCAGACTTCCCGGCGCACCTCGGCAGTCGAGGGATCCCGATGCCGTTACCATTCTACCCGCCTATTCGGTCCGACTACCGGAATTGCTTTTGAGATAACACATTTCTAATGTGGACGGGC
>CAYVPF010000287.1:0-4110 GCA_964453355.1 uncultured Acidimicrobiaceae bacterium | reverse complement strand
GCCAGGTCCCGGACGCGGCACGGCCCGCCCCACGAAGGAGGCGGGCCGTGCCGCTTGAGATGGGCCGATGAAGATGGGCCGGCGAATATGGGCCGGTCAGGCCTTCTTGCCCAGGATCCGGTTCATCTTGGTGCCGCACACCGGGCATGCCCCCTGGGCCGCCCGCCGGCCGTTGGCCAGCTCCACCTCTTGCCCGTCGAAGGTCCGCTTCTCTCGGCACTTCACGCAGTAGCCCTCGTAGTCGGCCATGTCGTCTCCTCTCACTCGGCCCCCCGGGGGGCCCGGGTTGGGAATCGATCGACGCTATCCGCCGGCTTCCGGCCGGTTGGGGGATGGTGGCCCTGCGGATGCTGGCCTTACCATGGGGCCGGTGCCCGTCGAACCGGTGGTTGCCGCGCTGGGAGAAGTGTGGGCGTCGACGGCCGACGCCTGCGACGGCATCGCCGCCGACGACTGGGACCGGCCCACCGACTGCCCCGGCTGGACCGTCCGGGACCAGCTGTCCCACGTCATCGGCATCGAGCGGACCCTGTTGGGCGACGCCGCCCCGGTCTTCGACGGCCCGGTGCCGGCCCATGTCCAGAACCCGATCGGCGAGATGAACGAGGCCTGGGTGGCCGCCCGCCGGGGTTGGCCCGGCCCCGAGGTGCTGGCCGAGCTCCGGGCGGTGGCCGCCCGGCGGCTGGACCAGCTGGCCGGGTTCTCGCCGGAGGACTTCGACCGGGTGGGCTGGAGCCCGGTCGGCCAGGTGCCGTACCGCGACTTCATGGCCGTCCGGACGTTCGACTGCTGGGCCCACGAACAGGACGTCCGCCGGGCCCTGGACCGCCCCGGCGGCCGCGGCGGGGCCGGCGAGGCCATCACGTTGGACCGGGTCGACGGGTTCCTGGGGTACGTCGTCGGCAAGAAAGCCGGCGCCCCCGACGGCACGACCGTCGTCTGGGACGTCGCCGGCCCGCTGCCCCGCCGGCCCGCCGTGGCCGTCGCCGGCGGCCGGGCCCGACCCGCCGACCCTCCCGACGACCCGACGGTCACCTTCGCCACCGACGCCGGCACCTACTGGCGCCTCAGCTGCGGCCGCACCACCGCCGAGGCCGCCCTGGCCGACGGTGCCGTGGTGGTCACCGGCGACGCCGACCTGGGCCGGCGCATCCTGGAGGCCATGAACGTCCTGATGTGACGGCCACCGGTCGGGGGGCCGCCGCAGTGCCGTCGGGGGCCGCGGTCGGGGCCGCTCGTTGGCTGCCAGTAGAGTGAGGGCTCCGTTATGCGAGCAACCACCGAAGTAGTCGAAGGAAACAAGGTCCGCCTGTCCGTCGAGGTCGACGAGACCGAGGTGGACAAAGCCCTGAACGACACCGTCCGGACCATCGCCCGGCAGGCCCGGATCCCCGGGTTCCGCCCCGGCAAGGTCCCCCGCCAGGTCCTGGAGGCCCGCATGGGCGGCGCCCAGGCCCTCCGGGCCGAGGCCCTCCGGGAAGCCCTGCCGGACTTCTACGCCCAGGCCCTGGTGGACGCCGAGGTCGACCCCATCGCCGCACCCGAGATCGACATCACCGCCGGCGAGGACGCCGGGGCGCTGACCTTCGACGCCGTCGTCGAGGTCCGCCCGCTGGTGGCCATCATCGGGTACGCCGGCCTGCAGGCCACGGTGCCGTCCCCGGAGGTGGCCGACGCCGACGTCGACGCCCAGCTGGACCGCATGCGGGAGACCGAGGCCGAGCTGGTGGAAGTGCAGCGGCCGGCCCGGGACGGGGACAACGTCACCGTCGACCTGCACGGCGACGACGACGGCGGCCAGGAGGTGGTGGCCGTCGACGACTTCTTGTACGAGGTCGGCAGCGGCCGGGTGGTGCCGGAGCTGGACGAGCAGCTGGCCGGGGCCAAGGTCGGCGACATCCTGTCGTTCTCGGCCGCTCCGCCGGGGGCGCCCGACGCCGGGACGGTGACCTTCCGGGTGCGGGTGTTGGACGTCAAAGAGAAGAAGCTGCCGGACCTCACCGACGAGTGGGCGGCCGAAAGCTCCGAGTTCGACACCGTCGACGCCCTCCGCCAGGACCTGGCGGACCGCATCGGTCGGGTCAAGGTGGTCCAGGCCCAGCTGGCCCTGCGCGACAGCGCCCTGGCGGCCCTGGTGGAGGTGGTCGACGACGCCGAGGTTCCCGAGATGCTGGTGGACGAGGAGGTGCGCCAACGGGTGCACGACCTCACCCACCGGCTGGAGGAGCAGCGGATCAGCCTGGAGCAGTACCTGCAGGCCACGGGCTCGGCCCCCGACGACCTGGTGGCGCAGATCCGGGGCGAGGCCCACCAGGCGGTGAAGGCCGACCTCGGGCTGCGGGCCCTGGCCGAGGCCGAGGCCCTGGAGGTGACCGAGGACGAGTTCGACGCCGAGCTCGACGCCATGGCCAGCCGCCTGGAGGTCACCGCCGACCAGCTGCGGGCGCAGTTGGCCCAGTCCGGCCGGACCACGGCGGTGCGGGGCGAGCAGCGCAAGGCCAAGGCCCTGACCTGGCTGTTGGACCACATCGAGGTGGTCGACGACGACGGTAACCCGGTGCCCCGGGACCTGCTGACGGTGGACCAGGGCGCCGACGGCACCGACGACGACGGTGACCGGGTAGACCAAGGGAAACCAACGGACGGGGAGGCCGACCAATGAGCAGCATGCAGCAGGGCCCCATCGGCATCAGCGGCAACCGGGCCGCCAACTATCTGGTGCCGACCGTCGTGGAGTCTTCCAACCGGGGTGAGCGGGCCTACGACCTGTACGACCGGCTGCTGAAGTAACGGATCATCTTCCTCGGCACCCCCATCGACGACACCGTGGCCAACCTGGTCTGCGCCCAGCTGCTGTTCTTGGAGTCGGAGGAGCCGGACAAGGACATCCACCTGTACATCAACTCCCCCGGGGGCGACATCACCGCCCTGTTCGCCATCTACGACACGATGCAGTACATCAAGCCGGACGTGTCCACGTTCTGCTTCGGCCAGGCCGCCTCCGCCGCCGCCGTCCTGTTGGCGGCCGGGACCCGGGGCAAGCGGTTCGCCCTGCCGCACGCCCGGGTGCTGCTGCACCAGCCGTTCGGCGGGGTGGAGGGGCAGGCCAGCGACATCGAGCTCCAGGCCAAGGAGATCCTGCGCATGCGGGACCTGCTCACCGGGATGCTGGCCGGCGACACCGGGCAGACCCAGGAGCGGCTGGCCAAGGACACCGAGCGCGACTACGTCATGACGGCCGACGAGGCGGTCACCTACGGCGTCATCGACGAGGTCATCTCCGCCAGGGACAGCCTGGAGTTGGCCGCAGTCGGCGCGGCGTAGGCTGGCTGGGGATCGAGCAGGGGAGATAGGGGTGGCGAAGTTCGGCGAAGGCGGCGACCTGGTCAAGTGCAGCTTCTGTGGCAAGTCCCAGAAGCAGGTCAAGAAGCTCATCGCCGGCCCCGGGGTGTACATCTGCGACGAGTGCATCGACCTCTGCAACGACATCATCGCCGAGGAGCTCACCGAGACCACCGAGCTGAACTTCGAGGACCTGCCCAAGCCGCGGGAGATCTTCGAGTTCCTGAACGACTACGTGGTCGGCCAGGAGTACGCCAAGAAGATCCTGTCGGTGGCCGTCTACAACCACTACAAGCGGGTGCAGGCCGGCCCCACCGCCGACGACGAGGGGGTGGAGCTGTCCAAGTCCAACATCCTCCTCCTGGGCCCCACCGGCTGCGGCAAGACCCTGCTGGCCCAGACCTTGGCCCGGATGCTGAACGTGCCGTTCGCCATCGCCGACGCCACCGCCCTGACCGAGGCCGGGTACGTCGGTGAGGACGTCGAGAACATCCTGCTGAAGCTCATCCAGGCCGCCGACTACGACGTCAAGCGGGCCGAGACCGGCATCATCTACATCGACGAGATCGACAAGATCGCCCGCAAGAGCGAGAACCCGTCGATCACCAGGGACGTGTCCGGCGAGGGCGTCCAGCAGGCCCTGCTGAAGATCCTGGAGGGCACCACCGCCTCGGTGCCGCCCCAGGGCGGCCGCAAACACCCCCACCAGGAATTCATCCAGATCGACACCACCAACATCCTGTTCATCTGCGGCGGCGCCTTCGCCGG
>CAYVPF010000286.1:0-4113 GCA_964453355.1 uncultured Acidimicrobiaceae bacterium | reverse complement strand
TGGCCGACGATGCCGTCGGCCGCCCGCAGTCCATTCACCCGGTCCCGGCAGGCCAGCACCACGTGGGCCCCGTGGGCGCCCAGCTCCACGGCCGTCTCGTAGCCGATGCCGCTGTTGGCTCCGGTGACCACGGCCACCTTGCCGGTCAGGTCGACGATGTCGTCCGGACCCCAGTGGGAGGTACTGATCATCGTCGTCCTAGTCGCCGATGTGGTCGGCCGGGATGGTACCCAGGCGGCCGGCGTGGAAGTCCTCGAACGCCTGCGCCAGCTCGTCCTTGGTGTTCATGACGAACGGCCCGTAGGCGGCCACCGGCTCACGGATGGGCCGGCCGCCGAGGACAAGGATGTCGAGGTTCGGGTACCGGGACTCCTGGGCCTGGTCGGCGGCCACCACCAGGGCGTCACCGGCGCCATGGACGGCCAGCTGGCCGGTGTGCACCGGGCGGGCGTCCGGCCCGACGGTCCCGTTGCCGCCCAGCACGTAGACCAGGGCGTTGAACTCGGCCGGCCACGGCAGCACCAGCTGGGCGCCGGGGTTGAGGGTGGCGTGGACCAGCGAGATGGGGGTGTAGGTGGTCCCCGGTCCCTGCTTTCCGGCCACCGGGCCGGCGATCACCCGGACCAGGGCGCCGCCGTCAGTTGACGCCAGCAGCGTGGCGGCTTGCGGCTCGATGTCCTGGTACCGCGGCGGCACCCACTTGTCGGCCGCCGGCAGGTTCACCCACAGCTGGATGCCATGGAACAGGCCGCCGCTGGCCACCAGATCGTCGGGGGGCCGCTCGATGTGCAAGATGCCGGCGCCGGCGGTCATCCACTGGGTGGCCCCGTTGGTGATGAGCCCGCCACCGCCGATGGAGTCCTGGTGCTGGAACGTGCCGTCGATCATGTACGTCACCGTCTCGAACCCCCGGTGCGGGTGCCACGGGGTGCCCTTCGGCTCGCCGGGGCCGTACTCCACCTCGCCCATCTGGTCCATGTGGACGAACGGGTCCAGGTCCCCGAGGGCTACCCCGGCGAACGCCCGGCGGACCGGGAACCCCTCGCCCTCCAGCCCCTGCGGGGCCGTGGTCACCTGGGTCACCGGCCGGACGGTGACCGCGGCGGCCTCCGGCACCTCGATCTTCGGCAGGCTGAGCGGGTCTTCGACCGTTACCGCGGGCATGGCTGCTCCTCCTTCTGGTGCCGGGCCCGGCCTTTCGGCCGCGCCTCGGGATCCAACGCGAACTTCCTGCACAACGCCGGTTATCGGCTGGTCATTCCCCTTCTCGTTCCCCCGCCAGGCGGCCGTTGCCGCGGGACGCCTCGAAGAAGTGGTCCAGGTCGACGGCGATGAACAGGGCCTCGGCCTCGACCAGCAGCTGGCCTTCGGCCCTCACCTCGGCGGTGATGGTGAGCTTGCGGCCGGACCGTCCGGCCAGCCGGGCCCGGATCTCCAGCGGCTGCCTCACCGGGGTGGGGGCGCGGTAGGTGACGGTCAGCCGCCCGGTGAAGGCCGGGGTCCCCGAGATGGACGTGACCACGCCCATGGTCTCGTCGATGAGGGCCGCCACGATGCCACCGTGGGCCCGTCCGGGAGCGCCTTCGAAGGCCGTCCCGAGGGTGACCTGACAGACGGCTTCGTCCCCGTCCCGCCACAGCCGGGCGGCGACGCCCATGGGATTGGCCAAGCCGGACACCACGGAGTCCTGGAAGGTGCTGGTGGAGACCATGTCGTGGCGGCCCGGGCCCGGGCCGTCGGGCGGTGGTTGGACGGCGGCGGCATCGTGGACGTGAAAGCCGTGCGGCCGCGGCGGGGCCGCCAGCAGCTGGGGCACGAACCCGTCCACCTGCTCGGTGATCCGCCGGAGCAGGTCATCGTCGGGCTGGCGGCCCACCAGGGCGTTGCCCAGTCGCCGCAGCGACTCGGCCAGGACCAACCGGGCTTCGGACGTGTGAAGGGCGTCGCCGTCCGCTTCAACCGGCGACCCTTCAACCGGCGACCCGGTCGCCTCGTCCATCCGTCATGTCCTCCAACGCTCTGGCCGCGCACCGTAGCAGGCCGTCGTGCCGGTCAGAATGTGGTGGCCCGCCGGCACACGGCCCGTTCCTCGTCGGTGAGGTCGTGCCGGCGTTCGTCGGCCATGGCCAGGGCGATACCGGCCACTTGGCGGGCGAAGGTCCGGGCATCCTTCAGCCGCCACTCCAAGGCCCGGATCTCGGCCTGCAGGTGGGGGATCGCCTCGGATTCGGGTGCCATAGATACGTAGCATATCGTAAGGGAAAAGACCCTTTTGTATGGAGACGGTAGGTCGGTCGGTCAGCCTGGGACGGCGACCTAGACGGCGTAGCGGGGCTAGATGGACTTGAACCAACGGCCTCAGCATTATCAGGGCCATCCAGGTTTCCGGGGTGTCCGCTGGTAACAACTGCCGTCCGTTGCGCTCTGTCAGATTCGTGTCAGAGCGGGTAGCCGAAACGGTTCCGGCCGACGGTGACGGGACTCCTCCCTGTCCCACCCCGGCTTCCTCGGACGCACCCCTCAGCGTCGGCATCCAACCACATGCCGAGCCGTGTTTCGTCGACCATGTAGCTACGGCCCAAGCTGTGCGAGGACCTCGGCGACCCGGCCGTGAATGGCCGTGGCGAACGACGTGAACGTCATGGTCCTGTCGGGGTAGCCGACCTCATCTTGTTCCCTGTCCGTCGTCACGAGACAGACGGCGTTCATGTCGCCTTCGCTGCGGAGCCGTTTGAAGGCGATCTGGTAGCGGTCGATGTAGCGAGTGTTGGCGAACTCCGGATCCGGTGGGAAGGCCGTCCTTGGCGTCCCGAGGGCCGCCTGGGATTGCTCGTGGGACTCCAGCAGCATCAGGTAGCCGAACCAGGGTCGGATCTCTCCCAGTAGGTCCTGGCGGACCGCACGCCAGAGATCCAGGCTCTGGCCAATCATCTCCTCGATTCGGTTGTTCAGGTTCTTGCCGAAGGACCCAACCTGGGACTTGAGCTCGATGATCGCCACGATGGCACCCTTGTGCGTCACAACCACATCCCAGTTCTTGGAGGCCCGGTAGTAACCCGGCAGGAGGCGGGCGTTCCCGACGGGCTTGATCCCGGCATCGGTGAAGACATCGGCGATCAACAGGGCGATCTCGTTCAGATGCTGCCCTCCGGTGACTGCACCCCTGGTCCCGGCGTCGAGCTTGCCTTCCAGCCGCTGTCGTTCGGCCTGATTGTTCCGAACGTTCCAAAAAGTCTCGAACAGCGGCCAAGAACCGTGGTTCGTAGTTTGGGATCTCAATCGGCATCGAGCACCCCCCGGTAGCCCTGCACGCCGTAGAGGCGGACGGCGATCTCCGTAGCGGATCGGGAGTCCCGCGCAGCGAACGCCGCTCTTAGGGACTCGCGGTCGTTCGCCGACAGGCTGTCGGGTGCTGGCACTCGGATCCGGCGGAGATACTGCGCCTGGAAGCGCAGGGTTCCTCCCCGCATCTTGACGCAGTAGGCACTGACAAATGCTTCTGCCACTTTGGACATAAGCAGGCCACCGAGGACCTCAAGGTCCCACTTCTCCGAGATGACGAAGTAGAGATTGTGGTGTGGGTAGAGCCCGCCCGGATCCAGAACTGGATGGGTCGTCAACTTCATGTCCGGAAACAGCAGCTTCGGCATCGCCGTGAGCTCGGCGTTGACCTTGTCGATGGTTCGATACCAGTTTGCCGAGGCCTTCTTGGCGACGTGCCGCCGGCAGAGCTCGATCCGGTGGGCCTCCAGGTACCGCTGGAGTCGCGGATACCGTTCCAGGTCGACCAGTTTGCCGATCTTCTCCCAAGGGTTCACCAGGTAATGCTTGGACCAGGTCAGCGTCCCCGTTGCCCCGTCCGCCGCCATCGACAACGGGAGCAACCGGTCCCTCTCCACGAGATCCGGATCCGTCGTGATGAAGACCCCATCATTCCCGGTGGCTATGCCCATCCCGATCCGGGTGCCGGTCTCACCGTCCTCGATAGTCGGAAACCGGTCCTTGAGCTCCTCCACCATGCGGACAAGATCGGGATCGCCGCCGGGCCAGCTGTCCTTTCCCTCGAACCATCGTGGTAGTCGTGCTCCCCGGTACCGGGGATGGGTGACTAAC
>CAYVPF010000285.1:0-4114 GCA_964453355.1 uncultured Acidimicrobiaceae bacterium | reverse complement strand
AACGAAGCGCGCCGCCCGGAACGCGGTACTTCCGCCGCATCGTCAACTTGGATGCAGGGAGCAAAGTCGCATCTGCCCGGCTCCTGATGACCGCTGACAACGAGTTCGACTGCTGGGTCAATGGCCGCAAAGCCGGCCACGGCGACCGCTTCCAGCAGGCTCATGCGATGAGCGTGGGGCACTTGCTCAAACCAGGCCCGAACGTGATCGCCGTGGCTCCACTGAGTCCCGTGCCCGTGACGACCACGGAGGTGCCGGAACTGAGTCCACCCAGGTTCGGGCTCACGCCCGTCACGGCGGGGACGGGCCAGCTCCCCACCATGACGTTCCCGAGTCCCGAAGCGGCCGTCAGGGCACCCCCGACCTCCGTCTCCTGGACGGCGAACCACGATGGCCCGGTGGTTGTGGCATGGCCCAGCTGGCCGTCGCTATCGGAGCCCCAGGCGTAGGCCTCTCCGGAGGTGGTCACGGCGACGGAGTCGTTGGACGCGTCATCGGCGCCGATGGACCGGACCCCCGAGAGGTACATGCCGCTCCACTGTTCGACCTCGAGCGGGGTGCCCGTACGACTGAGGTCGCCGACCCCGAGCTGGCCTGTTCCGCTTGTGCCCCAACTGTAGACGTGGCCTGTGGCCGTGAGGGCCTCGGAGTCGCTTTCACCGGCAGTGAGCGCCGTTACACCGGCTAGGTGGCTCAGTCCGGCCACGCCTTCGACCTCGACAGGGCTGGTCGAGTTCGTAGTGGCGCCGTCACCCAGTTGGCCGTCACTGTTTGTGCCCCAGGCGTAGACGTGGCCTGTGGCGGTGAGGGCCAGGGAGTGAGCCCCCCCGGCGGCCAACGTCACGATGCCGGACAGGTAGCCAGTGCCACCGACCCCCTCCACCTCCACCGGGGTGGTCGAGCTGGTGGTGGTGCCATTGCCCAGCTGGCCGTCCACGTTTGTGCCCCAGGCGTAGACGTGGCCTGTGGACGTCAGGGCGAGAGACGTCCTCGCACCAGCGGCCACCTCGGTGGCCGACACCCCGGTCGCAGGCACCATTGTCGTCGAGTTGGTCGTGGTGCCGTTGCCCAGCTGGCCCTCCACGTTTGTGCCGGCCGCCAACACCGGGCTGGCCTGGTACGCGAACTGGTCGGAGGAGGACGTAGCCGAGGTGCCCACCGGGGTGGTCACCGTGACGTTCACCGTTCCGGTGGTGGCCGGGGCCACAGCCGTGAGGGAGGTGGATGACGACACGGTGACGCCGGTGGCCGGGACCACGCCGAAGTGGACGGCGGCGCCGGTCAGGTTGGTCCCGGTAACCGTGACCACGGTGCCATCGGTACCGGTGGAAGTGCTCAATCCGGCGACGGTCGGTGTGCCTTCGTAGGTGTAGTGGTCGTCCGGTGACGTCACCGTGGTGCCCAACGGGGTCGTCACCGTCACGTCGACGGTCCCGGCCGTCCCCGCCGGCGCCGTGGCGGTGATCGACGTAGCCGAGGTGACGGTGAACGTGGAGGCGGCGGTGGTGCCGAACTTGACGGCCGTCGCTGTGCTCAGGTCGGCGCCGGTAACCGCCACGACGTTGCCGGCCGCCAGGTGGCCGATCGACGGGCTGACCCCGGTCACCACCGGGTGGGCGTCGATGGCGAAGGACGAGCGGCCGCTGGCGCTCCCCGTGACCGCCTCCACACTCGGCAGTGTGCCGGTCCCCCCGATCCCCTTCACCGCCGTCGGCGTGGCACTGCCGGTGGTCGTTCCACCGCCCAGCTGCCCTGTGCCCCCGGCGCCCCAGGCGACGGCGGTGGCGGAGCCGGTGCGGGCGAAGCTGGTGTAGCCCCCCGCTCCGACCGAGACGACGCCCGACACGTAGCCGGTGCCGCTGACCCCCTTCACCTCCACAGGAACCGTGCTGTTTGTTGTCGTCCCGACGCCGAGGTCGCCGGCCGATCCGTCACCCCAGGCATACACGTTGCCCGAGGAGGTAAGCGCAAGGTCGTGATAGGACCCGGAGGCCACGGCAACGATCCCGGTGAGCACTCCCGTCCCCCCGGAGCCGACGACCTCAGTCGGGACCCGTGACGCTGTCGTGTTGCCGTCGCCGAGCTGGCCGTCACTGTTTGTGCCCCAGCTGTACACGTTGCCCGAAGAGGCGAGGACAGCTGCGCTCCCCCACCCGGCAGCGACGGCGACGATCCCGGAGAGATGGCCGACACCGCGCACGCCGGAAACCTCTACCGGCGATGCCTGACTGGCGTCCGTACCGTCGGCATCACCGAGCTGCCCCTCGTCGTCTGTTCCCCAGGCGTACACGTTGCCCGAGCTCGTGACGGCGTAGGCCGAGCTGCCGTTGCCGGCGATGGCGACGACCCCCGAAAGGTGGCCGGTACCGCCCGGGCCGGCCACCTCGACCGGCACCCGGCTGCTGGTGTCGTTCCCGTTGCCGAGTCCGCCGGTGACCCCTGTGCCCCAGGCGTAGACGTTGCCGGAACCGGTCAGCGCATAGGCGTCCCCGGATCCAGCGGTCACGGCGACGACCCCGCTCAGGACCCCAACCCCACCGGGCCCCTCGACCTCGACGGGGGTCAGGCTCGATGTAACCGCATCGTCGCCGAGCTGGCCTACGAGGTTTGTCCCCCAGGTATAGACGTTGCCCGAGGAGCTGAGGGCGGCGGTGTAGCCCCCCCCGGATACCACCATCGAGACGGCGCCGATGCCCGGGACCGACACGGGCGTCGACGAGCTGGTGGTCGTCCCATTACCCAGCTGGCCGGACCGGTCTGTCCCCCAGGCCTCCAAGGTGCCCGACGGGTAGGTGAACTTGTCGGCCGACGAGGTGGCAGTCGTACCGGCCGGCGTCGTCACCGTCACGTCGACGGTGCCCGAACCGGCTGGGGCGAAGGCGGAGATCTTGGTCGACGACACTGTCAGCCCGGTCGCCGGCAATGGTCCGAAGCTGACCTTCGTAGCGCCGCTGAAGTTCGTTCCGGTAATTGTCACCTTGGTGCCGGCGAGCGATGTGGCCGTCCCCGGGGATACGCCGGTGACCGTGGGGGTGGCCACATAGCCGAACTTGTCGGCCGAGGTGGTCGCACTGGTGGTGCCGGATGCGGTGACCGTCACGTTGGCTGTGCCCGCCGAGTGGGCCGGCGCGACCGCCGTGATCGACGTGCCCGAGCTCACGGTGTAGCTGGTGGCCGCGGTTGTGCCGAATTTGACGGCAGTGGCTCCGAGGAACCCGGTGCCGGTGATCGTCACCGAGCTGCCACCACCGGTGGGTCCACCGGAGGGGCTCACGGACAGCACCACCACGGCCCCTGTGACCGCGTACGCCGTCCGGTCGCTACCCTGGCCCAGGCTTAGGACGTCCGAGAGCGGGCCGTGACCGCCCGGCGCCTCGATCTCGGTGGCGTATGTCCTGCCTGTGGCTGTGGTGTAGCCGACATCGAGCTGGCCGTCGACGTCTGTACCCCAGGCATAGACCGCCCCGGCCGAGGTGACGGCCATGGAGTCGTCACCACCTGCGCTGATGGCCACCACGTTCGACAGGTATGTCGTGAAGCCCGAGATCACCTCTGAAGCCTGGAACGTCTTGGAGTCGACGTGGCCGTTCCCGCTCTGGCCGTAGAGGTCTGTGCCCCAGGCGTACACGGCGCCCGCTGCGGTCAGAGCGACGGCATGCTGTGTGCCGGCGGCGATGGCCACGACGTTGGAGAGCGGGGTATTCCCGAGGAGCTTCACGACCTCCACCGGCACCGAGCTGGCGACGATGACGGTACCGGCCCCCAGCTGGCCAGCCGTGCCGGTTCCCCACGCATAGACGTTGGCGGAGGCGGTGAGGGCGTAGCTGTCTGTAGCCGCGGCCGCGATGGCCACCACGCCGGATAGGTAGCCGGTGCCGCCGACGCCCTCCGCCTCCACCGGGGTGGTGCTTTGTGTCTTAAGACCTGTCGTTGTCTTGGCCCCGATGCCCAGCTGGCCGGCACCGTTGGCCCCCCAGGCATAGACGTTGCCCGAGGCGGTGAGGGCTAGGTCGTGGTCGCCGGCACTGGCGATGGCCACCACGCCCGACAGGTAGCCGGTACCGCCGACACCCTTGACTTCCACCGGCGTGGCGGTGGCTGTCGTGACGCCGTT
>CAYVPF010000284.1:0-4172 GCA_964453355.1 uncultured Acidimicrobiaceae bacterium | reverse complement strand
GGTGGCCTCGACGCCCGCCGACCTGGCCGCCCACGCCCGGGTAGTGGTGGTCGCCGTGGTCAACGACGAGCAGGTCCGCTCGGTGGTGACCGGGCCCGACGGCCTGCTGGCCGGGTTCGCCGCCGCCAGCACCGCCGGCGCCCCCACCGACAGCGTGCCGAGCATCGTGGTGGTGTCCACCATCGCCACGGCCACGGTGCTGGACCTGGCCGCCCAGGCCTCCGTGGCCGGGGTGTCGCTGGTGGACTGCGGCGTCAGCGGCGGACCGTCGGCGGCGGCCGACGGCCAGCTGGTCTGCATGGTCGGCGGACCGGAGGACGCCGTCGCCCGGGTCCGCCCGGTCCTGGACGTCATCGGCAGCGAGGTGCTGCCCATGGGGCCGCTGGGGGCCGGACTGTCGGCCAAGCTGGCCCGCAACGTGGTGCAGTACGGCTCGTGGCTGGCCGCCTACGAGGGGCAGCGGCTGGCCGAGGCGGCCGGCATCGACCTCGCCCAGCTGGCCACCGCCATCCGGGCCAGCGACCGCCGGATCGGCGGCGCCGCCACCTTGATGTTCCGCCCGACGGTCGCCCCGTTGCGGGCCGACGTGCGCACCGAGGCCGGCCTGATCGGCCCCATGAACGCCGCGGCCCAACTGGCCCACAAGGACCTGCGGGCCGCCATCGACCTCGGGACCGAGCTCGGGGTGCCGATGCCGGCGGCCCGGCTCACCGACGCCTTGGCGGATGCCGTCTTCGGCGTCGGCCCCGGCATCGACGAAGCCATTGCCGACGAAGCCATTGCCGACGAAGCCGAGCCACGAACGGGAGGGCCCGACGCATGACCGACCTTCAAGGCGAGCCACGGCTGCTGATCGACGGCACCCTGCGGCCGGCGGCCGGCGGGGCCGTGTTCGAGACCGTCAACCCGGCCACCGAGGAGGTGCTGGGGGTGGTCGCCGACGGCACGGCCGGGGACCTGGACGACGCCATCGGCGCCGCCCGCCGGGCCTTCGACGAGACCGGCTGGTCGACCGATCCGGACCTCCGGGTGCGTTGCCTCCGCCAGCTGCAGGCGGCCTTCGTGGCCCATGCCGACGAGATCCGGGCCCTGACGGTGGCCGAGACGGGGTCGCCGGTGTCCCTGACGTACTCGGCCCAGCTGGACGACCCGGTGGCCTCGCTGGGTTGGGTGGCGGACCTGGCGGAGGGGTACGCCTGGGAGACCGACCTGGGCGATGCCGCCCCGCTGGGCATCCCGTCCCACCGGTGGGTCCGGCGGGAGGCCACCGGGGTGGTCGGGGCGATCACCCCGTGGAACGTGCCGCACCAGATCAACCTGGCCAAGCTGGGCCCGGCGCTGGCCGCCGGGAACACGGTGGTGCTGAAGCCGGCCCCGGACACCCCGTGGTGCGCCACCGTCCTCGGCCGGCTGGTGGCCGAGGAGACCGACATCCCGGCCGGGGTGGTCAACGTGGTGCCGTCGTCCGACCACGGCATCGGCGCCGCCCTGGCCGCCGACCCCCGGGTGGACCAGGTCAGCTTCACCGGGTCCACCGCCACCGGACGTCGGGTGATGGCGACGGCGGCGGAGACGTTGAAGAAGGTGTTCTTGGAGCTGGGCGGCAAGTCGGCGTTCGTGGTGCTGGACGACGCCGACCTGCGCGGGGCGTGTGCCACCGCGGCCTTCACGGTGTGCACCCACGCCGGTCAGGGCTGCGCCATCACCACCCGCCTGCTGGTCCCCCGGCGGCTGTTGGACGAGGCCACCGAGTCCACCGCCAAGGTGCTGTCCAAGCTGCCGGCCGCCGACCCCACCGACCCCGGCACGATCTGCGGGCCGCTGATCAGCGACCGGCAGCGGCAGCGGGTGGAGGGGTACCTGCAGCTGGCCGCCGACGAGGGTGGCCAGGTGGTGGTCGGTGGCGGCCGGCCGGCCGGCCGGGACCGCGGCTTCTTCGTCGAGCCCACCCTGATCGCCGGGCTCGGCAACGACGCCCGGGTGGCCCGGGAGGAGATCTTCGGGCCGGTGCTGGTGGTCATCCCTCACGACGGTGACGACGACGCCGTGGCCCTGGCCAACGACTCGGCCTACGGCCTGTCGGGGTCGGTGTGGTCCGGCGACCGGGACCGGGCGGTGGCCGTGGCCAACCGCATCCGCACCGGCACCATCGGCGTCAACGGCGGCCTCTGGTACAGCCCGGACGTCCCGTTCGGCGGCTACAAGCAGTCTGGCATCGGAAGGGAGATGGGCGTGGCCGGGTTCGAGGAGTACCTGCAGACCAAGTCTTTGGCGGAGCCGGCATGACCGACGAACCGACAGCGAGTGTGCGCGGTACGGAGAAGATGCGGGAGGTCTACGGCTTCTCCGTCGACCCGGCCAACGTCACCGGGGGCTACCTGGAGGTCACGGTCGACCACCTGTTCGGGGCCGTCTGGACCCGGCCCGGGCTGGACGTGGCCAGCCGTCGCCTGCTCACCATCGGCGCCATCGCCGCCCAGGGGCAGCACGAGTTGCTGGACATCCAGTTCGGCGCCGCCCTGGACCGGGGAGAGCTGGACGCCGACCAGGTCCGGGAGACGGTCATCCACCTGGCCCACTACATCGGCTGGCCGCTGTCCACCGGCATGCAGGCGGCCGCCGAGCGGGCCATCGCCGCCTACCAGAAGAGGACGGCACCCGCCGCCGACGAAGCGAGCACCGAGGGGGCCGATCAGTGAGCTACGACTTCCGCGGCAAGGTGGCCGTGGTGACCGGATCCGGCGGTGGCATCGGGCAGGCCTACGCCGAGGCCCTGGCGGCGTCGGGGGCGGCCGTGGTGGTGGCCGACATCGACGCCGACCGGGCGGTGGCGGTGGCCGACGCCATCAACAGGACCGAGGGCAACGCCAGCGGCGGCACCGCCATGGCGGTGGCCCTGGACGTGGCGGACCCCGAATCGGCGGCCACCATGGTCGCCGCGGTGACCGAGGAACTGGGGGGCGTGGACTTCCTGGTGAACAACGCCGCCATCTTCGGCGGCATGCAACTGGACGTGCTGATCGGGGTGGACTGGGACTACCTGCAGCGGTTCCTGGCCGTCAACCTGCTGGGCGCCCTCAACTGCACCCGGGCCTGCTTCCGGAGTATGCGCAAGCGGGGCGGCGGGGCCATCGTCAACCAGTCGTCCACCGCCGCCTACCTGTACGCCGGCTTCTACGGCCTGGCCAAGGCCGGGGTGAACTCACTGACCCAGCAGCTGGCCCACGAGCTCGGCAGCATGGGCATCCGGGTCAACGCCATCGCCCCCGGGCCGATCAACACCGAGGCGGCCCGGACGGTGGTGCCCGAGGGGTTCATCGACCAGATCATCGGCGGCCTGGCCCTGAAGCGCGAGGGCACCCCGGCCGACCTGGTGGGGATGTGCCAGTTCCTGCTGTCCGACGACGCCTCCTGGATCACCGGCCACATCTTCAACGTGGACGGCGGCCAGATCATGAAGGCCTGACCGGCCATCAACGGGAAGCCGGCCGGGCAGGGGGAAGCGACGATGCTGGACGTCAGGGACGACGGCGGGGTGCGGGTGGTCACGTTCGACCGGCCGGAGGCCCGGAACGCCTTCAACTTCGCCCTGTACCGGGCCGTCACCGTGGCCGTCGAGGAGGCGGCCACCGACGAGGGGGTACGGGCCGTCGTCCTCACCGGGCGGGGCACCGCGTTCACCTCCGGCCAGGATCTGGGCGAGATGGCCGAGATCGCCGCCGGGACGGCGCCGCCGGGGATCGAGAAGGGGTTCCGGGGCCTGCTGGACGCCGTCGAGGGTCTGGACAAGCCGCTGCTGGCCGCCGTCAACGGTCCGGCGGTGGGACTGGGCTTCACCCTGCTGGCCCACTGCGACCTGGTGCTGGTGGCCGAGTCGGCCCGGATGCGGGCCCCCTTCGCCGAGATGGGGGTGCCACCGGAAGCGGCCAGCAGCTACCTGTTCCCGCTCCGGCTGGGATGGCCGCAGGCCGCACGGGTGCTGCTGGCCGCCGAGTGGCTGTCCGCCGCCGAGGCCGTCCAGCTGGGCCTGGCCCTGCGGGTCTGCCCGGACGGGCGAGTGGTGGAGGAGACCCTGGTCCTGGCTCGACGGATCGCCGGGTACCCACCGGCGGGGGTGCGGGAGATCAAGCAGCTGATGCGGGCCCCCCACACCGACGCCATCCGCCGGGCCC
>CAYVPF010000283.1:0-4173 GCA_964453355.1 uncultured Acidimicrobiaceae bacterium | reverse complement strand
GACGGGACCGTGGCGGAGCACCGGGCCTGCCGCACCGACGCCGTCGCCTTCGACGTCAGCCACCTCGGCACCGTCCGCCTGCAGGGGCCCGGCAGCCTGGACCTGCTGCAGCGGACTCTGACCAACGACCTCCGGCGCATCGGTCCGGGCCGGGCCCAGTACACCCACCTCCTGGACGACGACGGGTCGGTGGCCGACGACATCATCGTCTGGTGGGTGGACGGGGACCGGTTCGACGTGATGCCCAACGCCTCCAACACCTCCCGGGTGCGCGGGGCCATCGGCGGCACCGACGTCACCGCCGAACGGGCCATCATCGCCGTCCAGGGGCCGAAGGCCCGGGAGTACCTGTCGACGGTGGCCCCCGAGGCGGCGGCGGTCGGCCGGTTCGAGGTCACCGGGTTCCGGTGGGCGGCTCACGACTGCGTGGCCGCCGGCACCGGGTACACCGGGGAGGACGGGGTGGAGTGCGCCGTCCCGGCCGACGCCGCCCCGGCGTTCTGGCAGGCGGTGCTGGCCGCCGGGGTCTGTCCCGCCGGCCTCGGGGCCAGGGACACCCTGCGACTGGAGGCCGGCCTGCCGCTGCACGGCCATGAGCTCGGCCCGGGGATCACCCCGTTGCAGGCCGGCCTGTCCTGGGTGGTGGGCTGGGAGAAGGACGACTTCCGGGGCCGGGCGGCCCTGGAGAAGGAGCGGGCCGACGGGCCCCGGCGGCGGCTCCGCGGCCTGGTGGCCGACGGCCGGCAGCCCCCCCGGGAGGGGTCGGAGGTTATGGGAGCCGGTACGGTGGTCGGTCAGGTGACCAGCGGCAACTTCTCGCCGATGCGCGAGTGCGGCATCGCCCTGGCCTTCGTCGACACCGACGCCGGCCTGGCCATCGGCGACCGGGTGGCCGTGATGGTCCGTGGCCGGGAATTGGCGGCCACGGTGGCCCCGCTGCCGTTCTGGCCGCCCAAGCCGTCCGAGTCCAAGTCAGCGGTGGGGGAGCCGGAGTTGGGGGAGAAGGAGCGCACCGTTTAGTGGCCGACTATCTGCCGCACACCGACGACGAGCTGGCGACCATGCTGGCGTTCCTGGGCCTGGAGTCGTTGGACGACCTGTTCGCCGCCGTGCCGGCCGCCCTGCGGCTGACCGGCGGCCTGGCCCTGGCCGACGGGCAGCCGGAGCCGGACGTGTTGGCCCACGTCGAGGACCTGGCCGCCGCCAACCGGTCGCTCCTGTGCTTCGCCGGGGCCGGCGCCTACGACCACGAGGTGCCGCCGGTGGTCCGAGCCCTGGCCGGCCGGTCGGAGTTCGTCACCTCCTACACCCCGTACCAGCCGGAGGTGGCCCAGGGGGTACTGCAGGCGGTGTTCGAGTTCCAGACCATGGTGGCCCGGCTGGCCGGGCTGCCGGTGGCCAACGCCTCCCTGTACGACGGCGCCTCGGCCCTGGTCGAGGGGGTCAACCTGGGGGCGGCGGCCAGCAAGCGCCAGACCGTCTGGGTGTCGGCCGGCGTCCACCCGCACTGGCGGGCGGTCCTGGCCACCTTCGCCGTCGGCACCGGCCACGACCTGGTGGAGGTGCCGCTGGTCGACGGCCGCACCGCCTGGCCCGAGGTGGACGCGACCGCCGGCGAACCGCCCGGGGTGCTGGTGGCCGGCTACCCCAACTACCTGGGCTGCCTGGAGGACCTGGGGGAGGCCCGCCGGCGGTGCGACGCCCACGGCGCCGTCCTGGTGGTGGCCGCCGACCCCGTGGCGGCCGGCATCCTGCGGTCCCCCGGCGACTTCGGCGCCGACGTGGTCGTGGGGGAGGGGCAGCCTTTCGGCACCGCCCTCGGCTTCGGCGGCCCGTACCTGGGGCTGTTCGCCTGCACCCTCGACCAGGTCCGCCGACTGCCGGGCCGGCTGGTCGGCGAGACCGTCGACCTGGACGGCCGCCGGGCCTACGTCACCACCCTGCGGGCCCGCGAGCAGGACATCCGCCGGGAGAGGGCCACCTCCAACGTCTGCACCAACCAGACCCTGATGGCCGTCACGGCGGCCGTCCAGCTGGGCTGGCTCGGCACCTCCGGCCTGGCCGAGGTGGCCCTGCGGTGCGCCCGGGGGACCCGGTACCTGCGCGACGCCGTCGTCGGCCTGGACGGGGTGACCCCGCTCACCGGCGACACCCCGGTGCTGCGGGAACTGGCCCTGCGCACCCCGGTGCCCGCCCGGGTGGTGGTGGACCGGATGGCCGACGAGGGGTTCCTGGCCGGCGTGGCCCTGGCCGACCTGGTCGGCGACGGCGGCGACGGCTCCGTGGACGCCGACGCCGCCGAGTACGGCCTGCTGGTGGCCGTCACCGAACGGCGGACCCGGGAGCAGATCGACCGGTACGTGAACGCCCTGGACAAGGCGGTGCGCCCATGACCGATCTTCTGCCGGCCGCCGCGGGGGGCAAGGCCTCCAGCATCCCGCTGATGGGCCGCGACCCGGAGCCCACCCTGTTTGAACTGTCCCAACCCGACCGCCGGAGCTGGCAGCTGCGGACCACCGGGGTGCCGGAGTGGTCGGTGGACGACCTGGTACCCGCCGGCCACCGCCGGGAGCACCCGGTGCCGCTGGCCGAGGTGTCCGAGCGGGACCTGGTGGGGCACTTCACCCGGCTGTCCCACCGGCAGTTCTCGGTGGATCTCGGCGCCTACCCGTTGGGTTCGTGCACCATGAAGTACAACCCCAAGGTCTGCGACGCCGTGGCCGCCCTGCCCGGGTTGGCCGGCGTCCACCCGGCCACCCCGGCCCCGTTCACCCAGGGCTGGCTGGCCCTGCTGGTGGAGCTGGAGCAGGCCCTGTGCCAGATCACGGGCATGGCCGCCGCCACCCTGCAGCCGGCCGCCGGCGCCGCCGGCGAGCTGACCGGGCTGCTGCTGATGCGGGCCTACCATGCCGCCCAGGAGGGGGCCGCCCAGGGGCAGGAGCGCAACCGGATCGTCATCCCGGACTCCGCCCACGGCACCAACCCGGCCTCGGTCACCCTCGGCGGCTACCAGGTGACCACCGTGCCGTCCGACCACCGCGGCTGCGTCGACATGGACGCCCTCCGCGGGGTCCTCGACACCGACGTGGCCGGCATCATGCTCACCAACCCCAACACCCTGGGGCTGTTCGAGGAGGACATCCGCGAGATCGCCGCCGCCGTCCACGAGGTCGGCGGGCTCCTGTACTACGACGGCGCCAACCTCAACGCCATCCTGGGCGTCGTCCGGCCCGGCGACATGGGCTTCGATATCGTCCACATGAACCTGCACAAGACCTTCGCCACCCCCCACGGCGGCGGCGGCCCCGGGGCCGGCCCCGTCGCGGTGTCCCCACGGCTGGTCGACTTCCTGCCCGGCCCCCGGCCGGTCCGCCTGGGCGGCGAGCTGGGCGGTGGCGAGGACGGTGAAGGGTGCAGATACGGCGGCAGCTACGGCTGGGCCACCCCGCCCCGGTCCATCGGCCGCATCCACTCCTGGCACGGCAACGCCCTGGTGCTGGCCCGGGCGCTCACGTACATCCTGGTGCACGGCGGCGACGGCCTCCGACGGGTGGCCGAGCGGGCGGTGCTGAACGCCAACTGGCTGCGCGTCCGGCTGGCCGACACCTTCGACGTCCCGTTCGACCGGCCGTGCATGCACGAGGTCGTCCTGGCCGCGTCGTCGTTGAAGAAGGCTCACGGCGTCCGGGCCCTGGACGTGGCCAAGGGGCTGCTGGAGGAAGGGTTCCACTCCCCGACGGTGTACTTCCCCCTGATCGTCGACGAGGCCCTGATGCTGGAGCCCACCGAGACCGAGAGCCTGCAGACCCTGGAGGCCCTGGCGGCGTCGTTGGACAAGATCGTGGCCGAGGCCCAGGGCGTCGCCGACGGTGCGGTGGCCCCGGCCACCGAGGCGCCGCGGACCACCCCGGTGCGCCGGGTGGACGAGGCCCGGGCCGCCCGGAACCTGGTGCCGACTTTCGGTGCCCGGGGGTAACCGGCGACCGACATTGCGTTACTTCCGGACAGCGCGACACACCTCCGGCGCCTAAGTCGATAATGTTATTGTTATCGAGTGGTGGCACGGCCTTGGGAGGTGGAGTTCGATCCGACTTTCGAGCGATGGGCGGATTCGCTCGACCAGGGTGACGCCGAAGCGCTACTGGCGGCCATCCGGGTCCTGAGAAGCCATGG